>NZ_JBFBCB010000095.1:0-13918 GCF_040682975.1 Streptomyces sp. NPDC051051
TTGCGGAGACGGTCCGGTCAGCATCATCGAAGGCGTTCGTGCTGCTGGACGGGACCCTGCTGCCGATCGACCGGATCGCCGCGGACCGGCCCTACTACTCGGGAAAGCACAAGAGGCACGGGATGAACGTGCAGGTCCTCGCCGATCCCTTCGGCCGGCTGCTGTGGGCCTCACCGGCCCTGCCCGGAGCTGTCCACGACATCCGCGCGGCCCGCGAGCACGGCATCGTCGACGCCCTCACCGAGGCCGGCATCACGTGCTGGGCCGACAAGGGCTACCGGGGTGCCGACGGCACGGTCCGCACCCCGTGCTGGGGGCGGTGGGAGAACCTGTCCACCGGTCAGCAGGCGGTGAACCGGTCCCACGCGAAGATCCGCGCCCTCGTCGAACAGGCCATGGCCACCCTCAAAGCCTGGCGACTACTCCGCAAGCTCCGGTGCTCGACCACCCGGATCACCAGCATCGTCCAAGCCGTCCTCACCCTGCATCTGACCAGCTCAGACCGATGATGGAAAAGACTCAGTACCTGGGTTTCGCAGCGATTCTCGCCGTGGCGGTGGCCGCCGCGTTCGGAGCGACCTTCCTGCCCGAGTCGGCCATCCCCTATCTCGGACTGCTGCCTTTCGCCCTCGGCCTGAAGGCTGCCTGGCAGGCATGGGAGGACCGCCGTGACGACGGCACGGACGAAGAGGAGGGCGCAAGGCCGAGGCGGGCGGCCCCGGCCCGCTGGAAGTCGCCGCGGTGACTTTTGCCAACGGCGGCGACAACATCGGCGTTTATGTGCCGGTGTTCGCCACCGCCGGCATCGGCGGGATGAGCGTGTACGCCGTGGTGTTCCTCGCGCTGGTGGCGGTGTGGTGCTTCACCGGCCGGTTCTTCGCCACCCGTCCCGTCATCGCCAAGGCCCTCGCTCGGTGGGGCCACATTCTGCTGCCCCTGGTCCTGATCGCCATCGGCTTGCTCATCCTCGTCGAAGGGGGCGCCTTCGGCCTGTGAGGCACCCGGCGCAGCGGGCCCGTTCGAACTCCCCGTGCCGTCCGGGTGCCTCCCAAACTGGTGCACCCATGCTGGCGAAACCGGGTTCTGGCTCAACTTCTGTGGTGGGGCACGACCGCTCGGCGCACCACGACCGGTGAGTGAAGGAATCCACAGGTCAGCGCCTTACGCAGAGGCAGGTGCTGCCTCACACGGCCCGACACCACAGAAGTTGGGCCAGGACCGTTCGATTGACGCACCCCCGTCCCGCAAGTCCGGCCGAACAGCGTCAGACCTCCGGGGCGGTTTCCAGACGCGTGAGGGATTTCGTGATGCGGTTTCTTCGACTGGTCTCGCTCGGAGCGGTGATCACCTGATGGATGATGCCGTAGCGCTGCGCGCGGCTCAGTGCGGCGAAGCGGACCGCTGCCGTAGGTGACGCGGTAAGCGCCTGGGCGAGGTCGGCGGGTGCGTCGGCCTCGGCCTGTCCGGCATAGGCCCGGTCCCAGCGCCCGTCCGCCTTCGCCCGCTCGATCTCCGCGAGCCCTCGTGGTCGCATGCGCCCCTGCTCGATCAGGGTGGCGACGATGGTGACGTTTCGCCGGGACCAGATCGAGGCCGTTCGACGCGGGGTGAAGTGCTGTTGGAACGTGCGTGCGTCGACGGCGTTGCGGCGGCCGTCGATCCAGCCGCTGCAGAGAGCCTCTTCGAGGGCCTCGGCGTAGGTCAGGGAGGTCGGTTCCGTGGTGCCCTTTTTCGCAAGAATCAGCTTGACCCCGGCAGATGAGCTCTCGTGAGCATCGAGCCAAGTCCGCCAGGCCCGCGCGTCGGTCACGACCAACCTGTCCGTCAGCTCCTCTTTCGTCATGACGTGAGCCTCGCACGCGAAACGGTCACCTTGCGTCCTGTACTCTCGCGCACTTTTCCGTATTTCCCTGCGCTTCCAGCGCGCGCGGGATCTTCCTGCTCGAAGGTCGATTTCCCGGCGACGGCGGAAAGACGGAGTCCTGGAACCGCTCGGCGAGCTTTGCCGCGGCCTCGGCCAAGGCGTTCGGGCCCACTACGGTGAAGGGGGCGTCGTACCGGGCCACGCAGGCGAGCAGACCGGCCCAGGACCACGATCCGATCGTGACACGACAGGACCGCTCGGTGAGTTCTTCGACCTCACCGTCATCGATCCAGGGGGTGATGTCGCGCGCGGGAAGCTCGATGACGACCTCGCCCACGCAGGACCAGCGATCCTCGCTCTTCGACCCCTTGGACCGGGCGGCGAGGAAGGAGCGCGCATCGGCTGCGGGAAGCGTGCGGGGCGTGAAGGCCGGGCCCGTCGGGGTGCGCGGTGCCATGCGGTCCATGCGAAAGACGCGCCAGTCGTCCCGGTCCAGATCCCATGCGATCAGATACCACCGGCTCTTGCGGGCGACTATCGCGTGCGGCTGCACGCGCCGTGGAGGGACGTCGCTCTCGCCGTAGTCGAACCGGAGCGTGTGCCGGTCCCGGACGGCGGCGCTGACGGTCTCGAGCACGGAGGGATCGACACGGGAAGGGCTCTCGGTTCCGGTGAAGCGGATACCGTCGACGCGGTGACGGAGCCTGGACGGCATCACCTGACGGACGGTGGCCAACGCGCGGGCCGCCGCCTCGTCCATGTCGACCCCGGTGGAGGGCACGCCCTGGAGTGCGACCGCGATCGCGACCGCCTGTTCGTCGTCGAACAGCAGCGGCGGCAGCTCGGAGCCGGCCTCGAGCCGATACCCGCCGTCAGGTCCCTTCACCGCCTCGATCCGGTAACCGAGTTCCCGCAGACGGCCCACGTCGCGGCGGACCGTGCGCGGACTCACCTCCAGGCGCTCCGCAAGGACCGGTCCCGGCCAGTCCCGTCGCGTCTGCAGGAGGGACAGCAGGGCGAGCATCCGCGAAGTGCTTCCGATCATGATTGCAGTGTGCTTCGAGTAGAGGACCGCAACTGACCTCTTCTGCCGTGATGCTCGTCCCGAACGGCACACCTGCCGGTCGGATCCATCGAGAAGAAGAGCAGATCATGACGATCAGGACGACCACCCACCTGAATTTCCGCGGCACCGCTCGCCAGGCGCTCGAGTTCTACGCGACCGTGTTCGGCGGCCGGTCCGTCATCGCCACCTACGGCGACCTCGGCATGCCGAAAGAGGTTCCCGGCGCTGACAAGGTCGTGTTCGGACAGGTCGAGAACCAGGACGGGTTCCGCGTCATGGCCTACGACATCCCCGGCCAGGACGACACCGACATCACGGTGACGGCGGGCTCCACACACCGGGAGAACGGTGCCACGATCACCGACCGGACGTTCTTCCAGTCCGTTCGCGCCGACACTCTCGACGAGATCACCGGTTACTGGAACGCCCTCGCCGAGGACGGCACCGTCATCGAGCCCATCGCCGCGTCGGCGTGGACCCCTGGTTTCGGCATGCTCACCGACCGGTTCGGCGTCACCTGGATCCTGGACGTCCAGGCCCCCTACGTCGCCTGACTCAGTCGGCACCGGTGCAGTGCCGGTGGCGCAGCACGTCCCGGAAGGACGGCGGGATGCGCGGGGACACCATGTGTTCGGCCCGGGCGCGCGGCGGCGGTGGGGCGGGGGACGTCGCGAACGGGCGCGTGGGCCATCGCCTGCCTGCCTCTGCAAGGAGTGCCGGGGGAAGAGGTGCGCCGCCCGTACGCCGGGCGCCCGAGGGACAAGGGGGCGGCGTACGGACGGCGGTGACGGCGAAGGGGGAACTCCCGCCGTGGCGTGAAGCACAGCAGGACGGCCGTGCCGTCCTCAACGCCGCTTCCGCCCCGGCGGGCACACACCGGCGCTCCTCCCACCCCTTGGCGCGGCCATCGGCTGTGCCGGTCCGTCACGTGACGTCCGTGCCTGTCGTGGACGGGCCGCACGACCGGCGCCGGGGCGGGGTTGGTGGCCAGGAAGATGTCCTCGCGACGGCCCTTCAGCGCCTTGCCGACGATCTCCTCCGAGACGCCGGCGGAGTACACGTCCGCGGTGTCGACGAAGTCGATGCCCGCGTCCAGGGCGCGGTGGATGATGCGGATCGAGTCGGCCTCGTCCTCGTTGTCCCAGGGGCCGGACATCATCGCGCCCAGGCGCAGCGGGCGGCCGTGCCCGTTCACGGGGATGTGGGAGGACAGCCGGTGCTCGGTCTTGTTCCACTTCGAGGTGCCCGGCGGCCTGTGGCAGACCGTGATGGCTAGACCTGTCCCGGCGGCCAGGGCGGTGAGCTCCGTCTTCAGGCGCGGGTGCGGTGGCAGTCGGACCCGCCTGCGTCCGCGGTGGTCAAAAGACGGGTGGCGGCCCGGCAGTCGTGCCGGCCCCCGGCCTGTCACCAGCGGCGGATGGAGGCGATGGCGAACGCGGCGGTGTCGTGATCGGTGCCGACACCGACCCAGCCGGTGTAGGCGGCGATGTCACCGATCCCGTAGCAACAATTGATCGGATCCCGGCCTCACCAGCACCGCTCATGACGAGCGACGGCCGCGGGGGCCCTCGACCGGCCTGCGGCTGCCCCGCCAACCCTCGACGAAGCGCGAGGACGAGGGGTGGCTGTCGTGCCCCCCGGCGATTCCCTCGCCGGGGGCACGACATACCGTGCAGGGGCGGGGTCAGAAGAGTCCCTTGTAGCCGGCCCAGCCGCTCGCGATCTTCGCACGGGAGCCGAACGTGCCCTTGCCGGTGCCGTTCTGCCGGTAGAGGTTGCCCGCGGTGTCCCGGGCGATGATGTCGGACCTCCCGTCGCCGGTGATGTCCCCGGCGCCGACGACCGCGTTGTACGAGCCACCCCAGTTGGCGGCGATCTTCACCCGGGAGCTGAAGGTGCCCTTGCCCGTGCCGTTCAGGCGGTACAGGTTGTCGGCTCTGTCCTGCAGCAGGAGGTCGCCGATGCCGTCGCCGTTGAGGTCCCCGGCGCCGACGATCTTCTTGTAGCCCTTCCAGTTGTCGGCCAGCTTGACGCGGGCGGAGAGCCTGCCCGTGCTGGTGCCCTTGTGGAGGTAGACGGCACCCGTGGAGGCGTTGCGCGCGATCAGGTCGGGGAGACCGTCCTTGGTCACGTCACCCGGTGCGGTCAGGACGTCGTACTGGTTCCAGCCGCTGGTGGCGAGGGTGACGTACGGCGTCGACGGCTTGAGCGCCGACCCGCAGGCCGGCTTGTACAGGCGCAGGGCGCCGCTGCTCAGCCGGACCAGGACGTCGTTGCAGCGGTCCCCGTTGAGGTCGCCGAACGGCACCGGCCGGATCGAGGTCGGCCAGCCGCTCGCCGACACCTTCCCGGGAAGCGTCCCGGCCCCGTCGCCCTGGTGGAAGGTGAGCGACCCCGAGGAGTTGAGCGTCAGGAGGTCGCCGACACCGTCCGGCAGCGACGAACCGCCGGCATGGTCCCGCCACACCGCCGCGCCACCCGTCAGCCGGATCGTGCCGGACTGGACCAACGCCGCGCCCTGCCCGTCGGCCGACGCAGCCGTCAGCGTCCAGGTGTACGCGCCGTTGGGAAGCAGTCTGCCCGTCGTGTCCCGGCCGTTCCACGTCGTCGCGATCGAGTACGCGGCCCGTCCGCCGCCGCGCGTGGCCACCACACGGCCCGTCGCCCTGTGCCGTATCTCCACCTTCCAGGAGGCCGCCGGTTCGGACAGCCACCATTCGCCGCGCCAGGCGAGCGGGGTGGAGTCCGTCTCCACTCGTGCGGTGACACTCCGGTAGGGAGAGAGCAGGGCCGCCTCGGGCCGCCCGGTGTTCAGGACATGGACGGCCTGGTCCTGCGTGGAGTACGCGAGATCGCCGGTGCGCGGGTCGAGTGCCACGAGTCCTGCGGCGGCGGTCGTCCACTGCTGCACTGCCGTCCCGGTCTGCAGGCCGTACACACGCAGCCCCTGGTCGACGCGGAGGGCGATGACACCGTCGCCGAGGCGGGCCTGTCCGGTGGGCAGCGGGATGCTCTTGCGGGCGACGAGGTCGTAGACACCCGCGGCGTACGGAGCGGTGCCGGCGTTGCACTTCCAGTACAGCCACCGGCCGACGGCCTGCAGGTCGACCACGGAGGAGCACGCGGTGCTCACCGTGAAGGATGTCAGCGAGGTCCCGGTGCGCGCGTCCTTGGCGGTCACCGCGCCACCCGTGCCCGCGGTCCACACCGTGGTTCCCCAGATGGCACCCGGCCGGTACGGCTCCTTGTGCAGGACCTTGCCGGAGTCGATGTCGATGACCCGCAGTTCCCGGCCGCCGCCTGCGGGAGTTCCGTCGACGAGCACGAGATTCTCGGATGCGCCGACGATCCTCGTCTGCGCCTCGGACTCGCTGAAGGAGTCCTGGAGGCCCGTCTCGACGGGTGTGCCGGGGAAGGTCCCGCCCTTGCCCACGACGAGCAGCCCGGGCTGCTGGCCGGCAGCCGTGCCGACTGCCCCGCGGTACACGGTCCGGCCGTCCCCGGTGGGGTACAGCTCGGGGCACGGCCCGTAGCTGACACTGCACTTGTCGTACGGGGCCGGCAGGCCGCCGGCCCGTACACGCTCGCCGTATCCGGGTGTGGCTTCGGTGAGCAGGCGCTCGTAGTGCGAGGTGGCCTTGTCGCCGTACTCCAGCGTCGTGAGGGTCCCTTGGTCCAGTGTCAGGCGCTGGAGCTGCATCGGGATGGGCAGGATGCGCAGCACACGCGTCGCGTGGGGTGCGGCGTCCGCTCCGGCGGCGGTGATGTCCTGGTAGCCGTAGTCCTGTGCGGACTGGCCGCCGACGATCTGGAGGCCGCCGTCCGGCCGGACGGCGACGCGGTCGGCCACCGCGCGGGCGAGGAGCGTCCGTTCGCCGGAACCGTCGAAGGGGACGGCCACGACCTTCCAGACGGACGCCTGGTACTGCCTGCCGCCGAGCGAGGAGTCGTAGCGGCCGATGATCAGCGAGTCTCCGACGACGCCGAGGACCTTGGCGTCCTTCAGGCTGACCTGGACCTCGCGAACCGGGGTGTCGAACCGGCCCTGCTCGTAGATCCGGACGCCGCCGGCCTGGGGGGTGACCAGGTGATGGGCGGTCACCTCGGAATTGCCGTACACCGTGCCGTACGGCAGGAGCGTGGCCCGTGCGGTGCTCAGATCGATCCACGCGTATTGTCCGACGTCTTCCCCGGGCACCTTCAGGAGTGTGAGGAACCCGCGGACGCCGGCCCGCTCGACACCGAGGACGTGGGCGCCCTGTGGAAGGCCCGTCACGAGGCGGTCCGCCGTGGACCCGTTCTCCGCGCTCAGCAGATGGAACTCGGTCCAGTTCCCGTCGGCGCCGGCTCCGCCCTGGGTCACCACGGTGGTCCCGATGGTTCTGCTGTACTTCTGTCCCGCCGGAACCGTGACGGTCGTGGTCTCGTCGGTGACCATGTTGCGTAGCAGCACGTCGCCCGTCCTCCCGCTGGGCGGCAGTGCCACGACGTCCGATGCCGTGCCGTAGTACTCCACAGGGTCGTGCGGCTCCGTGCCCTCGAACTTCCGGGTCGAGCCGTCCACGCCCGTCCACTCCAGTCCGGAGGGACCGTTCGCGGTGGTGGCGGAATGCAGGAACCCGGAGGGACCGACACTCACCACCGCGCCGGAGCCCGGGGTGACGCGCATGGTCGCGGCGATCGTGGTGTCGCCGAACGTCCCGCCGTCGGCCGAAGCCGGTAGCGCCGCCGGGCCCACGGCGAGCGACACGGATACGACCGCGGTGGCGGTGACGACACTCAGACGTGCACGGGCGTGACGAGCCATGCGGACCCTCCTCAGGGGATCCGAGACAGGGCGTGCGCCGCTCTCCGGTGCCCCTGCCCCAACGCCTCCGCCTCAGAAGTGCGCTGATCCTACAGGCACTTGGTGAACATGGGGGTCATGGCCCGGTTCACCCACCGAGGACCACGTATGCGCACGTCGGAGGAGCGGTCGGCGCGGCCCCCGCACGAGCGGGAAGCGGGCACGGGCGGCGCCGGCAGACGTGTTTCCCGCTGCGTCGGGAGAGTCCTCGTCAGCGAAACCAGTCGACGGGGCGGCACCGGACGACCCGTCAGCTCCTCCTGTATACAGGACATCGGTGACTGCCTGCGGCTAACGGGTCCTGATGAAGCAGAGCGCTCGGCCGTTCTCGTCGGGTGTGGCGTGCGCGCACGCCGTCTCCCACCCTTCGGGGAGCGACGGCGTCGGGCCGGACTTCTCCCAGGCGGGTCGCTGCGGCTCTTCCGGGTCCTGCCACCACAGGGTCAGCCCGCCCGCGGTGGCCACCAGGGCGAGCCACACCGCCACCGCCCACCGCCACGGCTCCACCCAGGTCACCGCGTTCACCGGAATCGGGCCGTACACATGCGGGAACTCCTCAGCCCCGGCCTCCGGGGCCTCGTACGTCACCGGCACCTCCAGCCGCGCAGGATCCACGACGAGCACCATGAGGTCGTCGGGCCCTTCGCAGGAGTCGTAGGAGTGGTCACAGGACGGGGACCGTGCCTGCGTTTGCCTCCGGAGGCGGGCGGCCGGAGGCACCGGCCTCTCGTGCACGTGTGCACGGACGCGAGCAGGTGTCAGGCGTACGGCGGCTGCGGCGGTGCACCGGGCGTACGGGGCCGCCCGAACCACTGGATCGCCGAGCGCTGAGTGAGCAGCACGACCACGGTGATGGCACCGCCGAGCGCAATGATGCCCCCGGAGTTGTGGTTCGCCGCGGCGCCCATGCCGGCGAGGATCTGCAGGACGGCCAGCACGACGGATGCGACCCGGACGCCGTTGCCCGCCTTCGGGTAGAGAAATGCGAGGACGCAGAGCACGAGTGCCGTCAGATACCCCGCGAGGGAACGCCCGGCGGCCTCTGCGCCGGCCGTGGCACCCACGCCGACGGTGAGGAGCACTCCGAGTCCCGCGACGGCGAAGTTCACCACCTGCGCGCTCCGCACGGAGGTGGGCATGGTGAGCGGGAAGGGCGGAGTGAAGGGTTGGGGGTGCTGGCCCCACGTCCCCGGCCCGTACGGGCCGGAGGGGCCATAGGGTCCGGGGCCGTACGCGGCCTGGGGCTGTGGGGGGCCGGAAGGGGGGTTCGGAACCTGCTGTGCCAGGGGCTGGGGCGGCCGGTACGGGCCCTGCGGGCCGGGCTCCGCGGGTTGGGCGTTCGACATGGGATGCACTGTAGCGACGAGCGAACCGGGCACGTCCGTACGGGGGTCGGCAGTGCGGGGCGACGGGGCCGCAGCGCTGCCGACCGCTTCGGCGGTGTTGTCGTGGCGGGCGGCGCAGCGAACGGGGCCATGCGCGTCGGCGCGCCCGGCCGTGGAAGTGGCCGGGCGCGCCGGTGTTTCGTGTGTGCGTGCGGGTGGGGCGGTCAGCCGTCACCGGCGCGGTGGGGGGAGCGGTCAGTGGCGGCCGCCGCGGTGGCAGCCCCAGGATTCGCGGTCGATGAGGCGGTCGCGGTCGTTGCGCAGGGTGGCGGTGTCGGAGTCGTTGTTCCACACGTAGTGGCGGCGGTCCTGGTAGAAGTCGGTGCGGGTGTCGCGGCCCAGGCCGGTGTGGATGCGGACGGTGGCCCGCACGTGCGGGTACGCGCCTGCCCACCGAACCACGAATCGCCTTTCTTTGTGCCCAGCCGTCAGCGCTCGTGAGGGCACGGCCGGCTCGGCGTGACCGGCTTGATCGCCCGAACCGACGCCGTCCACTCGATGCCGGCACCTGCGGGGATCAGCCAGGCCACCGGCCTGGGGACGTCGCCATTAGGGGCGATGGCCCGCAGCAGACCGGTCCGCCCGAACACCGTGTCGCGCACCGGGCGGCCGATGAGCCGGTGCCTTTCGTGCAGTATGCCCGTCGTGGTCATCGCGGCGCTCCCCTCTGCGCCCGCGGCACCCGGGAGCAGCGCGCGCTAACGCCCTGCTTGTGCCGCTCGCTGGTCTCGCGGTGCCGCAGATCATGCGGCCGGGCTGCGGTGACGGCCGCAGGCCACCGCACGATGGCCGTCTGCGTCGCGCCCCGCTTGGTCGGCTCGCGCACCTGCCTGCAGCCCGTTCGGGATGGCGGGCCGGGCTACCCGTACGGGTGGGTGACCGTCTCGGCGGTCGCGATGGTGCGTGCGGCAGCGAGGACGCGACCCTCCTGCAGCGGCACCTCGCAAACGAGCCGAACCACAAAGAATCCTTCGCGAAGGTCTCTTTGCGAAGAACTCTTTGTGGACTACCGTGAGTCGCATGACTGATGCAGTGGAGAGGCCGGATGGCCCGAACGTTGAAGAGGACTCCGTTGTTCTGGATGCCAAGGGGCTGCGTGCCATGGCGCATCCAGTGCGTGTCCACCTGGTTGGGCTGCTGCGGAAGTACGGCCCGTCGACAGCTACCCGTCTCGCGGAGCGGCTGGGCGTGAATTCCGGGACGGCCAGCTACCACCTGCGCCAGCTCGGCGCGGCTGGTTTCGTTGAGGAGGACACCGAGCGCGGCAACGCGCGAGAGCGCTGGTGGCGTTCCGTACATCAGATGACGGAGCTCAACGACCGGGAGCTGGTCGATCGAGAGCCCGAGGCCATCTTGGCCTTCCTGCAATCCGTCGCCACCACTTACACCTTGCGCACTCAGCAGACGCTGAACGAGTTGCAGACGATGCCCCGCACGTGGCGCAACACCTTCGACATGAGCGACTTGGCCTTGCGGCTCACGCCCGAAGAGGCCGTCGCCTTGCGGCATGAGCTGAGGGCCGTCATCGCCCGGTACCGCAGAGATACGCCCGAGGCGGCGGCCAGTGCTCCGGAGGGAGCGGAGCGGGTCGGCGTCATCACGCAGCTTCTGCCAGAACTGGATACGCCCGCCCTGTCGGAGGTGCACTCCGGTCCTGAGACCGTGACAGAAGCGGAGACGTCGTGACAGGGGACGCTTTAGGCACTGACGGCATGTCCACAAGGCGGTCCTTACGGCCGCTGGGTGGGGTGCTGGCGGCCATGGCCGTGTCGCTGACCGGCACGCGGATCTCCGTTGTGGCATTGCCCTGGTTCGTCCTCGTCACGACCGGCAGCGCCACCCAGACCGGGCTGGTCGCCTTCTGCGAGATGGCGCCCTACGTGGTGGTCAAGGCGTTCACCGGGCCGCTGGTGGACCGGATCGGCCCACGGGCCGTTTCCTGGACCACCGATCTGGCCAGCGCTACCTCCGCTGCTGCGGTTCCCCTGCTCCACGCCCTGGACCTGCTCTCCTTTCCTCTTCTGCTGGTTCTGGTCGCGCTGATCGGCGCGGCCCGGGGACCCGGCGACCTGGCCAAGGAGGTGATGGTCCCGGAGGCGGCTGAGCGCGGCCAAGTACCGCTGGAGCGAGCCACCGGTCTGGCCGGTGTGATCGAGCGGCTCGCCTCTACCGTCGGCCTGGCGGTGGGCGGATCACTGGTGGCTCTGCTCGGTCCTCTGACGGGGCTCGCCGTCAACGCGGGCTGCTTCGCCCTTGGATCGGTGATCATCAAACTCGCGCTGCCTCGCGGCATGGGGCACGCGGTCGAGGAAGCCCCCTCGCACGTCGAGGAAACGGGACCGGGTTACTGGCGGCGGTTCGGCGAGGGCTTCACCTTCCTGCGCGGCGAGCCGCTGCTGCTCACCGTCATCGTCATGTGCGGCATCACCAACCTGCTGGACGCGGCGTTCACGTCGGTGCTCGTACCCGTCTGGGCCAGGGAGTCCGGCAACGGGCCGACCGCGATCGGTCTGATGGGCAGTGTGATGGGGGCCGCGGCGGTCGGCGGGAGCCTGATCGCCGCGGTGGTCGCGCACCGGCTGCGGCGGCGGGTGGTGGTTCTCACCGGGTTCCTGCTGCTCGGGGCACCGAGGTTCCTGATCCTCGCCTTCGATGCGCCGTTGGGGGCAGTACTGGCCGTCTTCGCGGTCAGTGGGTTCGGTGCCGGCTTCGTCAACCCGGTGCTGGGGGCCGTCCTCGTCGAGCGGGTGCCGCGCCGGATGCTGGGCCGGGTCAACGCGCTCGGTGACTCGCTGGCCTGGGCCGGTATCCCTCTCGGCGGGCTGCTCGCCGGGGCGGCGGTGACCGCTGTCGGACTCGTGCCGGTGCTGCTCGCCTGCGGCGCCGCGTATTCCCTCACCACGAATCTGGCTGGACTGCGGCCGGAATGGCGCGAGATGGACCGTAGGCGTGGGCGGGGCGTCGTGAAGCCGCATTCCAAGGAAGACGCCTCCCAAAGCACTGCGAACGCAGGGAGATGACATTTACGGAGGGAGGTGGACCATCTGGCTTCCTTCTCCCTCCCACTGCTCCTTCTGATCTTGCCCACGCTTCACTCACGATCAGATGACTGCTGGTCGGCGGCATTCGCCGGAACTCGCGGGCCCGGAAGTTTGACCGCAGCAAGGCCGAGGCGGGTGTCCCTGTCGATCCCCACCCTCTTCACACAGTTCAAAGTCCAAGCAAGTGGGGGCGAGGAGCGTCCCCGGCCGTTTTCAAAGATCCCCATCGGCGACGCCGCCCGTGCCCACCCTGCCGAGGTATGGCGGCGGGTTCGGGCGGGCAGGGCTCGGTCTTGTCCGTGTTCCCCGCCGATGACGGCGCCGGCCGCGAGCACGGTCGCGAGCAGCCGGCAGCAGCTGGCCGTCCGACGCATCGCCCGGCCTGCTCGAATATGCCCTGTTCACCACCACATGGCAGGCCTCCGGCTGACGACACAGCCCAGAAAGGGGCATGCGCCCCTTTTCCCGGGCGACGCCTACGTGAGGACCGCGCGATGGCACCTTCATCGATCCAGCCACCGTCGAACAAGGCGACGACCAGATATTGCGATCATCGTAAAGATTTGCGGTAATCGCATACATGTATCCGATTGAAGAGCTGGCCGCCCTGCGCAACCCGATGCCCGAACCGGGCTCCGTCACCCCCGAGGACTGCTACGACGACGCCTGCGAGCAGGTGGTTGAGCAGCGCAAGAAGGACGTCCTCCATCTGGAGGGTGCGAGCGACGGCCTGGAGGTGGACCCGCTACTGCTGGCGCTCGAAGACCTCAAGGCACGGAAGGAGGCCGTCGACGCACAGATCCGCCAACTACTCGCCTATGGACGGGAGTTCCACGGCAGCCGCCCCTACGGGCTGGAGGACCTCGCCCGCCACGCCGGCTACAGCACCTCCGGCGTGCGCACCGCCTACGGCGAGACGGAGATCAGGCAGGTCGCCGCGCAGATCGGCCGGGAACCCAACCGTCCCCGCCGTGACACCGCCGCGGGAGGCCGGTGAGCACGGCGGCGCGGCGCCGCCGACCGCGCTTCAGCCACGCACGCCGTCCGTGCCGGCTTCACGGCACGCGGCTGCGAGGCGCTGCACCTTCTCTTCCGCGTGGCCACTGAGTTCAACGATGATCTGGCGCCAGTGGACAGTCCTCCGCAGACGTGATGGGGGCAGATCCGTCAGGTCACCAGCCGGGATAGCGGTTCCACCAGTGCGGGTCCCAGCCGCCGTTGTATTCGCCGCCGCTGGGGGAGTCGGTGAGCTGGGTGATGAGGTCGCGGGCCAGGGTGTCGAGGACCCAGGCCAGTTCGTGGCGGCTGACCAGGTCAATGGGCAGTGCCTCGACGCCGTGTGCCGCTCCGAGCAGCGCGCCGGTCATACAGGCGACCGAGTCGCCGTCCAGCGCCCCGGCAGCGAAGCGCAGCGCGTCGTGTACCTGAGCCGGCTCGGGGAAGGAGGCGGCGACATACAGGCCGCCGAGCAGCGCCGAGGGTGCGGTGGCGTCCGGGGCGAGCTCTGCGAGGTGTCCCGCGTCCGCAGGCTGGTCTTCGGCCTGTTGCAGCGCCGCGTGAAGTCGATCGCGTTCAGCAGCGGTCAGGCTGCGGTCTGCGTCGGGAATGGCATAAAGACCCTCTAGTAGGGCTTGGTCAGGTTCGTATGGGTGTGGGTATGTCGCGATGGCAGGTGGGGCAGGCGCCGGTCCAGGTGGCGAGGAGTGTCTGCAGGTC
>NZ_JBFBCB010000096.1:0-13894 GCF_040682975.1 Streptomyces sp. NPDC051051
TCGGGGCGACCCTCCGCCTTGCGATCGCACGCACCAGACGCCGCCGGGCCTGCCCTTCGGGCAGACGACGCTACTTTCGAAACACGCCCTAGGCCTCCTCGTCGGGCGGCGCCTCGTGGGCGCGCTTGAGGCGCATACGGGCCTCCACGCGGTCGGCGGCGGCCACCTCCGCCCAGAAGCGGTGGCCGGACACGAACACGGCCAGCTCGTGCTCGCGCCGGCGGAGCTTCTCCACCTCGGCCTGCTCGTCGGCCGTCCAGCCGGGGGAGGCGGGGCGCTCCACCTTGCGCCAGCCGCCGTCGTCACTGAAGCCGTCCAGCGGCTCGACCGACCAGGGCAGCCGCTTCAGCAGGGCCGACAGCTCGGTCCGGACCTGATGCAGCTCCTCCTGACCGGCGCGCAGGTCGCTGGGAAAGTCATAGGTCGTAGCCACACGGCAATGGTACGCCTGTTCGATTTTGAGTCGCGAGTTTCTCAGGGGGGGTTCATTCGTTCGAATGAACGAAGAGGCGCTGTCGGACCCCTGCCCTACGGTGGCGGCATGGACGTCACCGGTGTGCGGCAAGTGCGGTTGGTGCCTTGGGCGGAGGCCGACCTCTGGCTGCTGGAGCGGAACAACAGCCCGGAGATGACGGATCACCTGGGCGGCCCCGAGTCGGCGGCACAGCTGACCGACCGTCACCGGAGGTACCTGGAGCTGGACTCGGGACGGATGTACCGGGTCGTGCTGGCCGGGAGCGGCGAGACCGTCGGGTCGATCGGCTACTGGGAGCGGCCCTGGCAGGGGGAGCCGGTCTGGGAGACGGGGTGGGGGATGCTGCCCGAGTTCCAGGGGCGGGGACTGGCCGCGCGGGCGGCCCGCGCGGTCGTCGAGGTCGTCCGCCAGGGCGCGCGGGACACCGGTGGACCCCGGACCCTGCACGCCTTCCCGGCCGTGGACCACCCCGCCTCCAACGGGGTGTGCCGCAGAGCGGGGTTCACCCTGCTCGGCCGGTTCGGCTTCGAGTACCCCAAGGGGCACTGGACGACGTCCAACGACTGGTGCGTCGACCTCGGTCAGTAGCCCGCTTCCCGCAACTCCCGCACCAGACGGGCCGCCACCGGCACCGGCACCCCGTGCCGTTCGGCCGCACGGAGCAACGCCCCGCCGATCGCGTCCAGTTCCAGCGGGCGGCCGGCCTCCGCGTCGCGCTGCATGGACGACCTGGTGGCCGGCGGGAAGGCGTCGTAGCGGGCGAGTGCCGCCGCCGGGTCGGCGGGGGCGCCGCAGGCGCGGCTCACCGCGGCCGTCTCCGCGACCAGGGAGGTCAGGTCCTCGCGATGGCGTGTCCTGACCTCGCCGAGGGGCAGCGCGTGACGGGTCGTGAGAAGGGCGAAGGGGGCGAGGAAGGCCATCTTCGCCCACAGCGCGGCCGACTCGTCCGGCAGGACCCGGGTCGTCGGGCCGGCCTCCGTCAGCGCCCGCGCGAGGCCGTCGAGGCGCGGGCGGGGGACCCGGTCGCCGACGAGGTCGATCTCCGCGAAGGGACTGGCGTGCTCGATCACGCCCGCGGCGACGCGCGTGGACTCGACGCGGACGACGGCCGGGGCGACGGACTCCGGACCGTAGCGGGCGCGCAGGAGCGCCGGGTGCTCGACGCCGTTCAGGAACGGCACGAGAAGGGCGTCGCCGACGGCTGCGGCCGGGACGCGGGCCAGCGCCGCGTCGAGGGCGGTGTGCTTGACGGTGATCAGGACGGCGTCGACGGGGGCGCCGAGTTCGGTGTCCGCCACGACGGGTGCGGTGAAGTCGCCGAACCGCGCGCTGCGCACGTGCACGCCGTGGGTGCGCAGCCGGGTGGCCGTGTCCTCGCCGGACAGGCAGATCACGCGGTGGCCGGCGCGCGACAGGAGCCCGGCGAGGAGACCGCCGACGCCGCCGGGGCCGAGGATCGCCAGAGTGAGCTTGTTCGTCATGGTGCCGCTGTTCCTCTCGTCGGTCGGCCCCGGATCCGGTGGCCGCCTCGGAGGTGATCATGGCAGGGCCCGGACGGCGGGGGGAAGGGGAAAGGGGAAAAGGGCGACGGACCGGGCCGGGTGGGGTGAGACTGGGGGCATGTGCCGGAGTATCAAGACGCTTCGTCCGCCCGCGCTGCCCGAGGAGGCCACGGAGGACGAGATCCGGGCCGCCGCCCTCCAGTACGTGCGGAAGGTGTCCGGCTTCCGGGCGCCGGCCGCGCACAACCGGGAGGTGTTCGAGCGGGCGGTGGAGGCCGTGGCCGAAGCCACGGCGCAACTGCTGGCCGGACTGGAGGTACGCGGAGCCGCACCACACACGGCCGCGCCGGGCGGGGGCTGATCTCGAGGGCCGGCTGCGCCGGGTCCACGGCGGCCCTGCGGCCGGGCCGGGCGGCTGCCGTGCGGCCCGGCCTGTCCCGCCGGGTGGTTCCCGTGCCCCGGCGGCTACGCCGGCGGCCGGCGCATCAGGTACACCGCTCCCGAGCCCGCGGCGAACAGGGCCAGGAAGGACACCCCCACCGCCAGCCAGGTCGCCCCGAGCCAGTGCGCACCGAAGTAGCCGAGGGCGACGCTGTACGCGGCCCAGGAGAGGCCGGCCAGGGCGGACCAGGGCAGGAAGTCGCGGACGCGGCGCTGCGCGGCGCCCGCGATGAGCGAGACTACGGACCGGCCGGCCGGTGCGAACCTGGCCAGGACGACGAGCGCGCCGCCGCCTTCGGCGAGGGCCCGGCCGAGACGTTCCTGCGCGGTGGTCAGCCGCCGGGAACGGGAGATCGCGCGGTCCAGCCGCGCCCCGCCGCGCCGGGCGAGGCGGTAGGCGGCCAGATCGCCGAGGACGGAGGCGGTCGCCGCGGAGAGGATCAGCGCGAGGATGTCGGGCACCTCGTGCGGCAGCCGTCCGGTCGCCGCCCCCGATCCCGCGGCCGCGGCCGTCGCCGCGGTGATGACGAGCACGCCGCTCGGCAACACCGGCAGGAACACGTCAAGGAGGACCGACAGGGCCACCAACGCGTAGATCCATGGGGCGCCGATCAACGCCCCCACACTCTCGAACACCGCGAAACTCCCCGTCGTCTCCCCCGTGCGGCCGAACCGTGCCGCTGTGTCGCGGGGGAGCGGCAGGTGCGGCCAATGACAGCCATACAGCGTACGCCCGAGGTGTGACAGGAGCTTCACGGGGGGCTCGTGTGTTCACCACGGAGTGTTCACACGAGTGCGGTCCGTCCGCACCTCGGGCGCGCTCTCCACGACCGCGGAGGGCGCGCCCGGGCGCCGGGGGCGCGCGAGGTCAGGCGGCGGCGGTGGCCTGCTCGGTGGCCGGCTCCCGGTCCGACGCCGTACGCCGGGCGAACAGCCGGTCCACGCCGAGCGCGCCGGAGCCGGTGAACACCAGGAGCAGGAAGGCCCAGGAGAACATGGCGGAGGCCTCGCCGCCGTTCTCTATCGGCCACAGCGCCGCCGACTGGTGGACGTCGAAGTACGCGTACGCCATCGAGCCCGAGGCGAGGAAGGCGGCGGCCCGGGTGCCGAGGCCGAGCAGCACCAGGCTGCCGCAGACCAGCTGGATCACGGCCGCGTACCAGCCGGGCCAGGTGCCGGCGTCGATCGTGCCGCCGTCGCTGCCGGCCGCTCCGCCGAGGACGCCGAAGAGCGAGGCGGCGCCGTGGCAGGCGAAGAGCAGACCGACGACGATGCGGAACAGGCCGATCGCGTACGGCTGTGCGCTGTCGAGACGAGCGGACATGTGGGGGGTACTCCTTCGGTGTCGGACGTGCGGCATGCCGTGGGGTGGGCAGGCCGCGTGGGGACGGCGGTACCGAACGAGCGACCCACGCTAGGCGGATCTCAGTAATGCTTGCAAGTTCAACATTTGGCCATGGCTTGGATCCTGCCGGTGGTGCCGTTTCCGGCGCCACCGGCAGGACGGCGGTCGGACACCCCCTACCGGGAGGTCAGTTCGGACTCCGTCACGAGGGCGAGCCCGTCGCCCTCGCGGGCCTGTTCCAGCCGCAGCCGGGCCGAGCGTCCGCGCAGCGTCAGCGTCATCAGCTGGTTGCCGAACCAGGGGCCGCCGGTCCTGCGCCAGTCCACGGGCGGCCGCGGCGAGCGCCCGTGCCGCCGGAAACGGCGCCCCAGGGCGCGGGCGAGGGCGCTCCAGCCGAAACGGAAGCCCACCCTCATCGACCGGGGGATGGAGTTGTGGACGGGGGAGCAGGTGAGTTGCAGCACCCGCGCGTCGGGCGCGTCGCCGGGCCAGCGGGTCTCGGCCACGTAGGCGTGGTGCACGTCCCCGGACAGCACGAGCACGCTCGCCGGTGCCTGCGGTCCCGTCCCCACCTCGGCCAGCAGCGCGGTCAGGGTGGCGAAGGACTCCGGGAACGCCGCCCAGTGCTCCAGGTCCGCCGCGCGCCGCACCTTCTCCCCGAACCGCGCCCAGCGCGGCCCGCGTTCACCCCGGCACAGGGCCGCGTTCCACGCCTCCGCGTCGTGCACCAGGTGCGGCAGCAGCCAGGGCAGCGAGGTGCCGACCAGGAGATGGTCGTACGACCCCGGCGCGTCCAGGGCCTGTTCGCGCACCCAGGCGGCCTCGCCCGGGTCGAGCATCGAGCGCTCGTCCTCCTCCAGGACCCGGGCGGCCCGCGAGTCCACCATCAGCAGCCGCACCCGCCCGAAGTCGCGCCGGTAGCTCCAGCGCACCGAGGCGGGTTCGCCGTCGGCCCGGCGGGCGAAGTCGCGCACGAGGCCGGTGGCGTCGGAGGCGTCCCGCACGGCCGCGTAGAGCGGGTCGGCGGCCAGGGCGGCGGGGGAGAGGTTCCCGAGGTGCTGGTACACCCAGTACGACATCAGGCCGCTCAGGATCCGCTCGCGCCACCAGTCGGTGGCCCGCATGTCGGCCAGCCACGCGGCGGAGGTGTTCCAGTCGTCGATGACGTCGTGGTCGTCGAAGATCATGCAGCTGGGCACGGTGGACAGCAGCCAGCGGACCTCGGGGTCGCGCCAGGACTCGTCGTACAGCCAGGTGTACTCCTCGTAGTCGGCGACCTGACCGCCCGGCGGTTCGTCCGGGTCGCGGCGGGTCGCGATGCGCTTCCTGGTGGCGTCCGAGGTCTCGTCGGCGTACACCTGGTCGCCGAGCAGCAGCAGGACGTCGGGCCGCTCGCCCTCCGGGTCGGCGGCGATCCGCTCGGCCAGGCTGTCCAGGGCGTCGGGCCCCACCGGGTCGTGCTCGTCGGCCGGGGGCGACGCCCACCGGCAGGACCCGAAGGCCACCGTCACGTCCGCGTCGCCGGCCGGGGTGCGGATGGCCGAGGGCGGGAAGCGCGAGTCGGGGAGCGGCCACACGCGCGTGCCGTCGAGGGACACCTCGTACGGCGTGACCGTGCCCGGCGTGAGGCCGGTGACCGGGATCAGGGCGTAGTGGTGGCCCGCCACCTGGAAGGTGCGGGCCGTGCCGCCGGAGCCGTCCGCGCACCGCACCTCGGCGGAGCACGGACGGCTCGCCTCGATCCAGACCGTCGCGGACGAACCGTCGGCGTATCTCAGCAGGGGTCCCAGCCGCAGTTCGGCCACGTGATCGCCTCCTCCGTCGTCCCGTACGGTACGGAACGACGGAGGCGGACGGGGAGATTTCCGCACGAATTTCCGGATCAGCAGCTCGCGAGGTAGCTGGTGAGGGCGCTCTTCTCGGCGGAGTCCACGGAGAGGCCGTAGTAGTACTTCACCTGGACCCAGGCGCGGACGTACGTGCAGCGGTAGGCCGTGCGCGAGGGCATCCAGGTGGCGGGGTCCTGGTCGCCCTTGGCCTGGTTGACGTTGTCGGTGACCGCGATGAGCTGCGGGCGGGTGAGGTCGTTGGCGAAGGCCTGTCGGCGGGCGGTGGTCCAGCCGTCGGCGCCGGAGTCCCAGGCCTCGGCGAGCGGCACCAGGTGGTCGATGTCGAGGTCGGAGGCGGCGGTCCAGGTGGCGCCGTCGTACACGGAGTACCAGCTGCCGCTGGTGGCGGCGCAGGCGGAGTCCTGGACGACGTTGGTGCCGTCGCGCTTGAGGACGACCTCGCGGGTGTTGCAGGTGCCGGACTGGGTGATCCAGTGCGGGAACAGGTCGCGGTCGTAGCCGGTGCGGTCCTCGGCCGCCACGGTGAGCGAGGCGAGGTAGGTGCGGGCGGTGGCGGCGCTGACCGGGGTGGGGAGGGCGGCGGAGGCGCTCGGGGAGTTGAACAGGGCGACGGAGGCTGTCAGTCCGGAGAGCGCCGCGAGTATGCTGACCCGTCGACGCGCGTAGACCTTCGACATGCGTGACATGCGAACTCCCTTGAGGGGTGGGGGTGTTGCGGTGCGAGCGAGGGAATGCTCGCGGGGCCGCGTTGCGGGGAGGTGTGCGCGCGGTAAGAAGTTAGTGACGTGAACATGACACGACAAGGGGCGTGGCGGGACTTTCGTCCGGCGGCCGGGCCCTGGGGGTCGGCGCGAGGGTCGCGTAGCATGGACGGCGCAGAAGGGGAGTAGCTCTTCGCCGGACCGTCGACATACTGCTCAGCTCGTCTGAGCCGGCGCCCGGAGGCAGACCGTTCCGCGGTCGGCCAGCGAGACCTTCGGCAAGCAGTGCACCTCCGTGCCGTACGGCACGGATCAGACGTGTGCTGCCGTGCCGAGGCGTCCTGCGCGAAGGAAGCAGCACTCTCGGCGGGGCAGCCCCCGACCGATTGAGGACCCTTGATCAGCCTGACCGTGACGGCGCTCGTCTTCGGCGTCGTCTTCCTCGCCGAACTGCCGGACAAGACCGCCCTCGCCGGCCTCGTCCTCGGCACCCGCTACCGCGCCTCGTACGTCTTCGCCGGTGTCGCCGCGGCCTTCGCGCTGCACGTCACGCTCGCCGTCGCGGCCGGCAGCGTGCTGACCCTGCTGCCGCAGCAGATCCTGCACGTGCTCACCGGCGTGCTGTTCCTGGGCGGCGCGGCCGTGCTGCTGAGGAACAAGCACGAGGACGACGAGGAGATCCGCAAGCCCGAGAACCAGTCCTTCTGGAAGGTCTCGGGGGCCGGCTTCATGCTCATCCTCGTCGCCGAGTTCGGCGACCTGACGCAGATCATGACGGCCAACCTCGCAGCCCGCTACGACGACCCGCTCTCCGTGGGTCTCGGCGCGGTGCTGGCGCTGTGGTCGGTGGCCGGACTCGGCATCGTCGGCGGAAAGGCCCTGATGAAGCGGGTGCCGCTGAGGCTGATCACCCGGATCGCGGCGGCGCTGATGCTGGGCCTCGGCGTGTGGAGCCTGTGGGAGGCGGCCACCGGCTGAGCCCCGCGCGGAGCTGAACGGACGGTGAACCTTCCCGGGGCGGCTGGCGCAACGGCCCGACTGTTTTGTACCGTGGGGAAACAAAGTGGCTCCCGTCCGTTCTCCCTGACCGGCGGGCGGGGCCGCCTTGTTCTCCGCGTGCCCGCGCACGTGCCCGTCCGCACTGGGAGTCGCCGATGCCGGCCGCCGTGTCCACCACCGTCCTGACCGCCCGTGCCCTCCTCCTCGACATGGACGGCACCCTCGTGAACTCCGACGCCGTCGTGGAACGCGTCTGGCGGCGCTGGGCCGAGCGGCACGGGCTGGACGGCGACGAGGTCATGAAGGTCGTCCACGGCCGCCAGGGGTACGCGTCGATGGCCGTCCTGCTGCCCCACCGCCCCATGGAGCAGAACCTCGCCGACAACACCCGGATGCTCGCGGAGGAGACCGCCGACCTGGACGGCGTCGTCCCCGTCCCCGGCGCTCCCGGCTTCCTCGCCTCCCTGCGCGGGGTCCCGCACGCCCTGGTCACCTCGGCGGACGCCCCCCTGTCGACGGCCCGCATGGCCGCGGCGGGCCTGCCCCTCCCGGAGATCCGCGTCACCGCGGAATCGGTCGGCGCGAGCAAGCCGGACCCCGAGGGCTTCCTGAAGGGCGCGGCCGAGCTGGGCGTGGACCCGGCGGAGTGCGTGGTGTTCGAGGACTCCGGGGCGGGGATCGCGGCGGGGCGCGCCGCGGGCATGCGGGTGGTGGGGGTCGGGCCGCGGGCGGTCGCCCACCGGCCGGACGCGGTGGTGGAGGACCTGACGGGCGTGCGGGTGGAAACGGCCGGGACCGAGGTGCGGATCCACCTGGGGTGAGGCGGGCGGACCCACGGGGCGACTCGCCCCGTGCGGAGGAGCGCGCTCCGTGGAGACCGGGGGCGGTGCCCCTCACGGGCCGGCGCGGAGCCCTGGCGGTCGCGGCTCCGGCGGCACCCGTACCGACACCTGTACCGGCGCTCGTACGGGCGCCCGCACCGGCACCGACGCCCCCGCTGAAGCCGGCACCGGCACCGGCGCCGGAGGCCGCGCGGCCCTGCCGGGCAGCCCGCCGTCGGGCAGGCCCTCAGGGCTCCTTCGTCTCCGACTCCAGCCGTGCCCGGGTCGTCGCCCCGTACGTGCCCAGTTCGTCACCCTGGATGCCCCGCGACCACTGATAGTTGCGCAGGGCGTCCTCGACCCGGCCGCTGAACACCCCGTTCGCCTCGTCGTTGTAGAGGTACACCTGCCCCAGCCGCAACTGGAGTTCGGTCACCTCGGGCCCCCGGTCCCCGCGGCGCAGGACGGTCGCTTCGTCGCCGTCGCCGTCGGCCCCGTTCCCCGGGGCCAGGGACGGCGTGGCCTGGCTGGCCGACGGGCTCGGGCTCGGCTCGGTGGTGCGGGAGGGCGACGGGGAGGCGCTCGACTCCGTCGCGGAAGGTGACGCGCTCGCGCTCTCGGAGGGCGACGGCGAGGCGCTCGACGCCGAGGGGGACGCGGAGCGGCTCGCGGACGGCGACGCCGGGGGTGCGCTGGTCGAGGTGTCGGGGACGGCCGCCCGGACCCCCTCGGGGGCGGCCTGGTTCCGGGCCGGCGGCTCGTAGGAGAACATCCCGCTCGCGAACCCGGCCGCGGCGATCACGGCGACGGCGGCACCGGTGGACGCGATCAGCAGCGTACGGCGCCGGCGTCCGCGCGGGGCCCCGTCGTCGTACGGGCCGCCCCCGGCTTCCCCGCCCGCCTCGAACAGGCTCAGGTCGGTGTCGCTGGGCGCGGAGCCGGGCGGCGCGAGCGGTGTCGGCACCGGAGCCGTGGCGGACGGGGGGACGGCCCGCAGGGGCATGGTCGCGTCGGACACGGCGGCCGTCGGCAACGGCATCGTCGCGTCACCGGCCGCCGCCTCCCCGTCCCCCGGGCCGCCCCCCGGGCCGGCGTCGGACCCGGCTCCGGACCCGGTTCCCTGTCCGAGTTCCACGTACGGCCGTATCCGCAGGGGATCGAAGTCCTCCGCCGCCGCCGCTTCCGCCTCGCGGGTGTCGCGCAGGGCGTCGGAGGCCTGCCGGGCGCAGGCGCAGGACGGGGTGTTGTCCGCCGCCCGGAGCGCACCGCACCGCGGACACGGGTGCCCGTGCCCCTGCGGGTGCACCGGTTCTCCCGGTCGCCCCTGCCCGTCCGTCGGATCGTTCACCCGTTCGCCCCTCCCCATCCAAACTCCAAGGATTATGCAGATCCTCCACACAACCGGTTGCCCGCCACCCCCGGAACGGAAGGTTCCGGCAGGACTCGACAGGCCATAACGGGACACACCGATCACGATGGAAAGGTCCACGCGAGTTGCAGGAGGCATCCATGGCCTTGGACGCGCAGGCCCTGACGGGGGATCCCCGCCAGGAGCACGTGCCCGGGAACGTCCTCGTGTCGATCGGCGCGCTGCTGCTCGGCATGCTGCTCGCCGCCCTCGACCAGACGATCGTGTCGACGGCGCTGCCCACGATCGTCAGCGACCTGGGCGGCCTGAACCACCTCTCCTGGGTGGTCACGGCCTATCTGCTGGCATCGACCGCCGCGACCCCGCTGTGGGGCAAGCTGGGCGACCAGTACGGGCGCAAGACGCTGTTCCAGATCGCCATCGTGATCTTCCTGATCGGCTCGGCGCTGTGCGGGATGGCGCAGAACATGCCGCAGCTCATCGGCTTCCGCGCGCTTCAGGGCCTGGGCGGCGGCGGGCTGATGGTGCTGTCCATGGCGATCGTCGGCGACATCGTCCCGCCGCGTGAACGCGGCCGCTACCAGGGCCTGTTCGGCGCAGTCTTCGGCACGACCAGCGTCCTCGGCCCCCTCCTGGGCGGCCTCTTCACCGAGCATCTGAGCTGGCGCTGGGTCTTCTACGTCAACCTCCCGCTCGGTGTCGTCGCGCTCGGCGTCATCGCGGCCGTCCTGCACATCCCGCGCAGGTCGACGAAGCACGTCATCGACTACCTCGGCACCTTCCTCATCGCCTCGGTCGCCACCTCCCTGGTGCTGGTGGCCTCCCTGGGCGGCACCACCTGGGCCTGGGGCTCGCCGCAGATCGTCGGACTCGCGGTGCTGGGCGTGGTCCTGGCCGTCGCGTTCGTGGCCGTGGAACGCAGGGCCGCCGAACCCGTCCTGCCGCTCAGACTGTTCCGCATCCGCACCTTCACGCTGTCCGCGGTGATCAGCTTCATCGTCGGCTTCGCGATGTTCGGCGCGATGACCTATCTGCCGACCTTCCTCCAGGTCGTCCAGGGCGTCTCGCCCACCCTGTCCGGCGTGCACATGCTGCCGATGGTGGCCGGTCTGCTGCTGGCGTCGACGGCGTCGGGGCAGATCGTCAGCCGCACCGGCCGCTGGAAGGTGTTCCCGGTCACCGGAACCGCCGTGACGACCGTCGGCCTGCTCCTGCTGCACCGGCTCGACGAGCACAGCTCCACGGCCGAGATGAGCGCCTTCTTCTTCGTCTTCGGCCTGGGGCTCGGCCTGGTGATGCAGGTCCTGGTCCTCATCGTGCAGAACGCCGTCTCCTACGAGGACCTCGGCGTGGCCACCTCCGGCGCGACCTTCTTCCGCTCCATCGGGGCCTCCTTCGGCGTCGCCCTCTTCGGCACGGTCTTCACCCACCGCCTCGGCGACAAACTCGCGGACGCCTTCCGCGGCGTCGACCTCCCGCCCGGCGTGTCCCTCGACGCGCTGGAGGCCGACCCGCGCGTCATCGGCGACCTGCCGGCCGCACTGCGCCCACCGGTCCTGCACGCCTACGCCTCGTCCATCACGGACGTCTTCCTGTACGCCGCCCCGGTCGCCGTCCTCGGCTTCCTCCTCGCCTGGTTCCTCAAGGAGGACCCGCTGCGCGCCTCGGTCACCGCGCCGGACGTCACGGAGACACTGGCCAGCAACCCGGTCGAGCGCTCCTCGCACGACGAGGTCTGCCGGGCCCTGTCCGTCCTCGGCACCCGCGAGGGCCGCCGCGAGATCTACCGGACGATCACCGAACGGGCCGGCTACGACCTGCTGCCCGCCGCGAGCTGGATGCTGCTGCGGATGAAGCGCCAGGGCAGCGTCGAGCCGAGCCGGCTCGCCGAGCGCGGCCCCGTCCCGCTGTCCGTGGTCCTGGAGGCCGTCCGGCAGATAGAGGAACGCCAGCTCGCCGTGCGCGAGGGTCTCGACCTGGTGCCGACCGACGAGGGCCGCGAGGCCGCCGAACGTCTCTCGCGGGCCCGCGAGGAGTCGCTGGCCGAACTGCTCGGCGACTGGTGGGGCCCGGACCGCCCCACCGACCTGACGCAGCTGGTGAAGGAGCTGAACGACGAACTGTGCGGCTCCGACCGCGAACAGCCGCACGGAGAAAGCCCGGTGACCCGGTTCAGCTGAGGCGCCCGGCGCCGCCGGTGCCCGCGCCGCCGCCGACGCTCCCGCCGGTCAGGTCCTTGGCGAACCAGTGCTCGGCGTGGGGGTCGTCGTTGTGCGGAGCGCCCTCCCGGTAGCCGCACCGGGCGTACAGGGCGCGGGCCTCGACGAGGTCGCCGCGGGTGTCGAGGACCATCCGCCCGGCGCCGAGCGCGCGGGCGGCCTCCTCGGCGGCCCCGACGAGCAGCGGCCCGCCGCCCCTGCCCCGCGCCCCCGGCCGCACGAACACCCGCGTCAGCTCCGCCGTCGCCGCGTCCAGCAGCCGTACGCCCGCGCTCCCGGCCGGCTCGCCGCCGTACCGGGCGACGAGCAACCGTCCGCCCGGCGGCTCCAGACCGGCCCCGGTGCGGGCGGCGATCTCCCGCTCCAGCTCGTCCGGATCGGTCCGCCGGCCCTCGTGCAGCAGGTACCAGCGGTCGCTGACCTCGGTGTAGTACTCCCGCCACAGCGCGGCGGCGACGGGGGAGTCCGCGGGTTCCGGGGCGACGGTCCAGGAGGTCATGCCGGTCATTCTCGGCAGCTCCCCCGCCGGGCGCGCAACCGGATATGCGCGGCCGGGGCGACGCGGGTCCCCCGCCTCTCCCGGCCGTCCGGCGCGCCCGGCACGACACGGACGCCGTTTGTCCGCCCCGGTCCGGGCAACCAGGACTGTGAGCCGGCCCGAGGGGCCGAAACACCGGAAGGCAACCATGTCCACAGGCGTGATCATCGCTCTGATCGTGATCGTGGCGGCCGTTCTCGCCGTCGCGGCCGTCCTGGCCGTACGGGCCCGAGGGTCGTCACATGGAGGACGGGGCCTGAAGCGCCGCTTCGGGCCCGAGTACGACCGGGCCGTGGCCCGGCACGGCGGGGACGTCAAGGCGGCCGAGCGGGAACTCGGCGGTCTGGTGGAGCGGCACGGCGGGCTGAAGGAGAGGCCGTTGGAGCCCGCCGAGCGCGAGCGGTTCGAAGCCCGCTGGGCCGCGGCGCAGGAGCGCTTCGTCGACTCCCCGCGCGAGGCGGTCGCCGAGGCGGACCGGATCCTGTCCGAGGTCGCCGGCGCCCGCGGCTACCCGGACGGCGGGCAGTACGACGAGCAGGTCGCCGCGCTCGCCGTGCACCACGCCGACCACGTGCAGGGCTACCGGCACGTGCACCACGTCACCCGCTTCCACCAGGACGGCGGCGCACGGGGCGGCGAGGCCCCCGGCACCGAGGACCTGCGGGCCGCCATGGTCGAGGCCCGCGACCTCTTCGACGACCTGGTGGAGGAGGGCAGCCGCCGGGCACTGACGACCCGGCCCGCACAGGACCGTCCGGCCGCGCGCCACGACGGCGGCTCCGGGTTCCACCTGCCGGGCTTCCACCGGCACCAGACCAAGGAGGGGTGAACAGGCATGGCCGACGTGACTTCCGGCGGCGAGTACCGCCGCGCGGCACAGGAGCAGGAACAGCCTCGAGTCGTACCGCTGGGGGAGAGCCGGGGACACGGCCAGGAGCCGGGACCGGAACAGGGACGGGCTCAGGGGCAGGGGCTGGGGCGGAGGCTGGGGGCGCAGAGCCCGGCGGCCGAGCCCGCCGACCCGTCCGCCAACCCCTCCGCCGACCCGTCCGTGGACCCGGTCACCGGTGACCGGGACCCGCGTGCCGCCGCGTCCGGCGGCGTTCCGGCCGGGGCCGTCGAGGACAGCGGCGGCTTCGGCACCTCCCGGGGCACCGGCGACCCTCACGGCACCCACGACACCCCCCGGGGCGCCGGCGCCGCCCATGGCGTCCACGACGCCGACGGCGCCCCGCTGCTCCCGCACGACGAGTGCGACAAGCTCTCCGAGCGGATGCGGCACGCGGTCGCCGGGTTCGTGGACCGGCCCCGGGACGCGGTCGAGGAGGCCGACCACGTCCTAGAGGAACTCGCCGCCCGCTTCACCGACGCCGTGAACAGCCGCCGCCGCACCCTGCGCGGCTCCTGGCAGCTCGCGGACGGCAGGAAGGGCGCACCCGCCGAGACCGCGGACACCGAGCAGCTCCGGCTGGCCCTGCGGGACTACCGGGAACTGACGGACCGGCTGCTGCACCTGTAGCGGTCAGGGCTCCCCGGGGTCTTTCGTCCGGACGCAGGGCGTTCTTGCGGCCGGTGGCGTAGCGGGTCGCCTCGAAGGAGGCGAGGGCACCGGAGGCGAAGCGGCCGGTGAACAC
>NZ_JBFBCB010000097.1:0-13308 GCF_040682975.1 Streptomyces sp. NPDC051051
GGCTTCCGCCCGGTGGAGCGCAACACCCGCTACGAGATCATCCGCGAGTACGACGCCCCGGACCCCGCCCGCAGGGACTCCCCCCAGCCGATGCGCGTCTGACGGGGCGGCACCGGCCCGCGAACCCGCACGCGCCCCTCCCGAAGGTAAGGATTAACATTCACCCGTGTCCCTTACCTTCACCCTCGACCCCGCCATCACCCCCGACCTGCGCGACGGCCTCCTGGACCTCTGGACGGACGTCTCCAACGCGGGCGGGGCGGTGGGTTTCGTACCGCCCGTGACGCGGGAACTCGTCCGCCCGGAACTGGTCCGCCACCTCGTGCAGATGGCCGAGGGCCGCACCCGCCTCCTCGTCGGACGGGACGAGGCGGGCGACGTGGCGGCGACCGCGTTCCTCACCTTCAACACGCACCGCCTGATGACCCACTGGCTGTGGCTCTACACGGTGATGGTGCACCCCCGCCACCAGGGCAAGGGGTACGGCCGCGAGCTGCTCGCCGCCGCCGCCGACGCGGCCCGCACCTTCGAGGGCGTGGACGCGATACGGCTCACCTGCCGGGGCGGCCTCGGCCTGGAGCGCTTCTACGCGTCCTGCGGCTACAAGGAGGTCGGCCGCGTGCCGGGCGCGATCAGGGTGGCGCCGGGCGACGACCGGGACGACGTCACGATGCTGCTCCCGCTGGGCTGACGGCCCCCGGCCCGCCCCCGCTGCGGGACCGGAAGCCGGGCGTGCTTCACTGGACGGTGCCGGATGGGACCTTCGGGACCTTTTCACCTCCCCCAGCGGGGGCCCAGAGACGGAAGAGTGGGTTGAGATGCTCCGCTACACGCTGATGCGCCTCGGTGTCTTCGCAGGCTGCTTCGCGGCCGTCTGGGGACTCGTCTACCTCGGCGTCTTCCCGCGTGGACTGGGCGACTCCAACGGCATGTGGATCGTGCTGCTCGCGCTGGTGCTGTCCGCGCCGATCAGCTTCGTCCTGCTGCGCAAGGAGCGCGACCGCGCCTCGGAGACGGTGGTGCGCCGGGTGGACCGGATGAAGGCGGGCCTGGAGTCCAGCCGCTCCCAGGAGGACGAGGCGGTCGACTCCCCCCGCGCCCAGGGCCAGCCCTCGTAGGGGTCGGTTCCCGACGGGCAGGACTGTGCGGGCTGCGGTGAACGGCTGAGGCCGGGACCGCGGCCCGTTCGCATGTGCCCGTGCGTGTCACGCACCTCTGCGGCCGTCCTGTACCCCCCCGCGGTGGCGCCAGACGTGTGGCCCGAGTGGTGCCATTGTGGCGCCACGGCGGACCGTCATCGGTCTCCCGGCGTGCGGAAGTGGCGTCCGGGGGTGCCAATTTTCACGAGAAACAGCAGCTCAGCGCCGCTCGCGCCAAAGAGGCGCCAATTCGTTCCATCCATGGCGCCATTTATGTGCCATGATGGCGTCATGGACCTCACCCCCTACGTCGACAACCTCCGGCACGAGCTGGCCGTCGCCGCGAACGCCGGCGGCGACGACGCCCGCGCCCTCGCCGAGCGGCTCACCGCCCCCCTGGAGTCCGCCGCCCGCCTGACCCTCCTCAACGCGCTGTCCGCCGCCATGGGCGAGGTCACGCGGGAGCTGGCGCCGGGCTCGGTCGACGTGCGACTGCGCGGACTCGACCCGGAGTTCGTGGTGACGGCACCGCCCGCCGCCGAGCCGTTCGGCGAGGTGCGGGAACCGCTCGCGGCCCCGGCCGCGCCCGCCCCGCCGCCCGCGGACACCGACGACGGTGCCATGGCGCGGATCAACTTCCGCCTCCCCGCCCACCTCAAGGCCCGCGCCGAGGACGCCGCGGCGGCGGAGGGCCTGTCGGTCAACGCCTGGCTGGTGCGGGCCGTGTCCACCGCGCTGGACGGCGGCGGGCGCGCGAGCCTGCCGGGCCGCGGCAAGGAGTCGGGCGGCCGGGGCTTCACCGGCTGGGTCCGCTAAAGCCGGCCGGCCCGCGCCGGCCACGCCGCGCCACCCCCCTTCACCGGCGGATCGCCGATCCGTCGACGTCACCCATCACCCGCCTCACCGGCGGGAACATCCAACCGAGCCAAGAGGACGGGACAGCCATGCCTGCTTTCGAGACCCCCGAACCGATCTCCGTCATCCTCGAGCTGGAGGTCGGCACCGCCCGCATCACCGCGGGCAAGCGCACCGACACGGTCGTGGAGGTGCTGCCGCGCAACGGCTCCGACGACAACGACGTACGCGCCGTGCAGCAGACCGAGGTCACCTGCTCGGGCGGTCGCCTGACGGTCAGGACCCCGAAGAAGCGGTCCCTGTTCGGCAAGCCGGGCGCCGTCGAGGTGAGCATCGAACTGCCCGCCGGATCGGACGTCCGGGGCACCACGGCCATGGGCGGCTTCTTCTGCGAAGGCCGCCTCGGGGACGTCACGCTCAAGACCTCGCTCGGCGACCTCCAGGCCGACGACGTGGCCGACGCCGGCCTGAGGACCGACCTCGGCGACATCCGCCTGACCCGCGCGAGCGGGGACGTCGAGGTCGTCGGCGCGGGCCGGATCGAGGTCGGCACGGTCGCCGGCGCGGCGACCGTCAAGAACGGCAACGGCGCGACCGGGATCGGCGAGGTGACCGGCGCCCTGAAGGCCGGCACGGCCAACGGCGACATCTCCGTCGCCGTCGCGCACGGCACCGTCGACGCCAAGTGCGCCAACGGCCGCATCGAGATCGGCGTCGCCCACGCCGGCGTCGAGGCGGTCTCCTCCAACGGCCGCATCCGCGTCGGCGACGTGACCCGCGGCCGTATCGACCTGCGCACCTCCGTCGGCGACGTCGAGGTCGGCATCCACGAGGGCACCGCCGCCTGGCTCGACGTGACCACCAAGTTCGGCACCGTGCGCAACGCGCTCGGCTCCGCCGACGGCCCCGGGAACTCCGACGAGACCGTCGAGGTGCACGCCCGCACCGGCGCCGGCGACATCCTCGTCCGCCGCGCCTGACCCCGCGCACCCCCAACTCCCCACCCCGGAAAGGGAAGCGGTATGACCTCCACCCAGACGCCCGCGCCGACCGCCGTGAACGGGACGGCGCCGGCGATCACCGCCACCGGACTGCGCAAGTCCTACGGCGAGAAGCTCGTGCTCGACGGCATCGACCTGAGCATCGCCGAAGGCACCGTCTTCGCGCTGCTCGGGCCCAACGGCGCCGGCAAGACCACCACGGTGGAGATCCTCTCCACGCTCATCGACGCCGACGCGGGCGAGGCCCGCGTCGCGGGCCGCCACCTGACCCGGGACGCCGACGCGGTGCGCACCGTGATCGGCGTCACCGGCCAGTTCTCGGCGGTCGACAACCTGCTGACCGCCGAGGAGAACCTGCTCCTCATGGCGGACCTGCACCACCTGGACCGGCGCGAGGGCAGGCGGCGGGCCGCCGACCTGCTGCGCCGCTTCGACCTGTCCGAGGTGGCGGACAAGACGGCCGTCACCTTCTCCGGCGGCATGCGGCGCAAGCTGGACCTGGCGATGACCCTGGTCGGCAGGCCGCGGATCATCTTCCTCGACGAGCCCACCACCGGACTCGACCCGCGCAGCCGGCGCACCATGTGGGAGATCATCCGCGGCCTCGTCGCCGACGATGGCGTGACCATCTTCCTGACCACCCAGTACCTCGAGGAGGCCGACCAGCTCGCCGACCGGATCGCCGTGCTGGACCACGGCCGGCTGATCGCCGAGGGCACCCCCGACGAGCTGAAGCGGCGCATCCCCGGCGGGCACGTCCGGGTGCGCTTCGCCGACGTCCGGGGCCTGGACGCCGCCGCGGCCGCCTTCGGCGTCGGTACGCGCGACGAGGACTCCCTCACCCTCCAGATCCCCAGCGACGGCTCCGTCCCCGACCTGCGGGCCGTCCTCGACACCCTGGAGTCCACCGCGGTCCGGGCCGAGTCGCTCACCGTGCACACCCCCGACCTCGACGACGTCTTCCTGACCCTCACCGGCCGGCCCCGCCCCGCCGACCCTGCCGCCGACACCGCCCGCCCCGCCGACACCGCCGTATCACCGAGGGAGAACGTCTGATGGCCACCGTGTCCTACGCCGCCCGGGACTCCAGGACCATGCTGCGGCGCAACCTCAAGAAGGCCCTGCGCTACCCGTCCCTGACGCTCACCGTCGTCATCATGCCGCTCATGATGCTGCTGCTGTTCACCTACGTCTTCGGCAACGCCCTGGGCGCCGGCATCAGCGGCCTGCCCACCGGCGGCGGCGACTACATCGACTACGTCGCGCCCGGCATCATCCTCATGGCCGCCACCTCCGGCGCCCTGACCACCGCGATCAGCGTGTGCGTCGACAAGACCGAGGGCATCGTCAACCGCTTCCGCACGATGCCGGTCTCCCGGGCCTCTTTCCTGACCGGCCACGTCGTCGCGGGCGTGATCCAGACGATGACCAGCGTCGCGCTCGTCATCGGGGCCGCCCTGCTGATGGGCTTCCGCCCCGACGCCACGCCCGTGGAGTGGGCCGCCGCCCTCGGCCTGCTCACCCTGCTCACGGTCGGGCTCACCTGGCTCTCCGCGGGCATCGGCCTGGTCGCCAGGAACCCGGAGACCGCCAGCAACATCCCGATGCCGCTGACCTTCCTGCCGTTCGTGGGCAGCGCCATCGTGCCGACCGGGTCCATGCCGGACGGTCTGCGCTGGTTCGCCGAGTACCAGCCGTTCACGCCGGTCATCGAGACCCTGCGCGGCCTGTGGCTCGGCACCGCGATCGGCTCCAGCGCGGCCGTGGGACTCGCCTGGTGCGCGGCGCTCGCCCTGGTCGGCTACCTGTGGGCGCGCCGTACCTTCCAGGCCGGCGCCAAGCGCTGACCGCCCCTCTCCGGCCCCACTACTCTTCCTCCCATGGGTGCCGTGAAGACCAAGCGGATGCCGCGTGCGGTCCGTGAGCAGCAGATGCTGGACGCCGCCGTGGAGACCTTCGGGCGACGCGGGTACATGGTCGCCTCGATGGACGAGATCGCCGAACTGGCGGGTGTGTCCAAGCCGTTGGTCTATCTGTACCTGAACTCCAAGGAAGACCTGTTCACCGCGTGCATCCGGCGCGAGGCCACGGCGCTCGTCGAGGCGGTGCGCGCGGGGGTGGACACGGGGCTGACGGCCGACCGCCAGCTCTGGGACGGCCTGCTGGCGTTCTTCGCGCACACCGGTCGCCATCCGCACGCCTGGTCGGTCCTGCACATCCAGGCCCGCACCCACGGCGAGACGTTCGCCGCCGAGGTCACGGCGATGCGCGCGGACATCGTGGCGTTCGTGACCCAGCTGATCGCGGTCGCCGCCCGCGAGGCGCACCGCGACCCGGACCTGCCCGAACGGGAGGTGGCGGGCCTGGCCGAGGCCCTGGTGGGCGCCGCCGAGTCCCTGGCCACCTGGGCCAACACCACCGAGTCGGTCACCCCCCGCCAGGCGGCGGCCACCCTGATGAACTTCGCCTGGGCGGGCCTGGGCAACCTGATGACCGGCCGCCCCTGGTCCCCGCCGGAGTCCTGAACGCCGGAGTCCTGAACGCCGGAGCTCTGAACGCCGGAGCTCTGAACGCCGCAGTCCTGGACGGCGGAGTCCTGAACGCCGGACGCTCAGCCGGCCGGTGCCACCGGCTCCACCCGTCCCCGCACGTGCACGCGCCCCTCCTCGCCCGCCCCGCGCAGCTCGAACCGCCGTCCGTCCGCCGCGAAGGCCACCGTGCCCGGCAGCAGGACGGGGGCGCGGAAGTCGGCGTGGACGCGTGCGGCGTCCGGGGTGCCGTGGGCGGCGAGGCAGCGGGCCGCGGTCCACATGCCGTGGGCGATGGCGCGGGGGAAGCCGAGGAGGCGGGCGGTGAGCGGGGAGAGGTGGATGGGGTTGCGGTCCCCGGAGACGGCTCCGTAGCGCCGTCCGGCATCGGCGCCGAGCCGCCACTCGTCCACCACCGGCAGGGGGCCCTCCGCGCCCTCCCCGTCCTTCCTCCCCTCCACGCCCGGCGGGGCCTGCCCGGCCTCCTGCCCCGGCGTCCGGTGCCGGGCGAGGTAGGCGCTCTCCGACTCCCACACCCGTTCCCCGTCCTGGTGCAGCTCGGTGACGACGACCGCCTCCGTGCCGCGCCGGTGCGGGGCCAACCGGTCGACATGGACGAGGAGTTCGTACGTCCCCGTGGCCGGGAGGGGCCGGTGGCGGGTGAGGGAGACCGACGTGTGGACGAGGCCGAGCAGCGGGAGGGGGAAGGCACGGCCGCTCATGATCCGCATGGCCAGGGGGAAGCCCAGGACGTGCGGGTAGGTGATCGGCAGGGCGTCGTCGCCGGTCGGGAAGCCGCACACCCGCTCGTAGGCGGCCAGCCGGGCCAGGTCGACGCGCAGCCGGGGCAGGGTGAGCCGGCCGCCGGAGAAGACGACGCCGGGGCGGGGCCGCTTGAAGGGCGACAGCAGCGCGCCGCGGGCGAGGAGCGGGCCGAGGGCCGGGGGAGCGGAGAGCGCCGGGGTGGTCACGGTGTCCGCCTCCCGTCGGCGGGACGCGCGTTCCGGTCGGTCACATCCATCTTTCCTGCCCCCTCGACCACCTGTGTCCACATCCTTACCCTGAAGTAAGGTTACCGCCGGTAAAAGGGTCGGCAACCCCGTCGGCCGCCCGCACCCGCGCCCCTCACCAACGAACCTGAGGGTCACTCACCTGCCCCTGGAGGTTGCACAGCCCCGGCCCACGAACACCCCCGAACCCGCACGAGCCCCACACGTCAGCCCCGTACGATCCCCTTCCCGACCCGGGAGCGACCCCCCTTTCTGCGGGTCCGTCCCGGTTGAACGCCTCGACGCGCGAGGCACGTACCTCATGCAGCAAGCAGTCCGGTCGCTGCACGCCCAGGGAGCCGCCCGTGTCCACCCCGTACTCGTCCTCCACCCCGGCCTTCGCCGGCTACGACGCTCCCCCCGCCCTCGTGGAACCCGAGACCCGCAGGCTGGACGGCGTCGTGCGGGAGGCGGCGATGCCGGTGTTCGCGCGCCCCATGACGCACGGCTCGCTCGCCGAGCTGCCGTTCGACAACGCGGGGGCGGCCCCCGACACGGTGGTCCTCAGCCGCAGGGACGCCGAGGGCCGGTGGTCGGACGTGACGGCACGGCAGTTCGCCGCCGAAGTCCTCGCCGTGGCCAAGGGGTTGATCGGGGAAGGGCTGATGCCGGGCGACCGGATCGCCATCATGGCCCGGACGACGTACGAGTGGACGCTGCTCGACTTCGCCGCCTGGGCGGCCGGACTGGTCACCGTCCCCGTCTACCCGACCTCCTCCGTCTTCCAGACCCGGTGGATCCTCCAGGACTCCGGCGCGGTCGCCCTCGTCACCGAGACGGTCGGGCAGGCGGCGGCCATCGGCCCCGAACGCGACCGACTGCCCGACCTGCACCACATCTGGATCATCGAGAAGGGCCACGTGGACCGCCTCGCCGAACTGGGCGAGCAGCACGTCCCGGAGGCCGAGGTCGACGTCCGCCGGGGCATGCTGGTCCCCGACACCCTCGCCACCCTCATCTACACCTCGGGCACCACCGGCCGCCCCAAGGGCTGCGCGCTCACCCACGGCAACTTCTTCGCCGAGGTCGACAACGCGATCGAGCTGCTCTACCCGGTCTTCAAGTCCTCCACCGACGACCTCTCCGTCCTCCTCTTCCTCCCGATGTCGCACGTCTTCGGCCGGATGGTCGCCATCGCCTGCGTCCGCGCCCGCGTCCGCCTCGGCCACGCCCCGAGCCTCAAGGCCGACGAACTCCTCCCGGACCTGGCCGCGTTCAGACCCACCTGCCTGCTCGCCATCCCGTACATGCTGGAGAAGATCTACAACACGGCCCGCGCGAAGGCGGAGGCGGGCGGCCGGGTCTCCACCTTCGACCGCGCCGTGAACACGGCCGTCCGCTACGGCGAGGCCGTCGAGGCCCACAACGCGGGCGGAAGCGGACCCGGCGCGGCCCTGCGCGCGGCCCGCGCCCTCTACGACCCGCTGGTCTACCGCCGCATCCGCAACGCGATGGGCGGCCGGGTCCGGCACGCCATCTGCGGCGGCTCCCCGCTGGGCCGCCGCCTCGCCGCCTTCTACACCGGCGCGGGCATCGAGATCTACGAGGGCTACGGCCTCACCGAGACGACCGGCGCCTCCACGGTCACCCCGCCGATGAAGCCCCGCCTCGGCACCGTCGGCTGGCCGCTGCCCGGCACGAAGATCCGGATAGCGGCCGACGGCGAGATACTCATCGCCGGCGACCACGTCCTGCGCGGCTACTGGGACCCGGCGGCCGGCGGAGTCGTCCCCGCCGCCCCCGACGGCTGGCTGGCCACCGGCGACCTCGGCGAACTCGACGACGAGGGCTACCTCACCATCACCGGCCGCAAGAAGGAGCTGATCATCACCTCCGGCGGCAAGAGCGTCGCCCCCGCCCCGCTGGAGAACTGGCTGCGCTCGCACCCCCTGATCTCCCAGGCCCTGGTCCTCGGCGACGGCCGCCCCTACGTCTCCGCCCTGCTCACCCTGGACCCCGCCGGCCTGACCCACTGGCGCCAGATGAACGGCAAGCATCCGGTCCCGGCCGAACTCCTCCTCGACGACGATGAGTTGCACGCCGTCCTGCAGCGCGCGGTCGACGAGGCCAACAAGCTGGTCTCCCGCCCCGAGTCGATCCGTCGCTTCGCCGTCCTGCCCCGCGACTTCACCGAGGCGGGGGGCCACCTCACCCCCTCGATGAAACTGCGCCGCGAGGCGGTCCTGCGGGACTTCGCCGACGCGGTGGAAGGCCTGTACCGGCAGTAAACGGTTCGCGGCGGGACATCACGGCCGGGGAGGATGCCGGTCGTGAACGCCATCGAGTTCTTCCACCATCCGTCGGCCGACAGCCCGGCCCACCCGGACGGCCTGGTGTGGGGCGTCCGCGTCGACGGGACGGACCTGCGCACACTCGTCGGGGAGGCCACCCACCCGCTGTGGCGGGCCGAACTGGCGGGGGAGTTCGACGACGAGGTCGAGGACGAGAGGGAGACCGCGGAACAGGTCCGGACCCAGCACGACGGCCTGGCCGTGACGGAGTTCGAGGACCACTTCCGCACGGCAGGGGACACCGTGCCGCTCCTCGGCTGCTCCTGCGGCGTCTGGGACTGCTGGCCTCTCATGGCGAAGGTCACCGTCACCCCCGCGACGGTGACCTGGTCGTTCTTCCGCCAGCCGTACCGCGAGCAGTGGGGGGAACTGGCGATGGGACCGTACGAGTTCCCCCGCGACGCCTACGAGGCCGCGCTGGCCGCTCCACCGGTGCTGGACGAGGGCCCGCTGCCGTAGGGCAGGAAGCGGGCCCAGGCGGCGGGGGAGAGGGCCAGGGCGGGGCCGCCGGGGTTCTTGGAGTCGCGGACGTGGACGGCGGTGGGACAGACGGCGGCTTCGAGGCATTCGCCGCCTTCACCGCCGCTGTAGGTCGACTTGCGCCAGGTGTAGGCGGTTTCAACGCAGTCCCCGCCTTCGCCGTCGCTGTAGCTGGACTTGAACCACATGAGGTTCTCGCTGTTCATAGCTCCTCCAGCTTCTTTGCGATCAACGTGCGGGTCTCCTCGGGTGGGAGAGCCATCGCCCGCATGATCCCATAGCGGTCGGTGATCTTCCGTACCTCTTCAGGGTCAGTGATCAGCCGCGGATATCCCTGGACTTCTGTGTAGGCCACCTGCGGGTGTTTCTTGGGCGTCAGCAAGTTGAACGCACCGTCCATGTTCGGGTGTTCCTGGACTCGAGTCGGCATCACCTGAATTTCGACGTTCCGCATCCTGCTGACGCTCAGGAGGTGGCGCAACTGCTCTGTGTGGACGTCTCGTCCGCCGATCGGACGGTCGAGTACCACTTCCTCGATCACGTAGCTCACGACGGGCGCAGGCCACCGCGCGAACACTTGTTGGCGGGACAGCCGGTCGGCGACCCGCTGCTCGATTGTCTCCTCGCTGAGGAAGGGGCGGCGCTTGGCAAAGACTGAGCATGCGTGAGCTTCGGTCTGCAGGAGCCCGTGCACCGCGTGGTTGGAGTACTGGTGCAACTCGACAGCTTCCGCCTCCAGCGCTGCATACCCTCGATACCACTCGGGGTGTCGTGTCCGGGCCCTGCTCATCGCCTCGCGGACCTCTGGGGCCACCTGTGTGAACACCCCTCCGGCGTCCAGCAGTTCATCGGCCTTCTCCAGTACCTCTGGCCGGATGATTCGTACGCCTCGTTCCATCGAAGAGATGGCGTCCGGCCCGTAACCGACGAGCACGCCGAACTCCTTCTGGGTCAACCCTTTCCGCTCCCGGAACAGCTTCAGCATCTTGCCGAGCGCCGTGAACAGTCCCGTCGTCCCGTCGGACTCCGCCGGTGTCTCCGGCCTCCGCTCGCGTTCTTCCTGCATGTCGCCCCACCGCCTTCGCGCGTGCCCATGGGCGCTCCGACACCCCGTACGCGCACCTCGTCGCAGTCGTACGGCTACGGAGAGTCGCGGAGTCGCCCCTGGCCAGGGGAGGGACAACGGGCCACGCTCAGTGACGTGAACTCCGAAATCTCCACCCAGATCTCCACCCCCTCGGGGAACTGACCCTCCGTTTCAGCTCCACGCCGCGGGGCGCCCGGCTGGCCAGGCGGCTGACGGCGCAGCAGCTCGACGCCTGGGGACACCCGCACGGCGGGGACGCCAACGGCACCGCGCAGCACGTCGTCGCGGAGCTGGCGGCGAACGCCGTCACCCACGGGCGGGTGCCGGGCCGGGACTTCGAACTCCGGCTGCTGCTCCTCCCCGAGGACACCCTCCGCGTCGAGGTGAGCGACGCGCGGGGTGACCGGCGGCTGCGGATCGTGACGGACCCGGACGCGGAGGGCGGCCGGGGCCTGGTGCTGGTCGCCGTGCTCGCGAGGACGTGGGGCGTCGACGAGCGGGAGGTGGGCAAGACGGTGTGGGCGGAAGTCCCGCTCACCGCCGGGGGGAAGGCGGCCGCCGCTCCGCCGCCGGGCCTGCGGACGACCGCGCCGGTGGACTGAGTGCGTACCGGCGGCGTACGGCCCGGCCGACGAGGAGAGACCTCGGATCGCCTCCGGCGGTCCGGGTGTTCCCCGAATCCGGCCCTTCGGCCGGATTCGGGGAAACACGGTAGGCGCGAGGACCGGGAACCCTACGATGAATTCCATGAGTGCGCTGGTCTTTCTCCTGTCGCTCGGTACGGTCTGTCGCGTCACGCGATTCATCACGAAGGACGTCCTCGCCGCCGGATTCCGCTCCCGGGTCGCCGATCGTTTCGGTGACGAGTCCCACCCGGCGTACCTGGTCACCTGCGGATGGTGCGTCAGCATCTGGGTCGCGAGCGCCGTCACCCCGCTCGCCCACTGGGTCGGTGAGGAAACCTGGTTCCAGGCGGGCGCCACCGTGCTGACTCTTTCCTACCTCACAGGGCTGGCCGCCAACTGGCTCGACTGACGGTCGCGTTGCGGGAATCCACGTCATCACCTCCGTTTATAAATGTGATTAACGCGTGGCGCGTGTCGGTGTGTCGGTCCCGGGGATAAAAGGGGAAAGGGCGAGAGTCGGGGGCCCGGTTCCGCTCCGTAAGCTCCCCGGTTCTCCCCTTCGGCCGGCTGTCGAAGCGGTCGGACGGAAGCCGGACGGAAGGAGCAAGACCATGGCATGCAACTGCGGACGCACCGACCGGTCCACGATCGTCTACCGGCTGGTTCTCCCCGGCGGGGTCACGCGCGAATACCCCACGCGGCGGGAGGCCGACGCCGCGAACAAGAGGGCGGGCGGAGGCGGTTCCGTCACCGCGGTCCGCCGGTAGGACCGCCTCCACGGCACGCCTCGATCCTCGGCGCACCGGACAACCGGTGCGCCGAGGATCGAGGCGTGCCGTGCCACGACCGGAATTTCGGATGACCGCTGAGGAGCATCGCCTCCCATCTCGGTGCGGAATCCTTTTTTCTGTCCCGTGAGCGCATGGGAAGGCCGCTGGGCCGGGCCCGCGCCGAGAATGCGCCCCGGCAGTGCGCTCGGGGAGAAACCCGGGAAATCCCCTCTTTTTCATTCCTGAGGAACGACGGGACGGGGAAAGCGCGCCATGGCGCCGCGCGATCGGGGTTTATCGCCTCCCGTGCCCCGAGTGCGCTGCGCCGAACGGGTGGTATTCCATTCGCCCATCTAGCCCAATGTCCGAGTCGGAATGCCTACTGCTGATATCTGCAGGTGAGGCGCTCGACCCCGTGTGGACAAGGGTTCTCGCCGGAATCGCCTGCTCCCGTGGGTCATTCGAAAGGAGCCACACCGTGGCCAGTTCGACCACCACCGTGACATCGGCGCCGGATCCGTCCGTCTTCGGCCAGCAGGTCACCTTCACCGCCACCGTCCAGCCGGAACTCTCCGGTGGCCCCGTCCCGACCGGCAGCGTCGACTTCGTCGTCGACGGCGTGCCCGTCACGACCGTGCCGCTCGACCCGGGCGGCCAGGCCCAGTACACGACCAGCGACCTCCAGGTCGGCCTCCACGGGGTGGAGGCCAATTACTCGGGCGACGCCGAGTACGACTCGTCCGTGGGCGTGGACGCCCAGCAGGTAACCCTCGCGGAAACCACCACCACCCTGACCGTCGACCCCGAACCCTCGCTCTGCGGTGAGACGGTGACCTTCACCGCACAGGTCACACCCGTTCCGCCGGCCGCGGGGACCCCCACCGGAGCGGTGTCCTTCATCATCAGCGACGACGGTCCGGTGCAGACCGTCCCCGTGGACCAGAACGGGCAGGCGCAGATCAGCATCAGCGATCTGGCCGTCGGCACCCACCAGGCAGCCGTCTTCTACACCGGCGACGCGGCCTTCGACGCGTCGAACTCCCCTCTGCTGCTCCACGTCGTCGACCAGGCGCCCGTCTCGGTCACCGCTTCGGCCGTTCCCGCCGCGTCGGTGTGCGGCGAGCCGGTGACCGTGTGCGCGACCGTCACGGCGGTGGCACCCGGCAGCGGCACCCCGTCCGGAACGGCGACCTTCACCGGGGCCGGGCTGGACGAGACCGTGGCGCTGGACGCGGACGGCACCGCGTGCGTGACCACGACCGCGCTGACGACCGGCACGGTCACCGTCACCTACGACGGCGACGAGTGCTACGTGAGCGCGACCGCCACCTTAGACGTGACGGTCGGTCAGGCGGGCAGCACCACTTCGGTGTCGGTGGATCCGGTCCCGTCGGTGTGCGGTGAGCCGGTGACGGTGTGCGCCACTGTCACGGTGGTGGCGCCCGGCAGCGGCACCCCGTCCGGGACGGTGACCTTCACCGG
>NZ_JBFBCB010000098.1:0-12722 GCF_040682975.1 Streptomyces sp. NPDC051051
TCGGGGCGACCCTCCGCCTTGCGATCGCACGCACCAGACGCCGCCGGGCCTGCCCTTCGGGCAGACGACGCTACTTTCGAAACACGCCCTAGGTGAGGCCGAGGGCGTCGAACCAGGCGTCGAGGTGGCGGGCGTGGTCGTCGAAGGAGTAGGCGAGGTCCGGTTTGCCGGAGTCGCCCATGCCGATGAGGTCGGGGGCCAGCAGGCGGCGACCGGGCCCGGCCACCCCGGGCAGGACGTTCCGCCAGGGGTGGGAGGAGGTGGGATTGCCGTGGAGGAAGACGAACGGCAGTCCGTCGGGATCGCCGGACTCCCGGTGGTGGAGGGTGGATCCGAGGACGGGGAGGGTGGGCATCGCGGTGTCACGTCGCTTTCGGCGCCGGGGAACAGGTGGGGAACAGGTCGGGGGGCTCGGGCCGGAGGGCCGGGGGCGGGCCGCGCGCAGGCCGGCCGACCGGGCCTCGCCGGGGTCGAGGCGCAGGTCGGGGGCTCAGAGGTTGAGGCTCAGGACGCGGTCGACGGTGATCTCGACGACGACCAGGTCCGGCGGGAAGGGCGGGGGCGTGCGGTAGCGGGCGGTGTAGCGGCGGACCGCCTCGGCCAGGCGCTCGGGGTCGTCGGTGACGACGGCCCGGCCTTCGAGGGTGACCCAGCGGAAACCGTCCGCCTGACAGAGCGCGACAGGGGCCGCCGGGCCGCCCGCCGCCACGTTGCGGGCCTTGCGTGCTCCGGCGCGGGTGGTCACCCGGGCCAGGCCGGCCGCCGCGTCGTGGGTGAAGCGGACGGGGGTGACGTGCGGGGTGCCGTCGGGGCGCAGGCTGGTGAAGGCGGCCGTGGCCGGACGGGTGAGGAACGCCCCTGCCGCGGGCGTGAGTTCGGCGGTCGTCCGGCTCACTTCTTCTTCACGCCCTCGTTCCAGATCAGCTTGACCGTGTTCGGCTTCACGGCCGTCGTGACGACGCCCATGGCCTTGCGGACGTACCGCCCCTCCTCCAGCTCGCGCAGCATGGCGGCGGCGAGGTCGGTACGGGCGGTGAAGACGCCGTCGGCGCTGGTCTGGGAGGTGACGTAGTCGGTGACGACGGGGTGGTCGAAGAGGCCCGAGGGCCGTACGAGGGTCCAGTCGAGGTCCGTCCCGCGGATCACGTCCTCCATGCGGCGCATGTCCGCGTGGAGGGTGCGGCCGAGGCGCCGGGTCACCAGCGGGTCGAGCACGTGGTTGAAGAAGTGCGCGCCGGTGGGACGCCAGTGCGGGTCCATCATGTTGGAGCTGACGGAGAGCAGCCGCTTGACGCCGTGGCGGGCCATCGCGGCGGTGACGACGATCGCGCTCGCCGAGTACGTGGTGATGGTCTCCTTGCTGAAGGGCGTGCCCAGCACGGAGAGGACTGCGTCGGTCCCGTCGACCGCGGTGTCGACGGCCGCCGGGTCGGTGGCGTCGGCGACGGCCACCGCCAGGCCGGCCCGTGCGGCCGGGGAACCGGGGCGGCGGGTCACGGCGACGACCTCGTGGCCGCCCGCGAGGGCCTGGTCGACGAGATGGCGGCCGGTCGGTCCGTTGGCGCCGAAGACTGCGATGCGCATGGTGTCGGGTCATCCCTTCGCGTGGTGTCGGAACGCCCTTGACTGTGCGGATCGCGGCTCGCAGGCTCAACGCCGATGAATAACTCCGGCCCTGCCCCCGCCCGCACCCGAGGCCGCCCCCGCGGCAACCCGCCGACCCGCGAGTCGATCGTCACGGCGGCCCGTGACCTCTTCCTCCGAAGCGGCTACCGGCGCACCACCCTGCGCGCGGTGGCCGGGGCGGCCGGGGTCGACCCCGCGCTGATCGCCTACCACTTCGGCTCGAAGAAGGGCCTGTTCGCGGACGTGATGCAGTTCCAGTGCGCCAACGCACTGGCGGTGGACGACGTCCTCGGCGGCGACCCGGCCACCCTCCCCGACCGCCTGATCGACGCGGTGACGGACCTGTGGGAGAACGCCGACTTCGTCCAGCTGAGCGCTCAGGGCGAGGAGGCCGCCGAGGTGATCCGCGAGTACCTGGAACACGAGCTGCTGGCCCGGCTTGTTGAATTCCTCGGCGGCCGGGACGCGACCGCCCGCGCCACGGCCGCGGTGACGATCCTGGGCGGCCTCATCTACACCCGCTACCTCAATCCCCTCCCCACCCACGCCGCCCTCACCCCGTCCGAGGCCCGCCGCGTCCTGACCCCGGCGCTGCGCGCGGCACTGTCCCCGAGGCCACGTTCCGCGCCGGCCACCGGACCGGCCCGCCGGCTGCCGGTCCCGATCCCGGACCGGTGCCCGTGATGTCACACCTCGGCGCTACCGTCGGATCATGTCCACTCAGGCGGGAGCCTCCCAGGCGGAGGAACGGCGACTGGCCGTGCTGGAAGGCGTGCTGGAACGCATCACTTACGCGAACGAGGAGAACGGCTACACGGTCGCCCGCGTCGACACCGGCAGGGGCGGCGGCGACCTCCTGACGGTCGTCGGCGCCCTGCTCGGCGCCCAGGTCGGAGAGTCCCTGCGGATGGAGGGCCGCTGGGGCTCCCACCCGCAGTACGGCAAGCAGTTCACGGTCGAGAACTACACGACCGTGCTGCCCGCCACCATCCAGGGCATCCGCCGCTACCTGGGATCAGGGCTGGTCAAGGGCATCGGCCCGGTCTTCGCAGACCGCATCACCCAGCACTTCGGCATGGACACCCTGAGGATCATCGAGGAGGAGCCGAAGCGCCTGATCGAGGTGCCCGGCCTCGGCCCGAAGCGCACCAGGAAGATCGCCGACGCCTGGGAGGAACAGAAGGCGATCAAGGAGGTCATGCTCTTCCTCCAGACCGTCGAGGTGTCGACGTCGATCGCGGTCCGCATCTACAAGAAGTACGGCGACGCCTCCATCTCCGTCGTCCGGAACCAGCCCTACCGGCTCGCCGCCGACGTCTGGGGCATCGGCTTCCTCACCGCCGACCGGATCGCCCAATCCGTCGGCATCCCGCACGACAGCCCCGAGCGAGTCAAGGCGGGCCTGCAGTACGCGCTGTCCCAGTCCAGTGACCAGGGCCACTGCTATCTGCCCGAGGAGCGCCTGATCGCCGACGCGGTGAAGCTGCTGCAGGTGGACACCGGCCTCGTCATCGACTGCCTCGCCGAACTCGCGGCGCCTGTCGAGGAGGGCGAGGACCCCGGTGTCGTACGGGAGCGGGTGCCGGGCCCGGACGGCAGTGCGGAACCCGTCACGGCGGTCTATCTGGTCCCCTTCCACCGGGCCGAACTCTCCCTGTCGGCTCAGCTGTTGCGCCTCCTGCGCACCGAGGCGGACCGCATGCCGGGCTTCCGTGACGTGGCGTGGGACAAGGCGCTGTCCTGGCTGCGCGCCCGTACCGGCGCCGACCTCGCCCCCGAGCAGGAGGCCGCCGTCAGGCTCGCGTTGACCGAGAAGGTCGCCGTCCTCACCGGCGGACCCGGCTGCGGCAAGTCCTTCACGGTCCGCTCGATCATCGAACTGGCCCGCGCCAGAAAGGCCAAGGTGGTGCTCGCCGCCCCCACCGGCCGCGCCGCCAAGCGCCTGGCCGAGCTGACCGGCGCCGAGGCCTCCACCGTCCACCGCCTCCTCGAACTGAAGCCCGGCGGCGACGCGGCGTACGACCGCGACCGCCCGCTGGACGCCGACCTGGTGGTCGTCGACGAGGCCTCGATGCTGGACCTGCTGCTGGCCAACAAGCTGGTGAAGGCGGTCCCGCCGGGTGCCCATCTCCTCTTCGTCGGCGACGTCGACCAGCTCCCCAGCGTCGGTGCCGGCGAGGTGCTGCGCGATCTGCTGGCCGACGGCGGTCCGATCCCCGCCGTGCGTCTGACGCGCGTTTTCCGCCAGGCACAGCAGTCCGGCGTGGTGACCAACGCGCACCGGATCAACGCGGGGCAACACCCGGTCACCGACGGCATGAAGGACTTCTTCCTCTTCGTCGAGGACGACACGGAGGAGGCGGGCCGGCTCACGGTCGACGTGGCCGCCCGTCGCATTCCGGCCAAGTTCGGCCTCGACCCCCGCCGGGACGTACAGGTCCTCGCGCCCATGCATCGCGGCCCGGCCGGCGCCGGCACCCTCAACGGACTGCTCCAGCAGGCCATCACCCCCGGCCGGCCCGACGTCCCCGAGAAGCGGTTCGGCGGCCGGGTCTTCCGCGTCGGCGACAAGGTCACCCAGGTCCGCAACAACTACGACAAGGGGGAGAACGGGGTCTTCAACGGCACGGTGGGCGTGGTCACCTCGCTCGATCCGGTCGACCAGCGCCTCGTCGTGCGCACCGACGAGGACGAGGAGGTGCCCTACGACTTCGACGAACTGGACGAGCTGGCCCACGCCTACGCGGTGACGATCCACCGTTCCCAGGGCAGCGAATATCCCGCCGTGGTGATCCCCGTCACCACCGGAGCATGGATGATGCTCCAGCGGAACCTTTTGTATACGGCCGTCACCCGCGCCAAGGGGCTGGTCGTCCTCGTCGGCTCCCGCAAGGCGATCGGCCAGGCGGTACGCACGGTGTCGGCGGGCCGGCGCTGCACCGCTCTCGACTTCCGGCTCGCGGGCGGGCGCGGAAAATGATCGATCAAATGAGTCACGAAGGTCACAGAGCTCTTCCGCAACCGTGACGGAGGCGGCAGGATGAGCAAGTTGGCGGCACTGAGTGCCGTGGATAAGCCCAATGGCCGACCCCGAGTGCACTCTCATGCGCCAAATGGGGGATGGTAGAGACAGTCAGGGCAACCTCGAAGAAGAGGCACAACGTCGGTGAGGGATGACGTGAGCGAGCACACCAACAACGCTGTAGTACTGCGGTACGGCGACGGCGAGTACACCTACCCGGTGATCGACAGCACTGTCGGCGACAAGGGCTTCGACATCGGGAAGCTTCGCGCCCAGACCGGTCTCGTGACCCTGGACAGCGGCTACGGCAACACCGCCGCCTATAAATCCGCCATCACCTACCTCGACGGCGAACAGGGCATCCTCCGGTATCGCGGCTACCCGATCGAGCAGCTGGCCGAGCGGTCGACCTTCCTCGAGGTCGCGTACCTGCTGATCAACGGCGAGCTGCCGACCGTCGACGAGCTCACCGTCTTCAAGAACGACATCACGCAGCACACCCTGCTGCACGAGGACGTCAAGAACTTCTACAAGGGTTTCCCGCGCGACGCCCACCCGATGGCCATGCTGTCGTCGGTGGTGTCCGCGCTGTCCACGTTCTACCAGGACAGCCACAACCCGTTCGACGAGACGCAGCGCAACCTCTCCACGATCCGTCTGCTCGCCAAGCTTCCGACGATCGCGGCGTACGCCTACAAGAAGTCGATCGGTCACCCGTTCGTCTACCCGCGCAACGACCTCGGCTACGTCGAGAACTTCCTGCGCATGACCTTCTCGGTCCCCGCGCAGGAGTACGACCTGGACCCGGTCGTCGTCTCCGCGCTCGACAAGCTGCTGATCCTGCACGCGGACCACGAGCAGAACTGTTCGACGTCCACGGTCCGTCTGGTCGGCTCCTCGCAGGCCAACATGTTCGCCTCGATCTCGGCCGGCATCAACGCCCTGTGGGGCCCGCTGCACGGCGGCGCCAACCAGTCCGTCCTGGAGATGCTCGAGGGCATCCAGGCCAACGGCGGCGACGTCGACTCCTTCATCCGCAAGGTGAAGAACAAGGAGGACGGCGTCCGCCTGATGGGCTTCGGCCACCGGGTGTACAAGTCCTTCGACCCGCGCGCGAAGATCATCAAGGCCGCGGCCCACGACGTCCTCTCCGCCCTCGGCAAGTCCGACGAGCTGCTGGACATCGCGCTCAAGCTGGAGGAGCACGCGCTCTCCGACGACTACTTCGTCTCGCGCAACCTCTACCCGAACGTCGACTTCTACACCGGCCTGATCTACCGGGCCATGGGCTTCCCGACCGAGATGTTCACGGTCCTGTTCGCCCTCGGCCGGCTGCCGGGCTGGATCGCCCAGTGGCACGAGATGATCAAGGAGCCGGGCTCTCGCATCGGCCGCCCGCGCCAGATCTACACGGGCGTGGTCGAGCGCGACTTCGTCCCGGTCGAGGAGCGCTGACGCCTTCCGGCGGCGAGCGCTGACGCCTGTCGGCGCGGGGTGCCTCTCTCCGGTGCCCCGCTGCCCGGGTCGCGCGGGCGCACGACTGAGGGGCTGTCCGAAAGGGCAGCCCCGTACGCGCCTCACGGCGCGAGGGCGCGGAAGGCCTCACGGCCCGCGGGCATGAAGAAGGCGCCCTGGTGCGTCGGTCCCCCCACGGGCCGACGACCAGGGCGCCTTCCCATGTCCCGGTGCGGATTCCCCCCACGGGATCCGGCCGGGCGTCTGGAGGACACAGCGCCTGAATTCGCTGATGCCGTATGTGATTGTCGTGCGGCGGGAGTCGAGCGGAACGAGCGGAACTCGTCGTACCCCTGCCGTGTGCGGTCTGCCGGGACAGCGCACGCTGGGAGGGCCGCTCAAAGCTTCCCGGTGTGCGTGCCCCGGCAACGCATCTCTGGAGAAGTCCCCCAAGACATCCCCAGATGCCAGTCCGCGCCCCCCAAGACGCTTCCTGACATCGCCAACTTAGACCGTCGAACCCCTTCGATGGTTACGTTCACATCACTGTGATCTGTGTCTCTTGCGTATGTCCCGTTAGATGCGCAAGAGCCCGGATACGGCGATCGAGGCCCAAGCGTAAGGATGATGCGCGAGCCTTGTGAAGAGCTTATGTGAGGCTCGCGCCGGACTCCAGGGGGACTGTGGTCTCGACTTGGTCCTAATCACCGGTAACTTCCCGGCACTTCGCTCCTCGTCAGCGGAACGTCCGCAGCCGCAAACTGTTCGTCACCACGAACACGGACGAGAAGGCCATCGCCGCCCCGGCGAGCATCGGGTTGAGCAGCCCGGCCGCGGCCGGCGGCAGCGCGGCCACGTTGTAGCCGAAGGCCCACACCAGGTTGCCCTTGATGACGGCCAGGGTCCGCCGGGACAGCCGGATGGCGTCCGCCGCGACCCGCAGATCCCCGCGGACCAGGGTCAGATCGCCCGCCTCGATCGCCGCGTCCGTGCCCGTGCCCATCGCCAGGCCCAGGTCGGCGGTGGCGAGCGCGGCGGCGTCGTTGACCCCGTCGCCGACCATGGCGACGACCCGCCCCTCGCCCTGGAGCCGCCGCACGACGGCCACCTTCTCCTCGGGCAGCACCTCGGCGACCACCTCGTCGATGCCGACCTCGGCCGCCACCGCCTCGGCCACCGCCCGGTTGTCCCCGGTCAGCAGCACCGGTTCGAGTCCGAGCGCGCGCAGCTCCCGCACGGCCTCGGCGCTGGTCTCCCTGACCGCGTCGGCCACGGCGAGCACCCCGCGTACCGCCCCGTCCCATCCGACGACGACGGCCGTACGACCTCGGCGCTCGGCCTCGTCCCGGGCGCGCGCCACGTCGGGCGGCAGGTCGCGGAGGTCGTCGAGGAGGCGCCCCACGGCCACCTCGTGGCCCTCCACGCGCCCGCGTACGCCGCGCCCCGGCACGTTCTCGAAGTGCTCGGCCGACGGCAGCAGGCCGGCCCGCTCCTCGGCGCCGGCGGCGACCGCCCGGGCCACCGGGTGCTCCGAGGCGTGCTCCAGGGCACCCGCGAACCGCAGCAGCTGCTTCTCGTCGGTGCCCTCGGCGGCGTACACCTCCCGCAGGATCATCCGGCCGGTGGTGACGGTGCCGGTCTTGTCGAGGACGACGGTGTCGGCCCGGCGGGTGTTCTCCAGGACCTCGGGGCCCTTGATGAGGATGCCGAGCTGGGCGCCCCGCCCGGTGCCGACCATGAGGGCGGTCGGGGTGGCGAGGCCCAGGGCGCACGGGCACGCGATGATCAGGACCGCGACGGCCGCCGTGAACGCGGCGACGGTGTCCCCGGTCAGGCCGAGCCAGGCGCCGAAGGTGGCGGCGGCGATCAGCAGCACCACCGGGACGAAGACCCCGGCGACCCGGTCGGCCAGCCGCTGCACTTCGGCCTTGCCGCTCTGCGCGTCCTCGACGAGCCGGGCCATGCGGGCGAGCCGGGTGTCCGCGCCGATCCGGGTCGCCTCGACGACGAGCCGGCCGCCCGCGTTCACGGTCGCGCCGGTGACCGTGTCGCCCGGACCCACGTCCACCGGCACGGACTCGCCGGTCAGCAGGGAGGCGTCGACGGCGGAGACGCCCTCGACCACGGTGCCGTCGGTGGCGATCTTCTCGCCGGGCCGGGCGGCGAACCGGTCCCCGACCGCCAGCCGGTCCACCGGGATCCGGGTCTCCCGCCCGTCCCGCAGGACGGCCACGTCCTTGGCGCCCAGTTCCATCAGCGCCCGGAGCGCGACGCCCGCCCGCCGCTTGGAGCGGGCTTCCAGGAAGCGGCCCAGCAGGAGGAAGGCGGTGACGCCGGCGGCGACCTCCAGGTAGATCGTGGACGCGCCGTCGGTGCGCGAGACGGTGGGCTCGAAGGGGTGCCGCATGCCGGGCATGCCCGCGTCGCCCAGGAACAGCGCCCACAGCGACCAGCCGAACGCCGCCAGGGTGCCGACGGAGACGAGCGTGTCCATGGTGGCGGCGCCGTGCCGCAGGTTCGTCCAGGCCGCACGGTGGAAGGGCAGGCCGCCCCAGACGACGACGGGCGCGGCGAGCGTCAGGGACAGCCACTGCCAGTTGTCGAACTGGAGCACCGGGACCATCGCCGTCAGCACGACGGGCGTGGCGAGCAGGGCGCAGACGAGGAGGCGGTGGCGAAGGGCCGACAGCTCGCGGTCCCCGGACGCCTCGGCCGGTGTCCCTGCCGGGGCCGTGGCCGGCGGTGCGGGCTCCTCGGCGGTGTAGCCGGTCTTGACGACGGCCGAGATCAGGTCGGCGACCTCCACCCCGGCGCCGTAGCTGATCCGCGCCTTCTCCGTCGCGTAGTTGACCGTCGCGGTGACGCCGTCCATGCGGTTGAGCTTCTTCTCCACGCGGGCCGCGCAGGAGGCGCAGGTCATCCCGCCGATGAGCAGCTCGACCTCGGAGTACCCGGCGGCGGCCGGGTTCGGGATGGTGGTGCTGGACATGTCCGTGACTCCAGGGGGCGGAACGGGCCGTGCCGACCAGTGTCCACCGGTCGGCGCGGCCCGCTGCCGGGGGACGGCTCAGGCGCGGCCGGCCAGTTCGAAGCCGGCCTCGTCGACGGCGGCGCGTACGGCCTCGTCGTCCAGTGCGGCGGCGGAGACGACGGTGACCTCGCCGGTGGAGGCGACGGCCTTCACCGAGGTGACGCCGGGAAGCCGGGAGATCTCGCCGGAGACGGCGCCCTCGCAGTGGCCGCAGCTCATGCCGCTCACCTGGTAGACGGCGGTGACGGTTCCCGGGATGTCGGTGTGGGCGGTCATCTCGTTGCTCCTCGTCGAGGCGGTTGGGCTGAGTGGTCGGCCGCGGACCGGACGTGGGCCGGCCGCGGATCGGCCGAGGTGGTCCTGAAGGGCCTCCACTCCGTCCACGTTATACCCCTAGGGGGTATTTCTCAAAGACGCCTCGTCGGCGCTCCGCCGCGGCCGAGGCGCTCGCCGACCAGCGGTTCGAGGTAGCGGACGAGGACGTTCTTCAGCTCCTGGACGTACGCCTCCCGCTCGGCGCCCCCGTGGCCGAGGACCAGCTCCAGGCCCGCCTTGTACAGGCCCAGGCACATCTGCGCGGTGCGGGAGAGGTCGGCGGGGGAGGTGTCGGGCAGCAGCGAGGAGAGCAGTCCCTCGACCCGGGCGAGCAGGGTGGCGTGCAGTGCGTCGTGCTCCTCGGCGATGCGGCCGGGGATGTCGGGGCCGTGCATGAGGGCGAAGAACACCGGGTGGTCGCAGTTGAAGGCGATGAAACGGTCGACGGCGGCGCCGACGGCCTCCTCCAGGGGGGTCGCGGGGTCCACCGGGGCGAGTACCTCGCCGTAGGCGTCGCGCATCTCGTGCATCAGCCGGTCGCCCAGCTCGATGGCGATCGCTTCCTTGTTCGGGAAGAACTGGTAGAGCGTCCCGGGGGAGACCCCGGCCTCGCGGGCGATGGCGTTGGTGCTCGCGGCCGTGTAGCCGGTGGTGCAGAAGACCGAGGCGGCGGCCTCGAGGAGTTGGGCGATCCGGCGCTCGCCGCGGGCCTGGCGGCGGCGCGGCTGTTCCTTCGCCCGGTTCTCCGGCTGTTCCTTCGCCTGGTTCTCGGCGGTGTCGGGCACGAGTTTTCCCCAGCTATCCGAACGCGATTGACAAACACGAGTGACCGCTCACATTCTGGTTCCAGTGAAACGCGAGCGATGTCTCGTGTTTGCCAGTCTATGGCAGTGGTGACCCATGCTGCCCGCTTCTGTCGGCACGGGTCACGTCCAATCATGGTGAGGGGACACCGCACGATGACCGAAGTCAACCGCCCACCGCGGGTCGGGGGCTGGACCCGCTTCGTGACCGCCCGGCCCGGGCTGTCACTGCTCGCCGCCCTGGTGCTGACCGTGCTCGCGGTGCTGGCGGGCAGCGGGGTCGCCGACAGACTGGGCAGCGGCGGCTGGGAGGACCCGGACGCCGAGTCCACCTACGCGACCAAGGCCCTGGAGCGCGAGTTCCCCGGCTCCCAGCCCAATCTGCTGCTGCTCGTCGACTCCGGCCGCGCCTCCGTCGACGACCCGGCCGTCGCCGCCGAGGCCACCCGCCTCACCGAGCGGCTGTCGGCCGAGAAGGGCGTCGTGGGCGTCGGCTCCTACTGGCGGACCAAGACACCCGCCCTGCGCGCGGAGGACGGCCACGAGGCGGTGATCGCCGCCCGCATCACGGGCGACGAGAAGACCATGGGCGAGACCCTCGACCGCATCGCCCCCTCCTACCGCGGCGCCCAGGGCCCGCTGGAGGTCAGGATCGGCGGCGTCGTGGCCGTGCGGCACGAGATGCAGACGATCATCCAGGAGGATCTCACCCGCGCCGAGATCATCGCCCTGCCGGTCACACTCGTGCTGCTGGTGATGGTCTTCGGCAGCGCGGTCGCCGCCCTGCTGCCGCTCGGCATCGGCATCGTCGCCATCCTCGGCACCAACGCGGTCCTCGCCGGCCTCACGGAGTTCACCGACGTCTCCGTCTTCGCGATGAACCTCACGACCGCCCTGGGCCTCGGCCTCGCCATCGACTACGCCCTGTTCATCGTCCGCCGCTTCCGCGAGGAACTCTCCGGCGGCGCCGACCCGACGGCAGCCGTCGGCACCACCCTGCGCACGGCCGGCCGCACCGTGCTGTTCTCCGCGCTCACGGTCGCGGTCTCGCTGGCCGCGATGCTCGTCTTCCCCCAGTACTTCCTGCGCTCCTTCGCCTACGCCGGCATCGCGGTCGTCCTGCTGGCCGCGGCCGCCGCGCTGATCCTGCTCCCGGCGGCCCTGATCCTGCTCGGCCACCGGGTCGACTCGCTCGACCTGCGCCGCCTGTTCCGGCGGGGGCGGGCGAAGGACGCCGGCCCCGGCACGGAGGCCGGCACGGCCTGGGGACGCGCGGCGACCCTCGTCATGCGCCGCGCCCCCTTCTTCGCGCTGGGCACGACGGCCGTCCTCGTCCTGCTCGGACTGCCCTTCCTGGGCGTGAAGTTCGGCACCGCCGACGACCGCCAGCTGCCCTCCTCCGCCGAGTCCCACGTCGTGCAGCAGCACCTCAGGGACGGCTTCCCCGGCACCCCCGGGGGCGGCCTGGAGGTCCTCGCCGAGGGCAGGGCCACGCAGGCCGAGTACGCCGCCTACAAGGAGCGCGTCGCCGCTCTCCCGGAGGTCGCGCGCGTGGACGGTCCGCTGGTGAACGGCGACTCGGCGTACTTCACGGTGCAGCCCGAGGGGGAGGCCGTCGACGACGCCGCCCAGCGGCTGGTGGGCGACCTGCGCGCCACCGAGGCCCCCTTCGACACCAAGGTGACCGGCGCCGCCGCCGTGCTGGTCGACTCCAAGGACGCGATAGGCGGCCGGCTTCCCCTGGCGGCGGTCTTCATCACCGTGGTCACCCTGCTCCTGGTGTTCCTCCTGACCGGCAGCGTGCTGATACCGGTCCAGGCCGTCCTGCTCAACGCGCTCAGCCTGACCGCGATGTTCGGTGCCGTGGTGTGGGTCTTCCAGGACGGCCACCTCTCCGGCCTGCTCGGCTTCACCAGCCCCGGCTCCATCGAGACGACCCTGCCGGTCCTGATGTTCTGCGTGGCCTTCGGCCTCTCCATGGACTACGGCGTGTTCCTGCTCTCCCGCATCAAGGAGGAGTACGACCGCAGTGGCGACCACGAGGGGGCGGTCCGGCTGGGCCTCCAGCGCACGGGCGGTCTGATCACGGCGGCGGCGGTCATCCTGGCCGTGGTGATGGTCGCGATCGGCACTTCGCGGGTCACCAACACCAAGATGCTCGGGCTGGGCATCGCCCTCGCGGTCCTGATGGACGCGATGGTCGTCCGCAGCCTGCTGGTGCCGGCCGTCATGCGCCTCACCGGCAGGGCCACCTGGTGGGCGCCGGTCCCGCTGAGCAGGTTCCACCAGCGGTTCGGCCTCAGCGAGGGAGAGCCGGCCCCGACCGCGGACCAGGAGCCGGACCCGGAGCCGGAGCCGGACGTGGTGGGGGCACGCGGCTAGGGCGTGTTTCGAAAGTCCCGTCTGCCCGGCGACGCCTGGCACGCACGCTCGCCGCGTTGTCGGGATCGCCCCGATACAACCAGTATCG
>NZ_JBFBCB010000099.1:0-12374 GCF_040682975.1 Streptomyces sp. NPDC051051
GCCTGGTCCACCGGCCGGGGCCCCGGCCGGTGGACCAGGCCCCGGGCCGGGCTCAGTGCGGGAGCGACGCGGGGCTGCCGCCGTTGGCCTCGTAACCCGCCACGGCCAGCGCGCGGTACACCGCGAACTCGCCCGCCGGGTCGGCGGACAGGGTCCAGGGCAGCGCGCCCACGTGGCCGTCGACGTGGATCAGCTGGTTCACCGCCTCCGACCAGCGTTCGGCGCGCACCAGGAAGAAGACCAGGAGGTGGCGCACGTGCGCCAGCATGGGGTCGTCGGGGCGGGCCGCGTGGACGGCGAACAGGGCGCCGTGGATCGCCTTGGTCACGACCTCGCTCTGGTAGAAACCGGTGACCAGGTTGACCTCGGGGAGGTGCTCGAACACCGCGAAGAGGGGCATGGCCGCGAGGAGGGAGCCCTGGGGGGCGCGGGCCGCCGCGGCCTCCGCGAAGGACATCGCCGTCTCGCGCGAGCCGTGCCACTTCTCGCACCAGTAGTGCAGGGCCGCCAGATGCGCGCCCATGTGCGCGGGGGCGCGGTCCAGGATCTTCAGCCACAGCTGCTCGAACTCGCGCTGCGAGTAGGCCAGACCGCGGGCCACCGACAGCTCGACGATGTACGGGACCGGGTCACCGGGGGCGAGCAGCGCCGCCTGCCCGCAGGCGTCCTTCGCCTCCTCCATGATGATCCGGAAGTCGTCCGTGCCGGGCGTCGAGGTGCGCCAGGCCTGCTGGACGAGGAACTCGGCGTGCACCGCCGCCCCGCCCGGATCCTCGGGCGCCTCGGCGCGCCACACCCGCAGCCACTGCCCGCCCGGCGTGTCACCGACCCCGCCGGGCCGCTGCTGGAGCTCCAGCGCGGCGGCGCCCGCGAAGGCCTGCACGCGCTGCCAGCGCCGCTCGCCCTCGATCTCGGTGCCCATCAGCAGTTGCCGGGCGGCCCGGTGGTCCTGGGTGCGCTGCACCACGTTCAGGACGTCGAGCAGGTCCTGGTCGGGTCCGGGCATGCGGATGTCCAGCTCCTCCTCGCGGACGAAGCCGTAGTCCGAGGGGTCCGCGGCGTCGGGGTGCCCGGCCGGTACCTGCTCGATCCCGCCGCGCCTGCGCCGCAGGAACGGCAGCAGCACGAAGCTGAGCATGACCAGCGCGATCAGGACCCAGAGAATTTCCATGCCCCAAGGGTTCCAGACGCCGCGGACAATTGGCCAACCTCCCCCACCTGCCTGTGGAAAACCTCCCGGTGGAGCGGCGGGCACCCCGCCCTCCCGCACCTTCGTCCCCGGCGCACTACGCTCGGTGCCCATGAGCGACAGGCACATCAGTCAGCACTTCGAGACCCTCGCGATCCATGCGGGCAACACCGCGGATCCCCTCACCGGCGCGGTCGTCCCGCCGATCTACCAGGTCTCGACCTACAAGCAGGACGGCGTCGGCGGTCTGCGGGGCGGCTACGAGTACAGCCGTAGCGCCAACCCGACCAGGACCGCCCTGGAGGAGAACCTGGCCGCCCTGGAGGGCGGCGTCCGGGGTCTCGCGTTCGCTTCCGGACTGGCGGCCGAGGACTGCCTGTTGCGTACGCTGCTCAGCCCCGGCGACCACGTGGTGATCCCCAACGACGCCTACGGCGGCACCTTCCGGCTGTTCGCGAAGGTCGTCTCCCGGTGGGGCGTGGAGTGGTCGGTGGCCGACACCAGCGACCCGGCCGCCGTACGGTCCGCGATCACCCCGAAGACGAAGGCGGTGTGGGTGGAGACCCCCTCCAACCCGCTGCTCGGCATCACCGACATCGCGGCCGTCGCCCAGGTGGCGCGGGACGCGGGCGCCCGGCTCGTCGTCGACAACACCTTCGCCACGCCGTACCTCCAGCAGCCGCTGGCGCTCGGCGCGGACGTCGTCGTGCACTCGCTGACCAAGTACATGGGCGGCCACTCGGACGTCGTCGGCGGCGCGCTGATCACGGGCGATCGGGAACTCGGCGAGGAGCTGGCGTACCACCAGAACGCGATGGGCGCGGTCGCCGGGCCGTTCGACTCCTGGCTGGTGCTGCGGGGCACGAAGACGCTGTCGGTGCGCATGGACCGGCACAGCGAGAACGCGACCAAGGTCGCCGACATGCTCACCCGGCACGCGCGCGTGACGAACGTCCTCTACCCGGGACTGCCGGACCACCCCGGTCACGAGGTCGCCGCCAAGCAGATGCGGGCGTTCGGCGGCATGGTGTCGTTCCAGGTGGCGGGCGGCGAGGAGGCCGCGGTCGAGGTGTGCAACCGCGCCGAGGTGTTCACGCTGGGCGAGTCCCTCGGCGGCGTGGAATCGCTGATCGAGCACCCCGGGCGCATGACGCACGCGTCCGCGGCCGGTTCGGCCCTGGAGGTCCCGGCCGACCTGGTGCGCGTCTCGGTCGGCATCGAGAACGTCGACGACCTCCTGGCGGACCTCCAGCAGGCCCTCGGCTAGGTCCTCGTCACGGGCCGGGTCTCACCAGCCGGTCAGGGGTGGGGTCGTCTCCGACGGCGGCTCCACCCACGGCTCGGCCACCGCCGCCCAGACGGCGAACGCGACGGCCGCCGCCCACAGCAGCAGCCACAGCAGGCGCCGGGCGAGCGTGCGGCGGCGGAGCATGCGGCTGCCGCGGCGGACGGCGTCCGTGTGCAGCTCGGGCGGCAGCCGGGGCACCGTCCGCTCCATGATCTGCCGTACGGCGGCCTCCCGCTGGGGCCGGTTCACGTCGGCGCCGCCTTCGCGGCGGAGGGCCGGGGCGAGGGCGGCGGGGGCGGGTGCAGGACGGTCGCCGTCGCCCGGTCGCAGAGGGTGTGGACGCGTTCCGTGGGCAGGCCGAGGAGGGCCGCGACCTGTTCCTCGCCGACGCCCTCGTGGAGCCTGAGGACCAGGATGAGGCGTTCCCGCGGAGTGAGGCCCGCCAGCGGGCCGGTGAGGTGCCGGCGGGACCGGCCCGGGGCGGCGTACTGGTGCCAGGCGGTGTCGGCGAAGCGGACGGCGAGGTGCCGGCGGGCGTGGTCGTAGGGGTCCTCGCCGTGCAGCCGGTCCCAGCACGCGTAGGTGTGCGCGAGGGCGTGCGTCAGCAGCCGTCGCGCGCGCGGGTTGTCGTCGGACGGTTCCCCGGTGAGCAGGGTGGCGGTCTGCGTCAGCCGCCCGCCCGCGCCCGCCACGAACGCCTCGAAATCCTTGGTCCGACGGGCGTCCCGGCCCGCATGCCGTGCTCGCACCGCGCGCCTCCCGCCTGCCGTCGACCCCCGGGAACGGATCCCGGCCGGCTGCGGCGAACGGGGACCCTGTCTCATATGAGGCCAGGGGCGGGCCGTCGGTCAAGAGCCGCGCACGCGCGGGACGCGCGCCGCGCGCGGGGATCAGGAAGCCGGTGCGGGCTCCGTGCCGGACAGGCCGGAAGAGGCCATCCGGGTGGACAGCGCGGTGTTGAAGCGGGTGAGGAGGGTGCAGAACGCCTCGCGCTCCTCCGGGCTCCAGTCGTCGGTCAGCTCGGCCATCAGCTGACGTCTGGAGGACCGCACCTCGTCCAGCCGGGACAGCCCGCGCGGGGACAGCTGGAGCACCACGGCCCGCCCGTCCTCGGGGTGCGAGGTGCGCTTGACCAGACCGGTGTCCACCAGCGGCGCCACCTGCCGGGTGACGGTCGACGAGTCGATGCCCATGCTCGCCGCGAGTGCCTTGACGCCCATCGGGCCTTCCTTGTCGAGGCGGTTGAGCAGCAGGTAGGCGGCGCGGTCCATGGAGTTGCGCACCTGCCCGACGCCGCCGAGCCGGGTCTGTTCGGCACGGCGTGCGAAGACCGCGACCTCGTGCTGCAGCGTGTCCAGAAGACCGGTGTCACCGACGGTCGTCATGTCCATCGACATTTCAGGTGTTGTGGGCATGGCCGGGGGCTCACTTCATGAAGGGGGTGCTGGGTTGGGGGACAGGGTACGCGGCCCGGAGGCGGGCCGTACCGGCGCTGCGGAAACCGGTCTCGGTGGTTGGTCACGGCGGTCGTTCCCGCCTGTGAACTGCGATGCTGGTGTCATGAGCTATGGCACGGCCGACTCCTTGCGGGCCGTCACTCTCGACGATGTGCGCGGCGCCCAGAAGATGCTGTCGGGGGTGGCGCGGACGACCGCGATGGAGGGCAGCAGGCACCTGTCCCAGCTCGTCGGGGCGCCGGTGCACCTCAAGTGCGAGAACCTCCAGCGGACGGGTTCGTTCAAGCTGCGCGGCGCGTACGTCCGGATCGCCGGCCTGCTGCCGGAGGAGCGGGCGGCCGGGGTCGTCGCGGCGAGTGCGGGCAACCACGCGCAGGGTGTCGCGCTGGCCTCCACCCTGCTGGGTGTGCGGTCCACGGTGTTCATGCCGACGAGCGCCCCGCTGCCCAAGATCAGCGCGACCCGGGAGTACGGCGCGCGGGTGTGCCTGCACGGGCAGGTGGTCGACGAGACGCTGACGGCCGCGCAGAAGCACGCGGCGGAGACCGGCGCGGTGTTCATCCACCCCTTCGACCACCCGGACGTGATCGCCGGGCAGGGCACGGTGGGTCTGGAGATCCTGGAGCAGTGCCCGGAGGTGCGGACGATCGTCGTGGGGATCGGGGGCGGGGGACTCGCGGCGGGCATCGCGGTGGCGGTGAAGGCGCTGCGGCCCGACGTGCGGATCGTGGGGGTGCAGGCGGAGGGCGCGGCGGCGTATCCGCCCTCGCTGGCGGCGGGCCGGCCGGTGTCGCTGCGCAGTCCGGCGACGATGGCGGACGGCATCAGGGTCGGCCGGCCCGGTGACGTGCCCTTCGGGATCGTCGGCGACCTGGTGGACGAGGTGCGCACGGTGTCGGAGGACGCGTTGGCGGCCGCCCTCCTGCTGTGTCTGGAGCGGGCCAAGCTGGTCGTCGAGCCGGCCGGGGCGAGTCCGGTGGCGGCGCTGCTGAGCGCGCCGGACGCCTTCGAGGGGCCGGTGGTCGCGGTGCTCTCCGGCGGGAACGTGGATCCGCTGCTGATGCAGCGCGTCCTGCGGCACGGCATGTCCGCGCAGGGCCGCTACCTGGCCGTCCGGCTGCGGCTGACGGACCGGCCCGGCGCGCTCGCGACGCTTCTCGGGGTGCTGTCGACGATGGACGCCAACGTCCTCGACGTGAGCCACGTACGGACCGACCCGCGGCTCGGGCTCACGGAGGCGGAGGTGGAGCTGCACCTGGAGACGAAGGGGCCGGTGCACTGCGCCGAGGTCGGCCAGGCCCTGCGCGAGGCCGGGTACACCGTCATCGACTGACGTCGGCACCCGTCGCCCGTCGCCCGTCGGCCTGCGTCGGTGCCGCACGCCGGCCGAGGCCGTCCGCCGGGCCGGGACCCTCTTGTCACTCGTTCGGGCAAGTCCGTTGAGAGACGCGATACATCGCGTTACGGTGTGAGTCACGCCATCTCGCCGACGCGCTCGAAGCGTCCCGGCCGAGCGGAACGAAACGCGCAAACCTAGTCTTTCCGAAGAATCCCCGACGACGTGGAGACTCACATGCCAGGCGCCATCCATGCCGAAGGCCTGGTGAAGACCTTCGGCGACGTAAGGGCTCTGGACGGCGTCGACCTCGACGTCCCGGAGGGCACCGTCCTCGGCCTCCTCGGGCCGAACGGCGCGGGCAAGACCACCGCGGTCCGCTGCCTGACCACCCTCCTGCGCCCGGACAGCGGCCGGGCCGTGGTCGCCGGACTCGACGTGCTCAAGCATCCCGACGAGGTCCGGCGCTCGATAGGCCTCTCCGGCCAGTTCGCCGCCGTCGACGAGTACCTGACCGGCCGCGAGAACCTCCAGATGGTCGGGCAGCTCTATCAGATGCGGGCGAGGGCCGCGAAGGCCCGGGCGGCCGAGCTGCTCGACCAGTTCGACCTCGCGGACGCCGCCGACCGCATCACGAAGACCTACTCCGGAGGCATGCGCCGCCGCCTCGACCTGGCCGCCGCACTCGTGGTCTCCCCGCCCGTGATGTTCATGGACGAACCCACGACCGGCCTCGACCCGCGCAACCGCCAGATGCTGTGGGAGGTGATCAAGCGCCTCGTCTCCGGCGGCACGACACTGCTGCTGACCACCCAGTACCTGGAGGAGGCCGACCACCTCGCGCACGACATCGCCGTCGTCGACCACGGCAAGGTCATCGCTTGCGGCACCTCCGACCAGCTCAAGGCCCGCACCGGCGGCGAGCGCGTGGAGGTCGTGGTGCACGACCGCGAGCACATGCCGACCGCGGTCGAGGTCCTGGCCGGCTTCGGCAAGGGCGACACCACCGTCGAGGAGCACACCCGCAAGCTCACCGTGCCCGTCACCGGCGGCGCCAAGCTCCTCGCCGAGGTCATCCGGGAGCTGGACATCCGCGGCATCGAGATCGACGACATCGGCCTGCGCCGCCCCACCCTCGACGACGTCTTCCTGTCCCTCACCGGACATGCCGCCGAGGACGGGCGCGAGGGCAGGTCCCAGGACAAGGGCAAGGAGGCCGTGAAATGAGCGCCGTCACCGACGCCGTCGCGGGCACGGCCCCGGGCAACCCGCTCGGGCAGAGCGTCCGGGACTCCCTGGTCGTTGCAAAACGCAACTTGATCCGGATGTCCCGGATCCCCGAGATGGTCGTCTTCGGGCTCATCCAGCCCATCATGTTCGTGGTGCTGTTCACCTACGTCTTCGGCGGATCCATGCGGGTCGGCGGCAGCACCAGTGCCGCCGACTACACGAACTTCCTCATGGCGGGCATCTTCGCCCAGACCGTCACCTTCGCCACCGCCGGCGCCGGCGCCGGCATCGCCGACGACATGCACAAGGGCCTCATCGACCGGTTCCGCTCCCTGCCGATGGCCCGCGGCGCGGTCCTCACCGGCCGCACCCTCGCCGACCTCGTGCAGACCGCGCTGACGCTGCTCGTCCTCGCCGTCGTCGCGCTCCTGGTCGGCTGGCGGGTCGGCTCCGACGGCAGCACCAACGCCGCACGCGTCCTGGCCGCCTTCGGCCTGCTGCTCCTCCTCGGCTACGCGTTCACCTGGATCGGCGCCCTCATCGGCCTGTCCGTCCGCACCCCCGAGGCGGCCACCTCCGGCGGACTGATCTGGCTCTTCCCGGTCACCTTCATCTCCAACGCCTTCGTGGACACCGCCAACATGACGCCCTGGCTGCGCCACGTCGCCGATTGGAACCCCTTCAGCGCCACCGTCGAGGCCTGCCGCGTCCTGTTCGCCAACCCGGGACAGTCGACCTCCGACGCCTGGCCCATGCGGCACCCGGTCTGGGCCTCGCTGATCTACTCGGTGCTGATCATCCTCTTGTTCCGCACCCTGGCGGTACGCAAGTACCGCTCGGCCACCGCGTGACCGCGCCGGGCCACCGGACATGAAAAGACCCCCGGCGCCACGGGCGCCGGGGGTCCGATCGGGAATGGGGGGCGGTGCGGACCGCTGAGGTCCGTCAGCCGTTGTAGGGCTCGGCCTTGAGGATGCGCACGGAGGCCTTCTTGCCGTTCGGCAGCTCGTACTCCGCGTCCTCGCCGACCTTGTGGTCGATCACGGCGGAGCCCAGCGGCGACTGCGGCGAGTAGGTCTCGATGTCGGCGCTCGCGTACTCGCGCGAGGCCAGCAGGAAGGACAGCGTGTCGTCCTCGTCGCCGTCGAAGGCGATCGTCACGACCATGCCGGGCGCCACCGCACCGTCCGTGGACACCGGGGCGGCGCCCACCTTGGCGTTGTCCAGGAGCTGGGTGAGCTGGCGGATACGGAGTTCCTGCTTGCCCTGCTCCTCCTTGGCAGCGTGGTACCCGCCGTTCTCACGCAGGTCGCCCTCCTCGCGCGCGGCCGCGATCTTGGCGGCGATCTCGGTGCGCGCAGGACCAGTAAGGTACTCAAGCTCATCCTTGAGCTTGTTGTACGCCTCCTGGGTCAGCCAGGTGACGTTCTCGCTGGTCTGGGTCACAGGGTGCTCCTCGTCGGTACTGGGAATAACAAAGCATCGCCCTACCTGGAAGCATGTTCCTCCACAGATGGGCGAAACCACGAGCCTAACAATTCAGCGGCCCAAAGGGGAGGACATAAGCCGTAAGATTTACGTCGACGCAGGTCAGTGCCCGCGTATTGCGGCGATGATCAGTCCGCGTGACAACCCAGCAATTCCGCCGTGGTGCCCCGGGACGTCGTACGGAGCGTGACCACCTTGTCGACCCGCGTGTCCGGGCCGGAGAAGCGGAAGTCGGCGCGGCCCACCTCGGCGCCGTTCTCGGCCTGCGAGCGGACCGTGCAGTAACCGCTCACCCCCGCGTCCTTGCGGACCTCGAGGTGCACCCGCACCGAGTCGTCCGAGACCTGGAAGGTGATCATCTCGCCGCTGATCTTGTTCTGGCCGACGTAGTGATAGGCGAAGTAGCCGATCAACGCGAGCAGCAGTGCACCCAGGACGGCGCCGGCCACCTTGAGCGTGCGGTCCGCGCGCTCGTCCGAGGAACGGCCGTAACGGCCCTCGGGCGGTCGCGTGCTCGCCGTACTCATGATCGTCCTCTCGGCAAGGCCTCCGGCCGGTCGGGCGGAGGTCCGAAAGTGGGCTGCCGGGGCAGGACCACGGAATTATTGGCCCCCCGATTCGGTCACTATAGAAGCCGCCGATCGCACCCGGTCCCACGGGGGCGCCGACTTACTGAGGATTTGAGTCTTGACTGACCAGCTGCGACTGATGGCCGTGCACGCCCACCCCGACGACGAGTCGAGCAAGGGCGCGGCCACCATGGCGAAGTACGTGTCCGAGGGGGTGGACGTGCTGGTCGTGACCTGCACGGGCGGGGAGCGCGGCTCCATCCTCAATCCGAAGCTCCAGGGCGACACCTGCATCGAGGAGAACATCCACGAGGTGCGCAAGAAGGAGATGGACGAGGCCCGCGAGATCCTCGGGGTCAAGCAGGAGTGGCTCGGCTTCGTCGACTCCGGGCTGCCCGAGGGCGACCCGCTGCCGCCGCTGCCCGAGGGCTGCTTCGCCCTCGAGGACGTCGACAAGGCGGCCGGTGAGCTGGTGAAGCAGATCCGCTCCTTCCGTCCCCAGGTGATCACCACCTACGACGAGAACGGCGGCTACCCGCACCCCGACCACATCATGACCCACAAGATCTCCATGGTGGCCTTCGAGGGCGCGGACGACACCGCGAAGTACCCGGAGAGCGAGTTCGGGCCGGCGTACCGGCCGCTGAAGCTCTACTACAACCAGGGCTTCAACCGTCCGCGCACCGAGGCGCTGCACCAGGCCATGCTCGACCACGGCCTGGAGTCGCCGTACGGGGACTGGCTCAAGCGCTGGAGCGAGTTCGAGCGGGTCGAGCGCACGCTGACCACGCACGTTCCGTGCGCCGACTTCTTCGAGATCCGGGACAAGGCGCTGATCGCGCACGCCACGCAGATCGACCCCGACGGGGGCTGGTTCCGGGTGCCGATGGAACTCCAGAAGAAGGTCTGGCCGACCGAGGAGTACGAGCTGGCGAAGTCGCGCGTCGACACCTCCCTCCCCGAGGACGACCTCTTTGCGGGCATCCGCGACAATGCCTGACATGAGCGCAAGCGTGAGCCTGGCAATGACGCACCTCGTCCCCCTCGCCAAGGAGGTCGACGAGAACAAGGTCACCCCCGGCGTCCTCGGCTTCATCGTCTTCGCGGCGATGGCGATCGCGGTCTGGGGCCTGATGAAGTCGATGAACCGCCGCATGGGCAAGGTCGACTTCGTGGAGACCCCGGAGGACTCCTCCGGCGAGACCACCACGGAGAAGCCCACGCCCGCCAAGGGCTGAGCCGGGCCGCACCTCCGGACCGCCTGCACCGCCACCCGCCCGCGCGGGCAGCGGTCCAGGCGGCCTGCGCCGCGCCGACCCTCGCGGCCGCGGGCTGCGCCCGTCGGCGGCTCCGGCCCCCGCCCCCGGAGCCACGACGGTACCGGCTCGCGCCGGCAGCGGTCGGTGGTGCACCCGCGCCCGGTCGGCGCAGGGCGTCGGACGCGTTCCGGGACGGGCCCTGCGGCAGGATGGACCCCATGGCGAACCGACTGGCCCATGAGACGTCCCCGTACCTGCTCCAGCACGCAGACAACCCGGTCGACTGGTGGCCCTGGTCGGCGGAGGCGTTCGAGGAGGCGCGCCGGCGGGGTGTGCCGGTGCTGCTCAGCGTCGGGTACTCGAGCTGCCACTGGTGCCACGTCATGGCTCACGAGTCCTTCGAGGACCAGGCCACCGCCGACCACCTCAACGAGCACTTCGTCAGCGTCAAGGTCGACCGTGAGGAGCGGCCCGACGTCGACGCCGTCTACATGGAGGCCGTGCAGGCCGCGACCGGGCAGGGCGGCTGGCCCATGACCGTGTTCCTCACGCCGGACGCCGAGCCGTTCTACTTCGGCACCTACTTCCCGCCCGTGCCCCGGCAGGGCATGCCGTCCTTCCGGCAGGTGCTGGAGGGCGTGCGGCAGGCCTGGGGCGAGCGGCGGGACGAGGTGGCCGAGGTCGCCGGGAAGATCGTGCGCGACCTCGCCGGACGCGAGATCTCCTACGGGGACGGTCTGGCGCCCGGCGAGCAGCAGCTGGCGCAGGCACTGCTCGGGCTGACCCGGGAGTACGACCCGCAGCGCGGCGGGTTCGGCGGGGCGCCGAAGTTCCCGCCGTCCATGGTGATCGAGTTCCTGCTGCGCCACCACGCGCGCACCGGGGCCGACGGCGCCCTGCAGATGGCGCGGGACACCTGTGAGCGGATGGCCCGCGGCGGGATCTACGACCAGCTCGGCGGCGGCTTCGCCCGCTACTCCGTCGACCGGGACTGGACCGTGCCGCACTTCGAGAAGATGCTGTACGACAACGCGCTGCTGTGCCGGGTGTACGCCCACCTGTGGCGGTCGACCGGGTCCGAGCAGGCCCGGCGGGTCGCGCTGGAGACCGCCGACTTCATGGTGCGGGAACTGCGCACCGCGGAGGGCGGGTTCGCCTCCGCGCTGGACGCCGACAGCGACGACGGGAGCGGGCGGAACGTGGAGGGGGCGTACTACGTCTGGACGCCCGAGCAGCTCACCGACGCCCTGGGAGCCGAGGACGCGGCGCTGGCCGCCGCCCACTTCGGGGTGACCGACGAGGGCACCTTCGAGGAGGGTGCCTCCGTGTTGCAACTGCCGCAGCGGGAAGGCGTGTTCGACGCCGAGAAGATCGCGTCGGTGAAGGAGCGGCTGCTGGCCGCGCGGGCGGAGCGGCCCGCACCCGGCAGGGACGACAAGGTCGTCGCCGCCTGGAACGGTCTCGCCGTCGCCGCGCTCGCCGAGACCGGCGCCTACTTCGACCGGCCCGACCTGGTGGACGCGGCCGTCGCCGCCGCCGACCTCCTCGTCCGGCTGCACCTCGACGACCAGGCGCGGCTCACCCGGACCAGCAAGGACGGCAGGGCCGGGGCCAACGCGGGCGTCCTGGAGGACTACGCCGACGTCGCCGAGGGCTTCCTCGCGCTGGCCGGGGTGACGGGCGAGGGGGTCTGGCTGGACTTCGCCGGGTTCCTGCTCGACCACGTGCTCGCGCGCTTCACCGACCCGGAGTCGGGGTCCCTGTACGACACGGCGTCGGACGCCGAGCAGCTCATCCGGCGCCCGCAGGACCCGACCGACAACGCGGTGCCCTCCGGGTGGTCGGCGGCCGCCGGGGCGCTGTTGTCGTACGCCGCCCACACGGGGTCGCAGGCGCACCGCGCCGCGGCGGAGAAGGCGCTGGGGGTCGTGAAGGCGCTCGGGCCGCGGGTGCCGCGGTTCATCGGATGGGGTCTGGCCGCCGCCGAGGCGCTGCTCGACGGGCCGCGCGAGGTGGCCGTCGTCGGACCCTCGCTCGACGATCCCGCCACGCGCGAGCTGCATCGTGCCGCGCTGCTGGCGACCGCGCCGGGAGCGGTGGTGGCCTGTGGCACGCCGGGGAGCGAGGAGTTTCCGCTGCTCGCCGACCGGGTGCTGGTGGGCGGGGCGCCGACGGCGTACGTCTGCCGCGGGTTCGTGTGCGATCTGCCGGTGACGGAGGTGGACGCGCTGCGCGCGAAGCTCACCCCGTGAGGTGGGGGCGTCGGCTGCGGCGCGGGGGGCGGCGCGGCGGGAGCCGGTCGCGCCCCGCGGCGGAGCGGCACGGGTGACGGCTCCGCCTCCGGCGGACGCGGCCGTGTGACCGCCGGCCGCGTCCGCCGACGGGGCCCGGCCCGGTGGTTTATCGGCCTGGACCGCGACAGGGACGGCATCGCCTGCGGAAAGGGCGAGGTGAGGAAGGGGCGGCGCTAGGGCGTGTTTCGAAAGTCCCGTCTGCCCGGCGACGCCTGGCACGCACGCTCGCCGCGTTGTCGGGATCGCCCCGATACAACCAGTATC
>NZ_JBFBCB010000100.1:0-12334 GCF_040682975.1 Streptomyces sp. NPDC051051
CCAGCTGTCGCTGCACTACGGCGCCGACGACCTCGGCTCCATCATGCTGGAGGAGAACGTCGTCTCCTCCGCCGGCGCCAGACACCGCTCCAACCTGATGGAGCTGATCACCCTCATCCGCGCCGCGGGACGGGTCCCGGCGCAGCGCTCCACGACGTACGAGCACCTCGTCGTCCACGACGACCCGGCGAACGACCCCGTCGACGAGCGCGTCGTCTCGCACGTGTCCTCCACGGCGATCGCGGGCGGCACCGCTCATCCGGAACTGAAGCTGGTCGCCGCCACCTGAGACCCGGGCTCCCCACCCCCCACCCCTGCGCACAAGGACGGAGAAGGCCATGGCGGGCGCCATTGACGCCGCGGGTCTGGTGAAGACCTTCGGCGAGGTCCGGGCCGTCGACGGAATCGACCTGGACGTACCGGAAGGCAGTGTCCTGGGGCTGCTGGGCCCCAACGGAGCGGGCAAGACCACCGTGGTGCGTCTGCTCACCACGCTGCTGCGCCCCGACGCGGGCACCGCGACCGTGGCCGGTCACGACGTGGTCCGCGACCCGGACTCGGTGCGGCTGTCGATCGGCCTGTCCGGCCAGTTCGCGGCCGTCGACGACCGGCTCACCGGCCGCGAGAACCTCCGCATGATCGGCGAGCTGTACGGACTGCGCGCCCGCTCGGCCCGGCGGCGCGCCGACGAACTGCTCGACCGGTTCGACCTGGCCGACGCCGCCGACCGGGTGTCGAGTACGTACTCCGGCGGTATGCGACGCCGCCTCGACCTGGCCGGCGCGCTGGTGGTGAGGCCCTCGGTGATGTTCCTGGACGAGCCGTCGGTCGGCCTCGACCCGACCAGCCGGCTGCTGCTGTGGGACGCCATCGAGGACCTCGTGCGCCAGGGCACCACGCTGCTGCTCACCACCCAGTACCTGGAGGAGGCCGACCGGCTCGCCCAGGACCTCGCGGTGGTCGACCACGGCCGGATCATCGCCCGGGGCACCCCCCGCGACCTCAAGACCCAGGCCGGCGGCCGGCGCATCGAGCTGGTCGTGTCCTGGCCCGAGCAACTCGACGCCGCTGCCTGGCTGCTGACCCGGATCTGCGGCCGCACCCCGGACGTCGACCGGCCCCGGGCCACGGTGTCCGCGCCGGCCGACGGCGGGGTGCGGCTGCTGGCGGAGGTCGTCGCCGCGCTGGACGCCGAGGGCATCGAGATCACCGACATCGGGCTGCGCCGCCCCACCCTGGACGAGGTCTTCCTGGCCCTGACCGAGGACAACCCGCGGGAGACCGGGTGGGCCGCGGCGGGCGTCGGCACGTGGAACGAAAGGGAGTGGTGAACGTGTCGGCAGCGGCACCGGCCGTACCCGAACTGAAGCCCGGCACGGCCGTCAAGGCCGTACGCGACGTCCTGGTGGTGACGCGGCGCAACGTGGTCCGCATGGTGCGGATCCCGGAGGTGCTGCTCCTGAGCCTGGTGCAGCCCGTGGTGTTCGTGCTGCTGTTCGCCTACATCTTCGCAGGCTCCTTCAGCCTGCCCGGCGCCGGAGGCCCGGCGGCCTACCGGGAGTTCATGATGCCGGGGTTCTTCGCCCAGACCATCGCGTTCGCGACGGCCAGCAACAGCAGTGTCAGCATGGCCAACGACGTGCAGAGCGGCATGGTCGACCGGTTCCGGTCGCTGCCGATGGCGCGCGGCGCGCTGCTGACCGGGCGCACGGTCGCCGATCTGGTGCAGAACGTCATCGTGATGGCCGTGATGATCCTCTGCGCACTGCTGGTCGGCTGGCGCGTCCACCACGGGCTGCCGCGAGCGGCCGCGGCCTTCGCGCTGCTGCTGTTCATGGGCTACGCGCTGTCGTGGGTCGGGGTCGTCATCGGACTGTCGGTACGGGCCCCGGAGGCGGCGGCCACCGGCAACTTCCTGTGGCTGTTCCCGCTGACGTTCCTGTCCAACGCGTTCGTGGCTCCCTCCACGCTGCCGACGGCGCTGCGCTGGGCCGCCGAGTGGAACCCGCTGAGCGCGACCGTCCAGGCGGCCCGGCAGCTGTTCGGCAATCCTGGACTGACCGGCACCGGAGCCTGGCCCGCGCAGCATCCGGTGCTGGTCTCGCTCGTCTGGTCGGTGCTCATCGCCGCGGTGTGCCGGACGCTGGCGGTCCGCCGCTACCGTGCGGCCGGTGCCTGAAGGGGGACGGCCCGATGACGGACACCACGTTCCGGGCGGACCTGATCCGCCCGGTGCACGAACTGCTCGCCGGGCACGCGGCCCGGCAGCCGGACCGCGTCGCCTTCGAGGACGGCCGCCGCTCGGTCACCTGGGCCGAACTGGACCGGCGCACGGCACGGGTCGCCGGACACCTGGCGGACCTGGGCCTGGGCCGCGGCGAGTCGGCGGTGATCTACCTGCCCAACCGGATCGAGACGGTGGAGGGCTACCTCGCCGTCACCCGCGCCGCCGGCGTGGGAGTACCGCTCAACCCACAGTCGACCGACCCCGAACTGGCCCACCTGCTCGCGGACTGCGCGGCCCGGACGGTCATCACCGGCGCGGCGCAGCTGCCGCAGGTGCGCCGGGTCCTCGCGGACCTGCCGGACGTCGTGGTGGTCCTGGTCGGCGACGCCTCCGAGCCGGGCTTCGCGGAGGCCCGCGACGCGTCACCGCCGCTGTGGGAGGACCTGGCGTCGACCTGGTCGCTGCGCGCCCCGACCCGGGACGACCTGGGCCTGGACGAGCCGGCCTGGATGCTCTACACCTCCGGCACGACCGGCCGCCCCAAGGGCGTCGTCTCCACGCAGCGCAGCTCCCTGTGGGCGACCGCCGCGTGCAACGCCCCGCTGCTGGGACTGTCACCGCAGGACCGCCTCCTGTGGCCGATGCCCCTCTTCCACGCCGTGGCGCACAACATCTGCGTGCTCGGTGCGGTCGCCGTCGGCGCGAGCGTCCGTATCACCGACGGCCTGGCGGCCGAGGAGGTGCTGCGCCGGGCGCGGGAGGGGGACGCCACCTTCCTGGTGGGCGTGCCGACGCTGTTCCACCACATGGTGGAACTGGCCCGCTCCGGCGCCGTCGAGGTGCCGCGGCTGAGGGTGTGCATGGTCGCGGGCTCCTCCTGCCCGCAGTCCCTGCACGAGGAGTTCCGGGCCGCCTTCGGCATCGGGCTGCTGGACAGCTACGGTTCCACCGAGACCGGCGGCGCCATCACCACCAACCTGCCCGACGGGCCGTACGTGCCGGGCTCGTGCGGGGTGCCGCTGCCCGGACTGACACTGCGGCTGACCGACCCGCGCACCCGCGCGGAGGTCGCACCGGGCGCCGAGGGCGAGATCTGGGTCTCCAGCCCCGCCCTGATGCAGGGGTACCACCAGCAGCCCGAGGAGACCGCCGCCGTCCTGTCCGACGGCTGGTACCGCACCGGTGACCTGGCCCGGCAGGACGCCGACGGCTATGTGACGATCACCGGGAGGCTCAAGGAACTCATCATCCGCGGCGGGGAGAACATCCACCCGCGCGAGGTCGAACAGGCGCTCGCCGCGGCACCCGGGGTGGCCGACGCGGCGGTGGCGGGCGTCCCGCACGAGTCGCTCGGCGAGGTCCCCGCGGCCTACCTGGTCCCCGGCCCGGACGGCATCGACGTCGACGCCGTGCTCGCCAGGTGCCGGGAGCGGCTGTCGGCGTTCAAGCTGCCGGAGGAGATCCACGAGATCGCCGAGGTGCCGCGCAACCCCGCCGGGAAGGTCATCCGCAAGGAACTCGCCGCTCTCCCGGGCCGGTTGCTGTGGCGCCGGTCCCGGCAGGCGACGGAGTCGGCCCCCCGGTACACCGGTGCCGCCGACCTGGGGCTCGACGACTCCCGGCACCCGCTGCTGAGCGCGTACGTCGAACTGCCCGAACGGCGGGAACTGGTGTGCGCCGGCCGGCTCACCGCCGCCGGGTCGGACCCCTCGCTGCTGCGCCGGACCCACGACGGCACGGTCCTGGCCGGATCCGCGCTGCTGGAGATGGTGCTGCACGCGGCGGGCCGGGCCGGCTGCGCGCGCGTGGTGGAACTGGCCGCCGAGGCCCCGCTGGTGGTGCCGCGCGAGGGCGGGGTGCAGCTGCGCGTGACCGTGGGCACGACGGACGACGACGGTCTCCGGCGCGTCGAGGTCCACGGGCGGCGCGACGCGCACGGCGCCGCGGGCCGCCCGTGGACCCGGCACGCCACCGGCGTCGTAGCACCCGACGCCGTACCGGAGCCGGCCGAGCCGGCGGCCGTGTGGCCCCCGCAGGGCGCCCGGCGCGAGCGCACCGCTGCCCCGGCGCCGGACGACCGGACGCCGGGCGCGGTGTGGCGGCGGGACGACGAGGTGTTCGTCGAGGTGTCGCTGCCGGACTGGACCGCGGCACGGGACGGCTTCGAGGTGCATCCGGCGCTGCTGGAAGCGGCGTTCGCCGCCGTGGTTGCGCAGCCGCCGGGACAAGTGGCCGCGGTGTCCTGGCGCGAGGTGTCGCTGTACGCGGTGGACGCGTCGGTGCTGCGGGTGCGGCTGCGGACCGTGCCGGACGGCACCTGGGCGGTCGACGCCTGGGACGGCGCCGGGGACCCGGTGCTGACGGCCCGCTCGGTGACGTTCGCGGCGCACCGTACCGTCCGGGCTGCATCCGCGGCCCAGCAGGACGGCCTCTTCGAGGAGGTGTGGGACGTCTGCGACCTGCCCCGCACCACGCCGCGGCAGGGACGCTGGGCGGTCGTCGGCAAGGACGCGCTGCGGGCCCGCTCGGGGCTGATGTCGGCCGGGCGCTACTGCGAGATCCATCCGGACCTGCCGGCACTGCTGTCCTCGGTGGCGCAGGGCGCCCCGGTGCCGGACGTGGTGGTCGTGTCGCACGCCGGGGCACCGGATCACCCCTCGCCCGCCGACGCGGTCCGCGCGGCCGTCGACGAGAGCCTGGGCTGGGTACGGCACTGGGCCGATCCCCGCTTCGCGCACAGCCGGCTGGTCGTCCTGACCCGCGGCGCTCCCGCCGCCCAGGACGACGAGTCGGCGCCGGAGCCGGCGGCCGCCGCGGTGTGGGGCCTGATCGGCGCGGTCCAGGACCGGGCACCGGACCGGTTCGCGCTGATCGAGACCGACGCCGCCAAACGCTCCTGGCGGCGGGTGGAGGACGCGGTCGCCTCGGGCGAGCCGCGGCTCGCGCTGCGCGGCGGCCAGGTCCGCCGGCCGCGTGCCGCCCGGCTGCCCGTGGCAGTCGCGGACGGCTCCCCGGCAACCGGGCGCATCGCCCTGTTCGCCGGAAGCGAGGTGTCCGGGCCGGCGGAGTTCCTTCCGGCCGTGTGGCCCGCTCACCAGCCGCTGCTGGCAGGCCCGTTCGCGAAGAACGCGGCCGACCGGGTGCCGGCGACCCACCGGCCCGGTGACCCGGTGTCCTGGGAGCCCGAGGACCCGGCCGCATCCGTCAGGGCCATGCTCGACGAGGGCCCCACGACCGTGGTGTTCTCCGCCGCCGTGCGCGCCGAGCGGGACGCCGACGTGGACGCCGCGCTGCGCCCCGTCGTCGACCCGGCGCTGGAACTGGTCCGCTCGGCGCCCGGCCGCGCGGTGACGTCCGTGGTGTTCACCACCCCCGGCCCGCGGACCGCCGGACCGGCGGACGCGGCGCTGGCGGCGGTGTTCGACGTGTGCGCCCACAGGCTGCGGGCGGCGGGCGTGGGGGCCGTGTCGGTGCGCGGCCCGGCCGGATCGCCGGAGGAGGCCGCCGGTCTGTTCGCCGCGGCCGTCGCCGCAGACCGCCCGGCGCTCATCGCCGAGCGGCCCGCGATCCCGCAGTCGCGCACCGCCGCGCCCCTCACGGCGAGCGCCGCGCTGCTGCGCGGCCTGTCGTCCGGCACGGTACGGCGCACCGCGCGCGACGCGCTCGCCGACCCCGGCGGGCTGCGGCACCGGCTGGCCGCGCTCACCGACGCCGAGCAGGAGGAGACCCTGCTGCGTCTGGTGCGCGGGCACTTCGCGACGGCCCTGGGCCGCACGGGCGCCGGACAGGTGCCCGCCGACCAGGAGATCCGCGATCTGGGATTCGACTCGCTGACCGCGCTGACCGCGCGCAACGCACTGGAGTCGGCGACCGGCCTGCCGCTGCCGGCGTCGGTGGTCTTCGACTTCGCGACACCGGCGGGACTGGCCCGCCATCTGCGCAAGGAACTGTTCGCCGGTTGAGGCGGGCCGGCGAGCCGGGCGGCAGGGCACCGAGCGGGTGCCCTGCCGCCCGGTGTCGTCCTCGCCGCCGTCCCCGCACGCCGACCTAGGAGGAGGAAACAAGATGCGTGTCGAGAACGTCCACATCGAGTCGCTGGGCGTGGTGCTGCCCGAGTGGGCCAGTGCCGAACAGGCGGTGGCCGAGGGCCGGTTGGACGCCGAGATCCAGGCCGCCAACGGCCTCACCGGGGCTCACGTCGCGGGCGACGTACCGGCGATGGACCTGGCGGTGTCCGCGGCGCGGATCGCGCTGGACCGGTCGAAGATCGACCCCGAGGACCTGGGGGCGCACATCCACAGCGCGGTGCACTACCAGGCCCCCGAGGGCGCCTACCCGCCCGGCTACATCCTGCGGGAACTGGGCCTGGGCCGGCTGCCCGCGCTCTTCCTCCAGCAGGGCTGCGACGGCATGCTCAGCGCGCTGGAGGTGGCGGTCGGCAAGCTCACCGGGGCCGCCGAGGCCGGGTCGGTGCTGCTGACGACGGGCGAGAACTTCTCCTCCCCCACCATGGACCGCTGGCGGGGCTTCGGGCAGGCGTACATCCTCGGCGACGGCGCGGCGGCGGCACTGGTCAGTGACGAGGGCGGGTTCGCCGAGGTGCGGTCGCTGAACTCCGGTGTGCTGCACGAGCTGGAGAAGTGGCACCGCGGTGACGGTCCGCTGGTGCTGCGCGAGGACACCGGGTCGATGTCCGACATGGCCGAGCGGGCGCAACGCTTCACCGAACGCGAGATGCCGCTGTCGGAGACGATGGAGAAGCTGACCCTGTTCGACCTGGACATCATCCGGCGTTCGCTGGTGGACGCAGGCATCAACGCCTCGGACCTGGCGAAGGTCGTCCCCATCAACATGGACGGCCGGATGATCGAGTACTCGATCATGATGCCGCTGGGTCTGACGATGGACCGGTGCAGCTGGGACTTCGGCCGGGCGGTGGGGCACGTGGGCGGCGCGGACGTGTTCATCACCCTGGAGCACCTGGTGCGCACCCGGGCGGTCTCCCCCGGTGACCATGTGCTGCTGGTGTCCCAGGGCCCCGGCTGGCTGTGCAGCGCGACCGTGCTCACCATCACGGAGGTGCCGCACTGGGCGGAGTGAGCGCCCGGCGACCGCGCGGCGAAAAGGGCCTGTCCCCCTCGGTGCGAGGGGGACAGGCCCTTTTCCGCGTCCGCGCCGGGGGCCGCGTCAGGCGCCGAGGCCGGTCAGCCAGTCCTCGGTGGCGTCGGCGGTGGAGCGGGCGTGCGCCTCCATCATGGTGAAGTGGTTGCCGGGGACGTCGAGCACGGTGTGCGCCCGGTCCCAGGTCGTCTGCCACTCCGGTGCGGGCGGTTCCTCGCCGGGGGCCGCGGGCACCGGCGGTTCGCTGGACCGCACCAGCAGGACCGGGCAGTCCAGCGGTCCCGGCTCCCACTCGCCGATGAGCGCGACGTACCAGCTCATGGCGGTCAGCCGGTCGGTGTCCATGTGCGCGAACATCGACTCCCGTTCGAACATGCCGCCCAGCATCTGCTGGGAGAAGCGCAGGAACGGCGAGTCGGCCCGCGGCATGTAGGTGTCCAGCAGGACGACGGCGGCCGGTGCCGCGCCGCGCTCCTGGAGGCGCCGGGCCGCGGACAGGGCCAGTACGCCGCCGGACGAGGAGCCGAGCAGGACCGCCGGGGTGTCGCCCACGGTGCGGTGCACGGCGTCGGCGTGCAGGTCGGCCACCGCGTCGAAGGTGGCGGGCAGCGCCTCCCCGGTGCCGAAGCCCTGGGTGGGCAGGGCCCACACGTCGCGCCGGCCGCGGAAGCGGGAGGCGAAGCGGGCGTACTGGTGGACGCCGGCGAGGGCGACGTAGGAGCTGAAGCACACCAGCGGTGCGGCGGTGTCACCGGCGGAGAGGCGGATCGCTTCCGGGACGGACGGCAGTTCGGCCGGGCTGGTGAAGGTGGGACGCAGGCCGGCCGCCGCCTGGAGGAGGGCGAAGCCGTCGTCGACCCGGCCGTCCAGGCAGGCCGCCTTGAACAGGCCGCCGATCGTGTCCTCGGCGCGGACCCGCGGGCCGGCCGGAGCCGGGTCACCGGTGGACGCGGCGGTCGGCTGCGGCTCCGCGTCCAGCCGCTGGTGCACATGGGCGGCGAGCGCCTCGGGGGTGGCGTGGTCGAACAGCAGGGTGGGGGCCAGCTTGAGGCCCGTGGCCGAGGCGAGGTGGTTGCGGAGCTCCACCACCGTCAGCGAGTCGAAGCCCTGCTCGGTGAAGAGCCGGTCGGGTTCGACCGCCTCGGCCGAGGGGTGGCCCAGCACGGTGGCGGCCAGCTCCCGGACCAGGGCGAGCAGCCGCGCGCGGCCCTCCTCGGGCGAGGCCCCGGCGAGCAGTCGGGAGGTGACCGGGCCGCTGGACCCGGCCTCGGCGGTGCGGCGGGCGGGCGCGGTGGGCGCCGGTCGGAGCATCGCGCGCACTCCCGCACGGCCCGAGCCGGTGCGTACGGCGATCACGGCGGGGTCCGCGGCGGTCAGCGCGTCGTCCAGCAGGGCGAGGGCCTCGTCGGTGGCCAGCGGGCGCAGGCCGCCACGGGCCAGCCGGCCGCGGTCGGTGTCGGACAGACGGGAGGTGATGCCGCTGTCGCTGTCCCACAGTCCCCAGGCGACGGAGACGGCGGGCAGTCCCAGGGCGTGCCGGTGGGCTGCGAGCCCGTCGAGGAAGGCGTTGGCGGCGGCGTAGTTGGCCTGGCCGGGGGCGCCGAAGGTGCCGGCCGCGGAGGAGAACAGCACGAACGCCGCCGGGTTGAGGTGCGCGGTGGCGTCGTGCAGGTGCCAGGCGCCGTCCGCCTTGGGGCGCAGCACGGTGTCCAGACGGGTGGCGTCCAGGGCGGTGAGCACGGCGTCGTCGGTGACGCCGGCCGCGTGCACGACCCCGGTCAGCGGCGCGTCGTCGGGCAGCCGGGTCAGCAGCCGTGCCACGTCGGCGCGGTCGGCGACGTCGCACGCCTCCAGCCGGACCCGGGCGCCGAGCGCGGTCAGTTCTTCGACCAGGGTGTCCGCGCCCTCGGCGGCGGGACCGCGGCGGCCGGCCAGCAGCAGGGAGCGGACGCCGTGCCGGGTGACCAGGTGGCGGGCGACGGTCCGGCCGAGGGTTCCGGTGGCGCCGGTGATCAGGACGGTGCCGGCGGCCAGGCCGGGAGCGGGGGCGGCGGCGGTGGCGGGGGCGGCGTCGGGGTGCAGGAGACGTCCGTCGCGGACGGCGCCGTGCGGGTGTCCGGCGGCCACCGCGGCGAGCAGGGCGCGCTCGTCGGCGTCCGCGGGATCGCCGGGCAGGTCGAGGAGCTGGAACCGGCCGGGGTGTTCGGCCTGCGCGGAGCGCACCAGGCCCCACAGCGCGGCACCGGTGATGTCCGGCAGCGTGACGCCGGGAGCGGTGGTGTCCTGGTCGACCGGCACGGCGGCACGGGTGACGAACACCAGCCGGGAGTCGGCGAACCGCTCGTCGGCCAGCCAGCCGCACACCAGCTCGTGGACCCGGTTCAGCAGCCCCCGTACCGCGTCGGACACGGCCGGGCCTTCCGGGCCGCGCGGTTCGGGCGCCACGATGACCAGCTCGGGCATGGTCATCCCGGTGTCGACCGCCTTGGCCAGCGCCTCCAGGTCGGCATAGGTCTCCAGGTGCACGCCGGCCCCGTCGAGGGCCGCGGCGACCCGGTCGTCACCGCTGCCGAGGACGATCCAGCGCACCGACTCCGCGCGCGGCGCCGCCGGCACGGGGAGCGTCTCCCGCCAGTCCAGGCGCAGCAGTTCGGGCCGGTCCGCGGCGGGCGCGGGACTCACCGCGCGCAGGGTGATCGCGTCGGCGGTGGCGACCGGCCGGCCGGTGGTGTCGGTGACGAGGACGGTGTAGCCGTGCTCGTGCCCGGCGGGGGCCAGCCGCACCCGCAGCGCAGTGGCGCCGGTGGCGTGCAGGGTCAGCCCGGTCCAGGCGAACGGCAGCATGGGCACGGCGGGTTCGTCGGCCGGTACGCCGGGGCGTCGGACCAGAAGCGCCTGGACGGCGGCGTCCAGCAGCGCGGGGTGCAAACCGTAGCGGGCGGCGTCCTCCCGGTACGGCTCGGGCAGTTCGACCTCGGCGAAGACCTCTTCGCCGCGCTGCCACACCGTGCGCAGTCCGCGGAAGGCGGACCCGTAGGCGAACCCGGCCGCGGCGAAGGCGGCGTAGGGGTCCGCGTCGGAGACGACGGCGGCGCCGGGCGGCGGCCAGGCGGCCAGGTCGTCCGCCGGACGGGCGGGGCTCTGCGGGGCCAGGACGCCCTGGGCGTGCGGGCGCCAGTCGGTGCCCTCGCCGTCGGGCCGGGACCAGATGCCGAAGGAGCGGCGCCCGGTGTCGTCGGGGGCGTCGACCGTGACCTGGACGGGGAGGGCGCCCCGCTCCGGTACGACGAGCGGGCTGAGCAGGGTGAGTTCGGCGAGGTGGGCGCAGCCGGCCCGGTCACCGGCGTGCACGGCGAGGTCGAGGTGGCCGGTGGCGGGCAGGATGACCTGGCCGAGGACGGCGTGGTCGGCCAGCCAGGGCTGGGTACGCGTCGACAGCCGCCCGGTGAAGAGCAGTTCCTGCGAGCCCGCCCGGGTGATCTCCGCGTCCAGCAGCGGGTGCTGCGCGGAGTCGGTTCCGGGGGTGCCGGAGCCGGTCTGGACGGTGGACAGCCAGTAACGCTGCCGCTGGAAGGCGTAGGTGGGCAGCGGCACGGGCCGGGCGCCGGGCAGCAGCGCCGCCCAGTCGACGTCGGTGCCGTGGGCGAAGAGGGTGCCGAGGGCGGTGAGCAGCCTGCGCGGCTCGGGCTGGTCACGCAGGACGGCGGCGACGAACACCGGCTCGTGCGCGGCCCCCGGGTCCGTCTCGGAGAGGGCCGCCTCGGCGAGGGCGGTGAGGCGGCTGTCGGGGCCCACCTCCAGGAAGCGGCGCGTGCCGAGGTCCCGCAGCTGCCGCAGGGCGTCGTGGAAGCGGACCGGCTGCCGGACGTGCCGTACCCAGTACTCGGGGTCGGTGAGCAGGCCGGGTTCCGCGGCGGAGCCGGTCACGGTCGAGACGACGGGCAGGCTCGGCTCGGCGTAGGGGAGCCCGGTGGCGACGGCCCTGAAGTCGTCGAGGACCGGGGCCATGAGGGGCGAGTGGAAGGCGTGGCCGACCCGCAGCCGGGTGGCGCGTCGGCCCTGCCGGGCGAAGTGGGCGCAGACCTCGGCCACGGCGTCCTCGGTGCCGGAGACGACGGTGTCGGTGGGCCCGTTGAGGGCGGCCACGCCGATCTCGTGCTCCCGCCCGGCCAGCAGCCCGGTGACCTCCGCCTCGGTGGCCCGCACCGCGGCCATCGCACCGCCGGGCGGCAGGGCCTGCATCAGACGTCCGCGGGCGGCCACCAGGGCGCAGGCGTCGTCGAGGGAGAACACGCCGGCCACATGCGCGGCGGCGATCTCGCCGACGGAGTGGCCGACGAGCACGTCGGGGCGCACGCCGAGCGACTCCAGCAGCCGGAACAGGGCGACCTCGAAGGCGAAGAGAGCGGGCTGCGCGTACTCGGTACGGTGCACGAGGTCGGGGTCGTCGCCGAACACGGCCTCGCGCAGCCCGGGAACGCGCGCGCACACGGCGTCGTAGGGTTCGGCGAACACCGGGAAGGCGGCGTGCAGTTCACGTCCCATGCCGGGGCGCTGGGCGCCCTGTCCGGTGAACAGGAAGGCGGTACGGCCGCCGGTGCGGGCGGTGCCGGTGACGGTGGCCGGCAGCGGGGCGCCGTCGGCGAGGGCCCGGAGCTGGGCGGTGAGGTCGTCGTGTGCGGCGCCGACGAGCACGGCTCGGTGGGCGAACGCGGTACGGGTGGTGGCCAGGGCGAGGGCGGTGTCGGCCGGGGCCACGCCGGGGTGGGCGTTCACCTGATCGAGGAGGCGGCGGGCCTGGTCACGCAGGGCCTGCGGGTCCCGGCCGCTGACGACCCAGGGGACGTCCCCGGAGTCGGAGGGCTGCTCCGGTGTGTCGGGGGCGGGTTGTTCGGGGGCGGTTTCGAGGATGACGTGGGCGTTGGTGCCGCTGATCCCGAAGGACGACACCCCCGCCCGCCGCGGACGACCCCCGGTCTCGGGCCA
>NZ_JBFBCB010000101.1:0-12311 GCF_040682975.1 Streptomyces sp. NPDC051051
GCGAGCCGATGTACTCGGTGACCGGCCAGGACTTGTCGTCCATCGCGTCGGCGAAGGACGAGTACGGCGGGCGGAACAGGGAGGTGCGGATGCCCTGGTCGTGGACGATCACCCTCTGCGGGATCGCGATCACGGCCGGTCAGCGGGGTGAATCGACGCGGTTCGAGCCGGTTCTGGAAGCGATCCGGGTGTCCTGACCAGGGCGAGGGCGGCCCCGCGGGCACCCGGACCGGGGGCGTGCCGATGAGACGTACGACTCCCGCCACAACCGGGCCCACCTGCGCAGACGCAAGATCAAGGCGACCGTGCCGGCCCCTGCCGACCGCGTCCGCTACGAGGCGACCGTGCTGGTCGCCGTCCTCGACGAGTGGCTGTGAGCAGCACTTTCCCATCAGGTCCTAGTACTGCAACGGTGCTTGTTCTGAGTGTTGGGCAGTTGTCAGGGGCTGTGTCCGCGTCGTTTGTAGTAACTCAGCCGCGCCTGATACTGCCGTCGTCGGCGCCATGTCGACCAGTGGAGGATGTGGTCGATCGGGGTGGGCCGACGGTCGGTGAGGCGGGCGATCACCCAGTGCCGGCGGTCCTCGCGGTGCCAGGGCCGCACCTCGACGCGGGCCCAGTCGTAGATCCGTCGGCCGTGGGCCCCCTCGCCGCAGGATCGGCGCTTCCACTTCTGCCGAGGCAGACCGGGAAACAGATCGTGGACGGGGTGGTCGAGCGCGAAGCGGGTGACGACGGTGTCGTGCCGGGTGGTGGCCATCACGTGGAAGACATCGGCCTGCTCGAGCTCGAACCGCCAGCCCTTGCTGAAGCCGTAGGCGGCATCCGCCGTCACCCACCGAAACGGAATCTTGTCGGCGATCGCCTTGCGGACCATCGCCTTGGCCATGGCCACCTTCGTGGCGAAGGCCACCTTCGTGGCGAAGGCCACCTCGTCGCCGATGCCCGCCCGTCGGCAGCGCTCCCGGTCGTCCGTCCAGGACGTGGGCAGATACAGCCGGCGGTCGATCAGCGTGCGTCCGCGGCTCGTGGCACAGGCGAGGAAGACGCCGATCTGGCAGTTCTCGGTCCGTCCGGCGGTCCCGGAGTACTGCCGTTGCACGTCGGCCGAACGGACACCCTTCTTCAAAAATCCGGTGTCGTCGACAACCAGGACGGCGTCCGGGTCGCCGAGGTGCTCCACGACATAGTCCCGCACATCGTCGAGGACCTCATCGGCGTCCCACTCGATCCGGTTCAACAACCGGTGGATACGGTCCGGAGCCGCGTGACCTGCCTGTTCGGCCAGTGTCCAGCCGTTCTTCCGCTCCAGCGGAGCGATCAGCTCCCGCAGGTAGGCAAGCGCCGTCTCCCGCGGCTCAGTCCTGTTGAACCGATGCGCGAACCGCTCCTGCAGCCGGTCCAACTCACCCGCCCACAACCTGACACCAGCAAGGTCCCCACCCATAACCACACCAACGAACGACCTGGCCAACAGTCACGGCAAGAACCGTTGCAGTACTAGCGCGGCCGCTGCCTTCGCCTTCCGGCAGTGGGTTTCGGCCGCGCGATCATCCGAGTTGCCGAGGAGTGATGGCCAGAGGGAGTCGCCCGAGCGGCATCGACGCTTGTCGGGCCCGCATGCCGGAACGGACAGGCGGGGGTGTCGAGGTGTCGCAGCCAACAGGCGGCGTACCGACGGGAATCGGTCATCCATCAAACGCACAGAAATCTATGCACAGAACTCTGTGCAAAGAAGTGTGTGTCAACTAATCTGGGATTCATGGAACAACCCGAGCAGCCCTCTCAGGTCCAACTGAACGCTCGCAACCTGCGGGGTGTTGCACATCCGCTACGCGTGCGGATATTGACTGTCCTGCGCACAGAGGGGCCGGCCACGGCCACCACGCTTGCCCGGCGGCTGGACCAGAACACCGGCGCGACCAGCTATCACCTGCGCCAGCTCGCCGAGTACGGCTTCATCGTCGAGGCGCCGTCTCGGGGAGGCCGCCGTGAGCGCTGGTGGCAGGCGGCGCATGTCAATACGGTCGTACCGGACGACTCGGTGCTGGCAGGCGAAGAGGGGCTCGGCATCGCCTACCTCCATGCCCTCGGCAGGGTCTGGTCCGACGCGATGACGACCGCCATCGAAGCGACCGCCTCGCTGTCGCCGCAATGGCGCGAAGCCCAGGACTTCGGCGACTACGTGCTCACGCTCACCCCCGCCGAGGCCAAAGAGCTGTCGGCGGACATCCACCGACTGCTCCGCCGGCGCAACTCCTCCCCGGAACCGGCGGGTTCGCCGCTTCCCGAGGGCGCGGCGAGGGTCGCCTTCCAGTTCCAGTTGTTCCCCACCAGTGTGGACCGGCACATCTCCCACCCCCCAGACTCGGAGTGAGAAAGATGACCTCTCGGCACACAGCCGACCAGCAGGCGGCGGACAGCGGTACACGAACGCCTTTTCCGGACGCTCCGAACGAAGGGCCCCGGGTTCTTCGCGGACTGGTCGGGATGCTGTCGGCCAATGCGGCGGCCCTGTCGGCCAACCGGGTGCTCTCCATCGCCCTGCCCTGGTTCGTCTTAACGACGACTGGCAGCGTAGGCAAGACTGGTCTGGTCGCCTTTTGCCAGATCGTGCCGTACGTGATAGCCCAGGCGTTGGCCGGGCCGATCATCGACCGGGTCGGTCCCAAGCGCATCAGCGTCGCCGGCGACGTGGCCTCCACTGTTGCGACGGCCGCCGCCCCGTTGCTCTACCTCACGGGACACCTGTCCTTCGGCCTGCTCCTGGGGTTGCTGGCCGTGATCGGTGCGGCGGACGGCCCGGCCAACGGGGCCAAGGGGCTCTTCGTGCCGGCGGCGACCCGCGCGGCCCGAGTGCCGCTGGAACGGGGGACCGGCCTGTCAGCGGCAGTCGAGCGGACCGCGACGACCATCGGGCCGGCTATCGCCGGCGTAGTCGTCGCCTCCTTCGGCAGCCTCTACGCCCTGTGGATCACCGCTTGCCTGTTCGGCGTGTCGGCGCTGGTGGTCTCCACCACCCTCAGCGACCCGGCGCCCGAGCCGCACGAGACGCCGGTCGAGGAGGCCGAGGGTTATTTCTCGCGGCTGCGCCAGGGCGCTGTTTTTCTGCGCGATGCCAAATTGCTGCGGTCCATCGTGTGCATGCTCGCCGTTACCAATATGCTCGACCAGGCGTTCATGTCCGTGCTGCTGCCGGTCTGGGCGAAGGAGACGGGCAATGGCGCGGAGGCCGTGGGCCTGGTGGTCAGCGTTTTCGCTGCGACGTCGATCGTCGCCGCGCTCGTGGCCGCGGGAGTGGGCGAGCGGCTGCCACGGCGCACCGTCTACCTGATCGGCTTCACACTGGGCGGCGTCCCGCGCTTCGTGGCCATGGCCACGGGCGCGCCACTGTGGCTGGTACTCGCGGTGCTGGCGCTGGGCGGCCTGGGGTCTGGCTTCGTCAATCCAATTGTCGGGGCCGTGACGTACGAGTTGATTCCCACCCCGCTGCTGGGACGGGTTAAGACCCTGGCTCAGGCCGTCACTTGGGCGGGCATCCCGTTCGGTGGGCTACTGGGCGCGGGACTGGTGACGGTGGTGGGCACCTCGGGTGCACTGTGGATCGTAGGCGGGCTCTACCTCGTCGCCATCGGCGTGCCGGCCCTGAACCGGGAGTGGACAGACATGCGCAAGCGGACGGTATCTGAAGCAAGCCCTGTCAGCACCGCGCACGAGAACCGGAGTACGGCTGGTACGGCTTCTGATCCCGGAGCGGAAGTTACCAGGGCAGCCGCCTGAGCCACGGGACGCAACCGGCGCCGGCCGGGGCGGTCTACCGCCCCGGCCGGCTGTCCGCTTCGCCGAGGCGTGCAGAACTCCGCCCGGTGGATGAACACCCGAGTGCCCACGACCGAAGGGCAGAAGTGTCCACGTCCGGTGGGCAGAAGTAACCAGTTATCTCATCAAGATCGCTCTGCGAGCATCGGATTCGGCTGAGTTTCCGAGGGGCTTTCGCAAACGGTCGACGACGAGGAACTGGTGAACACATGACGACGAATCCGACGATGGCCGCGGCCCCCGGACAGGTGGCCGAGCAGGGCGTTTTCTCCCCGGCTGAAGCCCGCATCGCCACAGTGTGGAATGCGGTGATCGGGGTCGGGGTGACTACAGCCGAGGACGAATTCTTCCAGCTGGGCGGAACCCGCTCACAGGTGACGGAGATGGCCCGTCGGATCGCGGAAGAATTCGGTTCGGAATTCGGTGCGGAGCCGTTGCCCGAGCCGTTGACGGTGCGAGCAGTGGCGTCCTTCCTCGCCGAGGAAGCCCTGCTGAGGGCCCGCCGGTTGTTCGAGTCGTCCGACTCCGATGCCGAGAAGGCGGCGGACGTCATGGGCGCTCTGGTAGCGGCCGGGGCCTCGGACGACGCTCCGGTCATATCCCGTGCGCCCCGGGACGGGCGCCCGCTGCCGCTGTCGTTCGCGCAGCGCCGGCTGTGGTTCCTGGACCAGTTGGAGCCCGGCCGGGCCGAATACCTGATTCCCATGGGACTGCGCATCCGCGGCCCGTTGGTCGTCCCGGCGCTGCGTGCGTCGCTGTCGGAACTGGTGGCCCGGCACGAGGTGCTGCGCACCCGCTTCATCAGCGACACGGACGGCAGCCCCGGCCAGGTCGTCGACCCTCCCCGGCCGCTTCCCCTCGCCGTTCACGACCTGCGATCCGTCGCCGGGGACCACGCGCGCGAGGAGGCGGCCACCGCGCTCGTGGACACCGAGGGCTTCCGCCCGATGGACCTCGGCACCGGACCGATGGTGCGCGCGCTGCTGATCCGGCTGGCCGATGAGGAGCACCTCCTGTCCCTGACGGTGCATCACATCGCTTTCGACGGGTGGTCGGCGGGGGTGCTGTCGCGGGAGCTGACCGAGCTGTACGGTGCACGGGTTGCGGGCAGGGTTGCCGACCTGTCCGAACCTCCGCTCCAGTACGCCGACTTCGCGGTCTGGCAGCGCCAGTGGTTCACCGGCGACGTGCTGGCGGAGCAACTGAACTACTGGCGCGGCCAGCTGGCCGGCGTCGAACCGCTGGAACTGCCCACCGACCGTCGGCGTCCGGCGCGGCACAGCGGCAAGGGCGCCATGCTCACCTTCCGCATGCCCGCGGAGACGGCCGACGGCGCCCGCAGGCTCTCCAAGGAGACCGGCGCGAGCCTGTTCATGACCCTGCTGGCGGTCTTCCAGGTGGTGCTGTCGCGCTACAGCGGCCAGGAGGACATCGCGGTCGGCACCCCGATCGCGGGCCGCAACCGGGCCGAGATCGAGAACATGATCGGTTTCTTCGTCAACACGCTGGTCATGCGCACCGACCTGTCCGGCGACCCGACGTTCACCGAGCTGCTGGCCCGTGTCAAGGACACCGCTCTGGGTGCCTACGACCACCAGGACCTGCCCTTCGAGCGTTTGGTGGAGGAGCTGGCGCCGCAGCGGGACCTGTCGCGCAATCCGCTGTTCCAGACGATGTTCGTCCTTCAGAACACCCCCGACAGCCGGTCGTGGGAGCTGCCCGGCCTGACCGTGCGGCAGCTCGACGTCTCCGCTCAGGACTCCAAGTTCGACTTCACCTTCTACGTCACCGAGGCCGCCGACGGCGCTCTGGACGGCACCGTCGTGTACTCCACCGACCTGTTCGAAGAAGCCACGATGGTACGGCTCGCCGGGCACTTCGAGACGCTGCTGGCCGCCGCCTGCGCCACCCCGGAGATCCGGCTGTCCGAGCTGGAGATGCTGACCGCCGCCGAGCGCCGGACGATCCTGGGCGAGTGGAACGGCTCCGACACCGACGCCCCGGACACGCTGACCGTGACCCGGCTGATCGAGGAGCGGGCCGCTCGCCACCCGGACGCGCCAGCCGTGACGTGCGGCACCGAGCGGCTGACCTACCGGCAGCTCGACGAGCGGGCGGAGTGGATCGCCGGCCGGCTGCGCGAGCGCGGTGCGGGGCCGGGCACTCTGGTGGCGGTCTGCCTGAACCGCGGCGTGGACATGGTGTGCGCGCTGCTCGGCATCCACAAGTCGGGCGCGGCGTACGTGCCGCTGGATCCCGCGTACCCCACGGACCGGCTCGCCTACATGGTCGAGGACAGTGGCGCCCCGCTGATCGTCACCCAGTCCGCGCACACCGGCCGCCTGCCCGCCCACACGCCGACGCTGCTGCTGGACGGGTCCTGGGCGGAGCGGCCATACACCGCCTCCGCCGGTCCGGTGGCGCAGACCGGTCCGGACGATGTGGCCTACGTGATCTACACCAGTGGTTCCACCGGTCGTCCCAAGGGCGTACAGATCACTCACGGCGCGCTGCGGGCACGGATGCGCGAGACGTGCCGTGAGCTGGAGCTCACGCCCGAGGACCGGGTCCTGCAGTTCGCGTCGATCGCGTTCGACTCGTCGGTGGGACAGATGTTCGCCCCGCTCGTCTCCGGAGCCGCTCTGGTGCTGCGCGATGACGCCTGGGACCCGGGCCGGCTGGCGTCGGCGCTGCGCGAGTACCGGGTCACGGTGGCGTGGCTCACCCCGTCGGCGTTCGGGGCGCTGGCCGCCGACCTGGACGGGCCGGACGCGCTGGGCCCGGAGCTGCGGCTGGTCCGGCTCGGCGGCGAGGCGCTCCAGCGGGAGCAGGTCCGGGAGTGGTTCCGGCACTGTGCGGTGCCTCTGGTCAACGGTTACGGGCCCACGGAGGCCGCGCAGGAGGCGACGACCGCCAGGATCACCGGGCCCGTCGACCGGGTGCCGATCGGCCGGCCGGTCGCCAACGTGAAGGTCTTCGTGGTCGACCGCCACGGTCGGCCGGTACCGGTGGGAGTGCCGGGCGAGATGTGGATCAACTGCCCCGGACTGGCCCGCGGCTACCTCAACCGGCCCGATCTGACCGACGAGAAGTTCACCGTCGTGGACGTGGACGGCGCACCGCGACGCGTCTACCGCACCGGGGACCGCGCTCGATGGCTGCCGGACGGGCGGCTGGAGTTCGTGGGCCGCGCGGACAACCAGGTCAAGCTGCGCGGCTACCGCGTCGAACTGGGTGAGATCGAGACGGCGTTGCTCGACCACCCCGCGGTCGCCGGCGCCACCGTCATGCTGCGCGAGGACGTTCCCGGAGTGCAGAGACTGGTGGCGTACGTGGTGTGCGTGGGATCTCTCGACGCGAGTGCGCTGCGCGCCCACCTTCGGCGCGGCCTGCCGGACTACATGGTGCCCGCGGCCTTCGTGCCGCTGGAGCGCATACCCCTCACCCCGAACGGCAAGACGGACCGCCGGGCGCTCCCCGTCCCCGCCTCCGACCGGTCCGGACTGGGCGCTGTGTACAGCGCGCCGCGTACGGACGTCGAACGCACGGTGGTCGAGGTGTGGTCCGAGGTACTGGGCGTCGACCGGATCGGCGTGCACGACGACTTCTTCGCGTTGGGCGGGCATTCGCTGCTGGCCACCCAGGTCGTATCGCGGCTGCGCCGGCGGCTCGGTGCCGATGTCCCGGTGCGCACACTGTTCAGCGCGCCTACCCCGGCGCTGCTGGCCGAGGCCGTGACGGAGCTGGTCGGCACCGGTGCGGAGCGCATCCCGTCGGTGCCGCGTGACAGCGGTCCGCCGCCGCTCAGCTTCGCGCAGCAGCGACTGTGGTTCCTGGACCAGTTGGATCCGGGCCGGGCCGAGTACCTGCTGCCCTTCGCCTTGCGTATCCGCGGCTCACTGGACGTGGACGCCCTGAACGCCGCGTTCACCGCGGTGGTGACGCGCCACGAGATCCTGCGCACTCGGTTCGGGACGGACGCGACGGGCTCGCCGGTGCAGCTGATCGACCGGGCACGGCCGGTGCGGATGCTGGTACGGGATCTGCGTGGGACGGGCGACGCCACCGTCCGCGAGGACGCGCTGGCGGAGATTCTGCGCGAGGACGGACTGCGACCGGTTGACCTGGGCACCGGACCGATGCTGCGCGCGCTGCTGGTGCGGCTGACCGACGAGGAGTGCGTCCTGGCGGTCACCGTGCACCACATCGCCTTCGACGGCTGGTCGGTGGGCGTGATGGTGCGCGAGCTGTCCGCCCGGTATGCGGAAGCCGTCTCGGACCGGTCCGTCAGGTCCGGGCCCGAACCGCTGCGGGTGCAGTACGCCGACTACGCGGTGTGGCAGCGTACCTGGCTGTCCGGCGCGCAGTTGGAGCGCCAACTCGGTTACTGGACAGAACGCTTGGACGGACTGGAGCCGCTGGAGCTGCCGACCGACCACGCTCGGCCGGCGGAGCGCGGCGGACGCGGCGCTGCGGTCCGGTTCTCGCTGCCCGCCGAGGTCGCCGCCCGTGCCCGCGCAGTGTCCGCCGAGAGCGGCGCGAGCCTGTTCATGACCCTGCTGGCGGTCTTCCAGCTGCTGCTGGCCCGCTACAGCGGGCAACGGGACATCGCGGTCGGTACTCCGATCGCGGGCCGCAACCGGGCCGAGACCGAGGATCTGATCGGTTTCTTCGTCAACACCCTCGTCATGCGCACCGACCTGTCCGGCGACCCGACGTTCACCGAACTGCTGGCCCGCGTCAAGGACACCGCCCTCGGTGCCTACGACCACCAGGACCTGCCCTTCGAACGCCTGGTGGAGGAACTGGCCCCCGAGCGGGACCTGTCGCGCAACCCCCTGTTCCAGACGATGTTCGCGTTGCAGAACGCACCGGGCGCGGACGCCTGGAACCTACCGGGTCTGTCGGCGGAACCCGTTGAGACTCCGGTACGGGACGCCAAGTTCGACCTGTCGATGTACCTCGCGGAGGCGGCGGACGGCACGCTGGACGGCGCCGTCGTCTACGCCGACGACCTGTTCACCGAGGACACCGCGCGCCGCATGGTCGGCCACTTCACCAACCTGCTGGCCGCGGCCACCGCTCGCCCGCACAGCGCGCTGTCCGAGGTGGAGATGCTGGACGCGAGTGAGCGGCACCGCATCCTCACTGATTGGAACGACACCGCCTCGCCCGTCCCGGCAGGGACCCTGCACGGGCTGTTCGAGCAGCGAGTGGCACAGAACCCGGACGCGGTGGCCGTCGTCTGCGGCACCGAGGCCCTGACGTACCGCCAGCTCGACGAGCGGGCCAACCGCCTCGCCCACCGGCTGCGCACTGTGCCGGGCATCGGCCCGGACGTACCTGTGGGCGTCTGCCTGGAACGCTCGCCCGCCATGGTGTGGACGCTGCTCGGCATCCTCAAGGCCGGCGCAGCCTACGTGCCGCTCGACCCGGAGCACCCCGCGGAGCGGCTGGCGTACCTGGTGGCGGACTCCGGCGCACCGCTGATCATCACTGACACGGCGCACGCCGCCCTGCTGCCCGAAGACTCGGACCTGCTGGCCGTGGACCGGCCCGCCGATCTGCCGGACACCCTTTCCACGGAGGCGCCGGAACCCGTCGCGGAACCCGGCGACCTCTGCTACTTGATCTACACCAGCGGCTCCACAGGCCGCCCCAAGGGCGTCCGCATCGAGCACCGCGGAGTGGTCAACTACCTGGCCGGCATGCAGCACGCGTTCCCGCTCGCCGAGGGCGAGGGATTCCTCCAGGCCACGCCGCTGTCCTTCGACGTCTCGGCGTACGAGATCTTCTGGCCCCTGTGGCAGGGCGCCACGGTCGTGCTGGTGCCCGGCTCCGACCGGCTCGACATGGCCGAGGTGTCCCGCCTGATGCACGCCCACCGCGTGGTCGGCCTCCACTTCGTGCCGAGCCTGCTGGACCTGTTCGTCTCCCAGGTACGGCCCGGGGACTGCACGCACCTGCGGTACGCCTTCGCCAGCGGCGAGCCGCTCCAGCCGACGCTGGTGAGCCGGTTCACCGAACGCTTCCCCGGTGACCTCGTCAACCTGTACGGCGCCACCGAGGTCTCGGTGGACACGACGTACTGGCGGGCTTCGCGCACGGAACCGGCCGGGCCGGTCCGCGCGGGCCGGCCCATGGTCAATCAGAGCGTGTACGTCCTGGATCCGGACCGCCGTCCCGTACCCGCGGGTGTGCTGGGCGAGGTCTACCTCGGTGGCGACAGCGTCGGACGCGGCTACCACCGGCGGCCCGAGCTGACGGCCGAGCGTTTCGTCGCCGACCCGTTCCGTAGCGGCCGGATGTACCGTACGGGCGACCTCGGCAGGTTCACCGCGGACGGCGAACTGGATCTGCTGGGACGTATCGACCGTCAGGTGAAGCTGCGCGGTGTCCGGGTCGAGCTCGGCGAGATCGAGGCGACACTGCTCACCCATGACGCGGTCGGTGTCTGCGCGGTGGTGGTCCGGGAGGACACGCCCGGTGACAAGCGGCTGGTCGCCTACTGTGTGCCCGTGCCCGGCGGCACGGTGGACGTCGGCGAGCTGCGCGAATGGGCCGCCGAGCGCCTGCCACGCGCCATGATGCCGTCCGCGTTCGCCGTCCTCCCGCAACTGCCGCTCAACCGGAACGGCAAAGTCGACCACGCGGCCCTGCCGACCCTCGGGAGCGACGGCGACAACACGTCCGGATACATCGCGCCGAAGGACGAGATCGAGGCGGAGATCGCCGCAATCATGGCCGCCGTACTCGGCGTCGAACGCATCGGAGTCCACGAGGGGTTCTTCGACGCCGGCGGTCACTCCCTGCTCGCCATCCAGCTCGTCAACCAGGTCGAGTCGGTGACCGGGGTACGCATCGGCCTGCGACGCCTTTTCCAGTCACCCACCGTCATCGGTATCAAGCAACAGCTCATCGAATTGTTCGACGCGCAGGAACAGGATTCCTGAACCAGCGGCCCCCTGCCCACGCGACAAGACGGAAGAGGACGGAACATCATGGGCGAGAATTCGGTCGAGGCACGGCTGCTGTCACGCATGCGGCGGCGCGCGGAAGCGACCCGAATCGTACGCGCCGACCGGAAGGCGGGACCACTGCCGCTGTCGTTCGCGCAGCAGCGGCTGTGGTTCCTGGACCGGTTGACACCGGACAGCGCCGAATACCTGGTGCCGACGGTGCTGCGGGTACGCGGCGCGTTGGACGTCGCCGCCCTGGGCGCGGCACTGTCGGGTCTGGTGGCCCGGCACGAGGTGCTGCGGACGGCATTCCCGGCGGACGACAACGGCACACCGCAGCAGGTGATCACCGCACCTTGGCCGGTGGACGTCACCGTCCACGACCTGCGGACCGAAGCGGACGCGGAGGCCCGCGCGGGCGAGGTGCTGCGCGCCGAGGCCACACGGCCGTTCGAGCTGGACGGCGGCCGGCTTCTGCGGGTCGACGTGGTGCGCGTGGCCGACGACGACCAGTACGTGCTGATCACGCTGCACCACATCGTCTCGGACGGCTGGTCGTCCGGGATCCTGGCCCGCGAGCTGCGCGAGCTGTACGGGGCCGCCGTCGCCGGACGTGAGGCGTCGCTGCCCGAACTGCCCCTGCAGTATGGGGACTTCGCCGTCTGGCAGCGGGAGCAGCTCAGCGGCGAGTTCCTGGAGGGGCAGTTGGCGTACTGGCGTGAGCGCCTCGCCGGGGTCACGCCGCTCGAGCTTCCCACCGACCACCAGCGTCCGGCGCTGCCGAGCGGTGACGGTGACGTGGTCACCTTCTCGGTGCCGTCGGAGGTGGCGGAGGGGCTGCGGGCGACGGCGAGCGGGCAGGGCGCGAGTCTGTTCATGGCGCTGCTGGCGGTGTTCCAGATCGTTCTGGCCCGTTACTGCCGCCAGGACGACATCGCGGTCGGCACTCCGATCGCGGGCCGCAACCGGGCCGAGACCGAGGACCTGATCGGCTTCTTCGTCAACACGCTGGTCCTGCGCACGGACCTGTCCGGCGACCCGGCCTTCACCGAGCTGCTGGCCCGGGTCAAGGACACCGCGCTTGGCGCCTACGACCACCAGGACCTGCCCTTCGAACGCCTCGTGGAAGAGCTGGCCCCCGACCGGGACCCGTCCCGCAACCCGCTGTTCCAGACGATGCTCGTCCTCCAGGCGCCCGGCAGCGCGGAGGGCCAGACATGGGAGCTGGCGGGCACACGGACCGAGCCGGTCGAGATCGAGCGGGGCATCGCCAAGTTCGACCTGACGCTCACGGCGGTCGAGTCGGCGGACGGCCTGCGCGCGGTGCTGGAGTACCGGACGGATCTGTTCGAGCGGGCGACGATCGAGCGGTTGGCCGGTCACTTCACGACGCTGGCGGCGTCGGTGGCGGCCGCACCGGGGGCGCGGCTGTCCGAGCTGAACATGTTGACGGTGGGGGAGCGGCGGGAGGTTCTGGTCGAGTGGAACGGGGTGTCGGGTCCGTATCCGGACACGGCGACGATTCACCAGCTC
>NZ_JBFBCB010000102.1:0-11565 GCF_040682975.1 Streptomyces sp. NPDC051051
CCCTTGGCTCGCGCGTCCGAAAGCCGCTCCACCAGCAGCAGACCACCGCCCTCGGAGAACCCCGTCCCGTCCGCCGCATCCGCGAACGCCTTGCATCGGCCATCCGCCGCAAGACCCCGCTGACGGCTGAAATCGACGAACAGACCCGGCGAGGCCATGACGGTGATGCCGCCGGCCAGGGCGAGGTCGCACTCCCCCGCGCGCAGCGACTGCACGGCCAGGTGCAGGGCGACGAGGGACGCGGAGCAGGCGGTGTCGACGGTGACCGCGGGGCCTTCCAGACCGAAGGTGTACGACAGCCGGCCGGAGACGACGCTGGCGGCGTTGCCGGTCAGCATGTAGCCCTCGAAGTCCTCGCCGGACGCGGCGAGCATGCCGGTGTAGTCCTGGCCGTTGGTGCCGGCGAAGACGCCGGTACGGCTGCCCCGCAGGGCGCGCGGGTCGATCCCGGCCCGCTCGAACGTCTCCCACGCCATCTCCAGCAGCAGCCGCTGCTGCGGATCCATGGCGAGCGCCTCACGCGGCGAGACGCCGAAGAAGGCCGGATCGAACCCGCCGACGTCGCTGAGGAAGCCGCCGGTGCGGGTGGCGACGGTGCCCGCCTTGCCGGGCTCCGGGTCGAAGAGGACGCCGAGGTCCCAGCCGCGGTCCTCGGGGAAGGGCACCAGGCCCTCTTCGCCGGCCAGCAGCATGTTCCACAGCTGTTCGGGGGTGCGGATGTCGCCGGGGAAGCGGCAGCCCATGGCCACGATGGCGATGGGGTCGTCCGCCTCCGGGGCACGCCGTACGGCCTGGGCCGCGGCCGGGACGGCGTCAGCGGTGTCGGTGCCGGTGGTGGTCTCCGCGACCTCCGCGAGCAGGAAGCCGGCCAGGGCCCGGCAGGTCGGGTGGTCGAAGACGAGGGTGCTGGGCAGACGCAGGCCGGTGATGCGGTTCATGCCGTTGCGCAGTTCGACCGCGCTGAGCGAGTCGATGCCCAGGTCGGTGAAGGGCCGCGCGGGGTCGACCGCGTCGGCGGACGCGTGGCCGAGGACGCCGGCGACATGGCCGCGCACGATGTCCAGGACGGCGTCCGCACGCTCGTACGCGGGCAGCGCGCTGACGTGGGCCTGCAAGGAGGAGATCTCGGCGGTGTCGGGGCCAAAGTCGCGCTGGACGGTGTCCAGCGCCCTTCGCGCGGCGGGCAGTTCGTCGAGCAGACGGCTGGGGCGGGGCGCGGTGAAGGAGGGCGCGTAGGTGTCCCAGCGCAGGTCGGTCACGACGACGTGGGTGTCGCCGAGGTCGAGGGCGCGGCCGAGGGCCTGGCAGGCGGTGTCGGTGTCCATGGGGTGGACGCCGTGGCGGCGCATGCGCTCACCCGCCGCGTCGCCGACCATGCCGCCCGCTGCCCACAGGCCCCAGGAGACGGCGGTGGCGGGCAGCCCCGCGGCGCGGCGTTCGGCGGCGAGGGCGTCGAGGTAGGCGTTGCCCGGGGCGTAGTTGGCGAGGCCTGCGCCGCCGAGGACGCCCGCGGTGGAGGAGAACAGGACGAAGGCGGACAGGTCCAGGTCACGGGTCAGGTCGTGCAGGAGGCGGGCCGCGGTGGCCTTGCCGTGCAGGACCCCGGCCATGCGCTCGGGGGTGAGGGCGTCGATCACGCCGTCGTCGAGGACGCCCGCCGCGTGGAAGACGGCGTCCAGCGGCCGGTCCGCGGGCAGGCCGGCGAGCAGGTCGGCGAGGGCGGTGCGGTCTGCCGCGTCACAGGCGGCGAGGGTGACCTCGACGCCGCGGGCGGCAAGGTCGTCGCGCAGTTCGGCGGCTCCGGGGGCGTCGGCTCCGCGGCGCCCGGCCAGCACGAGGTGGGTGGCGCCGCGGTCGGCCAGCCAGCGGGCGACGTGCCGGCCGAGGGCGCCGGTGCCGCCGGTGACCAGGACGGTGCCGCGCGGCCGCCAGGGCTCGGCCGGTTCGGCGGTGCCGGGGGCGTGCACCAGGCGGCGGCCGTAGGCGCCGGAGGCGCGCAGCGCGATCTGGTCCTCCTGGCCGGGGTCGGCGAGGAGGGCGGCCAGGCGGGTGCCGGTGCGGGCGTCGAGGTCGGCGGGCAGGTCGATCAGGCCGCCCCAGCGGTCGGCGTGTTCCAACGCGGCGACCCGGCCGAAGCCCCACACGAGGGCCGGGGCGGGGACGGGGGCGGGGTCGGCTGTGCCGACGGCGACCGCGCCGCGGGTGGCGCACCACAGCGGGGCGTCGACTCCGAGGTCGCCGAGCGCCTGGACGAGGGCGAGGGTGGTGGCGAGCCCGACAGTGACGCCCGGCAGGCCGGGGTGGTCCCGGGTGTCCAGGGCGAGCAGGGAGAGCACCCCGGCGGGCCGTTCGCCGTCCCCGGCGTCCCCGGCCGTGAGCAGGGCTGCCAGCGCGGCGCGGTCGGGTGCGCCGTCGGGCAGGACGATCCGCCGCACGGTGCGGGCGCCGCCCGCGGTGAGGGCATCGGTGACGTGGTCGGCGGTGGTGGCGTGTCCGGCTTCGTCGGCGGGGACGAGGAGCAGCCAGGTGCCGGTGAGGGCGGCGGCGCCGAGGGCGAGGGGGCTGAAGGAGACGGCGTAGCGCAGGGCGTCGGCGGTGGCGCGTTCGCGTCCGGCGCGCCACCACTGGGACAGCGCGGGCAGCAGGCTGCTCAGCGGGGCGTTCGCGGACAGGTCGAGTTCCTCGGTGAGGCGGTGCAGGTCCTCCTGTTCCACGGTCTCCCAGAAGCGGGCCTCGACGGAGTCGGGCGTCAGGCCACCGCCGGTGTCGGTCGCGGCGGTCTCGCGGACGGTGGGCCAGTAGCGGCGGTGCTCGAAGGGGTAGGTGGGCAGGTCGGTGCGGACGGCCCCGGTGCCGGCGAACACGGTCTCGAAGTCGACGTCCACGCCGTGCAGGTGGGCTTCGGTGAGGGCGGTGAGGAACTGCTTCAGGTCGCCCTGGTCCCGGCGGAGCGAGCCCAGGACGGCGCCGTCGACGCCGGCCGCGTCGAGGCTGTCGCGCAGTCCGACGGCGAGCACCGGGTGCGGGCCGACCTCGATGAAGGTGCGGTGGCCGGCGGCGATCAGGCCACGGACGGCTTCCTCGAAGCGCACGGTCTCGCGCAGGTTGGTGTACCAGTAGCCCGCGTCCAGGGCGGTGGTGTCCAGCCAGTCGCCGGTCAGGGAGGACCGGAAGGGGATCTCGCTCTCGTGGGGCTCGATGCCGGCCAGGGCCTCGCGGACGGTGTCCTCGATCTCCTCGACCTGCGGGGAGTGCGAGCCGTAGTCGACGTTGACCTTGCGGGCCCGTACCCCGTCCGCGACGAGCGCCGTGTACATCTCCTCCAGCGCCTCGGCCTCGCCGGAGACGACGGCGGAGGACGGGCCGTTGACGGCGGCCAGGGCGAGTCGGCCCTCCCACGGGGCCATGCGGGCGCGGGTGTCGTCGGCGCTCAGCGGCACGGACATCATGCCGCCGGTGCCGGCGATGCGGGTCAGGGCGCGGCTGCGCAGGGCGACGACGCGGGCGCCGTCCTCCAGGGAAAGGGCGCCGGCCGCGCAGGCGGCGGCGATCTCGCCCTGGCTGTGGCCGACGACGGCGGCCGGGCGGACTCCGTGGACCCGCCACAGGGCGGCGGTGGAGACCATCACGGCCCACAGGGCGGGCTGGACGACGTCGACGCGGCCGAGGTCGGCGGCGTCCTTGTCGCCGCGCAGCACCGCGGTCAGCGACCAGTCCACGTACGGGGCGAGGGCCTGCTCGCAGCGCTCGATCCACTGGGCGAACTCCGCTGACTCGGCGAGGAGTTCGCGGGCCATGCCTGCCCACTGGGCGCCCTGGCCGGGGAAGACGAGGACGGGTTCGGCGCCGCCCGGCACGGCTTCCGCGAGCAGCGCGGGCGCGGTGAGCGGCCCGTCGGCGGCCAGTGCGGCGAGCGTCTCATCGAGGCCGGTGATGTCGTCGGCGAGGACGGCGGCTCGGTGGGTGAAGGCGGCGCGGCCCACGGCGAGGGTGTAGCCGAGGTCGGTGAGCGCGGTGCCGGGCCGGGCGCGCAGGTGGGTGCGGAGCCGGGCGGCCTGGGCACGCAGCGCGGCGGGGGTACGGGCGGACAGCACCACGGGTACGGCGGGCAGTTCGGTCGTGGCGGCGGGCGAGGGTACGGCCGTGTCGTCGGGGGCCTGCTCGACGATGACGTGGGCGTTGGTGCCGCTCATGCCGAAGGAGGACACACCGGCGCGGCGGGGTCGGCCGGTGTCGGGCCAGGGCTGTTCCTCGGTGAGGAGTCGGACGCGGCCGGCGCTCCAGTCGACGTGCGGGGTCGGGTTCTCGGCGTACAGGGTGCGGGGCAGGACGCCCTCGCGCAGGGCGGCCACCATCTTGATGACGCCGCCGACGCCGGCGGCGGCCTGGCTGTGGCCGATGTTGGACTTCAGCGAGCCGAGCCACAGCGGCCGGTCCTCGGCGCGGTCCTGGCCGTAGGCGGCGATCAGGGCCTGGGCCTCGATGGGGTCGCCGAGGGTGGTGCCGGTGCCGTGCGCCTCGACGGCGTCGACGTCCTGCGGGGCCAGCCCGGCGGCGGCGAGGGCCTGGCGGATGACGCGCTGCTGGGAGGGGCCGTTCGGGGCGGTCAGGCCGTTGGAGGCACCGTCCTGGTTGAGGGCGCTGCCACGGATGACGGCGAGCACCTGGTGGCCGTTGCGTCGGGCGTCGGAGAGCCGTTCCAGGACGACCATGCCGACGCCCTCGGCCCAGCTGGCGCCGTCGGCGTCCGCGGAGAAGGGCTTGCAGCGGCCGTCCTCGGCGAGGGCGCGCTGCCGGCTGAACTCGATGAGGGAGCCCGGCGTCGACATGACGGTGACACCGCCGGCCAGGGCGAGCGAGCACTCCCCCTGGCGCAGGGACTGCGCGGCGAGGTGCAGGGCGACCAGGGAGGAGGAGCAGGCGGTGTCGACGGAGACGGCCGGGCCCTCCAGGCCGAGGGCGTAGGAGATGCGGCCGGACAGCACGCTGGGCGAGTTGCCGGTGCCGACGTAGCCCTCGAAGTTGTCGTCGGAGGCGGCGAGGATCGTCACGTAGTCCTGGTAGGTGACGCCGGCGAAGACGCCGGTGCCGGAGCCGCGGGCGCCGTCCGGGTCGACGCCGGCCCGCTCCAGCGCCTCCCAGGAGACTTCCAGGAGCAGGCGCTGCTGCGGGTCCATGGCGAGGGCCTCGCGCGGGGAGATGCTGAAGAACGCCGGATCGAACTGGCCGGCGTCGTGCAGGAAGCCGCCCTCGCGGGTGTAGACGGTGCCGGGGTGGTCGGGGTCGGGGTGGTAGAGCCGCTCGGGGTTCCAGTTGCGGTCGGTAGGCAGCGGCGAGATGCCGTCCGCTCCGGCGCGCACCAACTCCCAGAGGTCCTCGGGGCTGTTGATGTCGCCGGGGTAGCGGCAGGCCATGCCGACGACGGCGATCGGGTCGTCGTCGACGGGGCGCCGGGCGGCGAGCGCGGGGGTGCCCTCGGCGGCGGTGCCGAACAGGTCGTCGGCGAGGTGCGCGGCGAGCGCGGCGGGGGTGGGATGGTCGAAGACGAGGGTGGCGGGGAGGGTGACGCCGAGCGCGGCGCTGAGGCCGTTGCGCAGTTCGACGGCGGTGAGCGAGGTGAGTCCGAGGTCGGTGAAGGGCCGGGCGGGCTCGATCTCGTCGGCTGTGGCGTGGCCCAGGACGGCGGCGGTGCGGTCGCGGACGGTGGCGAGCAGGGTGCGTGCGCGTTCGGCGGCGGGCCGGGCGGCCAGGCGTTCCAGCAGGCCGCCGGCGGGCTGGGGGCGGGCGGCGGCACGGCGGCGGACCGGTTCGGCCTGCGCGGTTTCGGGCCGTGCGATCGCCTCGGCGACGGGCGCGATACCGGGTACCGGGCGCAGCCGCAGCGAGCCGACGCCGAGGACGGGGTCGCCGACCGCGTCGGCCGCGGTGAGGGCGAGGGTGTCGGGGCCGGTGCGCTCCAGCCGGACCCGCAGGGTGGTGGCGCCGGTGGCGTGGAGGTGGACCGGTCCGGCGGAGAACAGCACGCGTCCGTCACCGAGACCGTCGAACACGCCGAGGCCCAGCGGGTGCAGGGCGGCGTCGAGGAGCGCCGGGTGCAGGTCGTGGCGGGCGGCCTCGTCGGCGGCCGAAGCGGGCAGGGCCACCTCGGCGTACACGGCCGTGTCGTCCCGCCAGGCGGCCAGCAGGCCCTGGAAGACGGGCCCGTGGTCGAGGCCGGCCTCGCGCAGCCGTGCGTACAGGCCGTCGGTGGACAGTTCCTCCGCGCCGGGCGGCGGCCAGGAGGTGAGGTCGTGCGCGGGGAGCGGTGGGGTGTCCGCGGACAGGATGCCGCCCGCGTGCCGGGTCCAGTCGGCGGTGGGGTCGGTGGCGGGGCGGGCGTACACGCCGAAGGGGCGGTCGCCGCGGGTATCGGGGGCTTCGACGCGAACCTGCAGGGCGACGCCGCCGTGCTCGGGCAGCGTCAGCGGGGCCTCCAGGAGCAGTTCGCGGACCTGCGGCCGGCCCGTGACGGTGCCGGCGTGCAGGGCGAGGTCGAGGAAGGCGGTGCTCGGCAGGACGGCGGTGCCGCCGATCCGGTGTGCGGCGAGCCAGCCGTTGCCGTCGGCGGTCAGCCGGCCGGTCAGCAGCAGGGTGTCGTCCACGGCGGACGGAACGACCGCGCCGAGCAGCGGGTGGGCGGCGGCGACGAGCCCGGCGGCGGCCGGGTCGCCGCTCGCCTTGGCGGAGGTGATCCAGTAGGGGCGGTGCTGGAAGGCGTAGGTGGGCAGCTCCACCGGGCGGGAGCCGGGAGCGGTGGCGGCGAGCAGGGCACGCCAGTCGACCGGGACACCGCGGGTGTGCAGGGCACCGACGGCCCTCAGCAGGGTCTCGGTCTCGTCCCGGTCGTCGCGCAGCGCGGGCACGGCGAGCGGGGCGGTGCCCTGCCAGGCGTTCTGGGCGAGCGTGGTCAGGGTGGCGTCGGGCCCCAGCTCCACGAGGTGGGCCGTGCCCAGTTCCTCCAGAGCGGCGATGCCGTCGGCGAAGCGCACGGTGTGCCGTACGTGCCGTACCCAGTACTCGGGGTCGGTCAGTTCGCCGGGGGCGGCGGGCCGGCCGGTGAGGTCGGAGACGAGAGGGATGCGCGGTTCGGCGTACGCGACGGTGGCGGTGACCGCGCGAAACCCGTCGAGCATCGCCGCCATGCGCGGCGAGTGGAAGGCGTGGCTGACCCGCAGCCTGCTCGTCCTTCGGCCCAGCGCGGCGAAGTGGGCGGCGACCGCGTCGGCCGCGTCCTCGTCACCGGCGACGACGACCGAGCGGGGGCCGTTGACGGCGGCGAGCCCCAAAGCCTCCTCACGCCCCGCGAGCAGCGGCAGCACCTCCTCCTCGGCGGCCTCCAGCGCGATCATGGCACCGCCTTCCGGCAGGGCCTGCATCAGCCTGCCGCGCGCGGCCACCAGACGGCACGCGTCGGGCAGGGAGAACACGCCGGCCACGTGGGCGGCGGCCAGTTCGCCGACGGAGTGGCCGATGAGGTGGGCGGGGCGCACCCCGAAGGACTCCAGCAGCCGGTACAGGGCGACCTCGACGGCGAACAGCGCGGGCTGCGCGTACTCGGTACGGTTCAGCACCTCGGCGTCGGCGCCCGCCACGATCTCGGCGAGCGGGCGCGCCAGCAGCCCCTCGAAGTGCGCGCACACGGTGTCGAAGGCGTCGGCGTAGGCCGGGAAGGCGTCGTACAGGGCGCGGCCCATGCCGGGGCGCTGGGTGCCCTGGCCGGCGAAGAGGAAGGCGGTGCCGCCCGGGGTGAGGGTGTCACCGGTGACGACGCCGGGCGGGTTGCCGTCCGCGGCGAGGGCCGCGAGGGCGGTGAGCAGGGCGTCGCGGCCGGTGCCGGTGACGACGGCGCGGTGTTCCAGGGAGGCACGGGTGAACGCCAGGGCGTGGGCCACGTCCGCCGGGTGCAGGCCGGGGCGGGCTTCGAGGTGGGACAGGAGCCGGGCCGCCTGGTCGCGCAGTGCGGCCGGGCTGCCCGCGGACAGCGGCCACGCCGCGGCACGGTCGGCGCGCTCGCCCGGACGGGCCGGGACCGCGGACTCCGCAGCCGGTTCGGCGGACCCGGCGGGCGGTTCGGCGACGATGACGTGGGCGTTGGTGCCGGAGACACCGAACGCGGAGACACCGGCACGGCGGAGGCGGTCCCCGGCGGGCCAGGCCACGGATTCGGTCAGCAGTCGGACGTGCCCGGTGTTCCAGTCGACGCGGGAGGAGGGCCGCTCGGCGTGCAGGGTGCGCGGCAGGGTGTTCTCGCGCAGGGCGAGGACCATTTTGATGAGGCCGACGGCGCCCGCGGCGGCCTGGGTGTGGCCGAGGTTGGACTTGGCCGAGCCCAGCCACAGCGGGCGGTCCTCCGGCCGGTCCTGGCCGTAGGCGGCCAGCACCGCCTGGGCCTCGATGGGGTCGCCGAGGGTGGTGCCGGTGCCGTGCGCCTCCACCGCGTCCACGTCCGCCGGGGCCAGCCCGGCCGACACGAGGGCCTGGCGGATGACGCGCTGCTGGGAGGGGCCGTTCGGGGCGGTCAGCCCGTTGGAGGCGCCGTCCTGGTTGACGGCGGTGCCCTCGACGACGGCGAGGACCGGGTGGCCGTTGCGGCGGGCGTCGGAGAGCCGCTCGACGACCAGGACGCCGACGCCCTCGGCCCAGCCGGTGCCGTCGGCGTCGTCGGAGAACGCCTTGCACCGGCCGTCCGGGGCCAGGCCGCCCTGAAGGCTGAACTCGACGAACGCCCCCGGGTCGGCCATGACGGTGACGCCGCCGGCCAGGGCGAGGTCGCACTCCCCGGAGCGCAGCGACTGCACGGCGAGGTGCAGGGCGACCAGAGAGGAGGAGCAGGCCGTGTCGACGGTGACGGCCGGGCCCTCCAGGCCGAGGGTATAGGCGACGCGGCCGGAGACCACGCTGCCGGCCTGGCCGGTGAGCAGATGCCCGCCGAGCCCTTCGGGGACCTCGGTGAGACCGGTGGCGTAGCCGGAGCTGCCGGCGCCGACGAAGACGCCGGTGCGGGAGCCCTTCAGCGCGGTCGGGGCGATCCCGGCGCGCTCCAGCGCCTCCCAGGAGGTCTCCAGGAAGAGCCGCTGCTGCGGGTCGAGGGCCTGTGCCTCGCGGGGGCTGACGCCGAAGAACGCGGCGTCGAACGCGGAGGCGTCGGCGAGGAACCCGCCGGAGCGGGTGGCGCTCGCCTCCAGCAGGGCCGTGAGGTCCCAGCCGCGGTCCTCGGGGAATCCGCCGACGGCGTCACCGCCGGACGCCAGCAGCTCCCACAGCCGTTCGGGGCCGTCGATGCCGCCGGGCAGCCGGCAGCCCATGCCGACGATGACGACCGGGTCGGTGCCGGTGGTCGCCGGGGCCGTCTCCGGCCGCTGTTCCTGCGTCCCGTAGAGCTCGTCGCGCAGGTGGGCGGCGACGGCGGCCGGGGTGGGGTGGTCGAAGACGAGGGTGGTGGGCAGGGCGACGCCGGTCTCGGCGGTGAGGTCGTTGCGCAGTTCGACGGCGGTGAGCGAGTCGAAGCCCATCTCGCGGAAGACACGGCCCTCGGCGACGGCCGCCGGGTCCGAGTGGCCGAGCGCGACGGCGGCACGACGGCGCACCAGCTCCAGCAGAACGGCGTCGCGCTCCTCGGCGGGGAGCGGGTCGAGCCGGTCGCGCAGTGCGCTGCCCGCCGTGGTGCCCGAAGCGATGGCACCGGGGCTGGTGGCGGCGGTCGCCGCGGCGGCCTCGGGCAGGTCGGCGAGCAGAGGACTCGGGCGGCCGGTGGTGAACGCCGGCGCGAAGCGGGCCCAGTCGACGTCGGCGACGACGACGGAGGTGTCGCGTGCGGCGAGCGCGCGGCCGAGCGCGGTGAGCGCCGCGTCCGGGTCGAGCGGGCGCAGTCCGCGGCGGCGCAGTGTCTCCTGCGCCGCCGGGTCGGCGGCCATGCCGGTGCCGTCCCAGGGACCCCAGGCGACGGCCGTGCCGGGCAGGCCACGGGCGCGGCGGCGCTCCACGAGAGCGTCGAGGTGGGCGTTGGCGGCGGCGTAGGCGGCCTGTCCGCCGCTGCCCCACACACCGGCGATGGAGGAGAACACGACGAATGCCGACAGGTCGCTGTCGCGGGTGAGGGCGTCGAGGTGGTCGGCCGCGTCGGCCTTGGCCCGCAGCACGGCGGCGAGCCGGTCCGGCGCGCAGTCGGTGATCACCTCGTCGTCGAGGAGACCGGCGACGTGCATCACGGCGTCGACGGGGTGCGCGACCAGCAGCCGGGCGACGGCATCGCGGTCGCCCATGTCGCAGGCGACGACGGTGACCTTCGCACCGAGCCGGGCGAGGTCGGCGCGCAGGACGTCGGCACCGGGCGCGTCGGGGCCGCGGCGACTGGTGAGCACCAGCTCGCGGGCACCGCGCTCCACGGCCCAGCGGGCGACACGGGAGCCCAGCGCGCCGGTGCCGCCGGTGACGAGGACATGCCTGGGAGCGGTCCACTCCTCGGTCGTGGCGGGCGCCGGAGCCGGCACGAGCCTGCGGGCGTGGGCGGTGCCGCCGCGGACGGCGACCTGGTCCTCGGTGCCGGAGACGAGGACGGCGGCGGCGCGGGCGAGGGCACGGCGGTCCGGCCGGGCGGGCAGGTCGAGCAGCCCGCCCCAGCGGTCGGGGTGCTCCAGCGCGGCGACGCGGCCCAGTCCCCACACGGCGGCCGCGCCCGGCTCGACGGCGCTCTCTGTACCACCGCCGACGGCGACGGCACCGCTGGTCAGCAGCCACAGCGGGGCGGTGGGTACGGCGTCGCCGTGGGCCTGGACGACGGCCAGGGCCGTGCCGACACCGGACAGGCAGGAGAGCACGCCGGCGAGGGGGGAGCCGTTTTCGGCGGCGTCGGCGAGCAGGCCGGCCAGTACGGTCCGGTCGGCGTCCGCGGGGCAGGTCAGGCGCTCGATGCGGGGCAGGAACTCCTCGATGCCATTGAGCGCGGGGTCGTCGCCGGCCTGGAGCAGCAGCCACCGTCCGGTGTCCGGGACCTGGGCGCCGACGGAGCCCAGACGCTGCCAGCGGACGCGGTAGCGCCAGGAGTCGGCAGTGAGCCGCTCGGCCTGTGCCTGCCGGTACGAGGCCAGCGCGGGCAGCAGAGCACCGAGGGCGGTGTCGTCCAGGTGCAGTGCGTCGGCGAGTTCACGGGTGTCGCCGCGTTCGACGGCCTGCCAGAACGGGTCCTCGGCGGGCGCGACGCCCCCGGACGCCCGATCGTCGCCACGGCGCGGCTCGGGCCAGTACCAGCTGCGCTGGAAGGCGTAGGTGGGCAGCGAAACGGTCCTGACGGCACCGAACATCGCGGCCCAGTCCACCCGCGCGCCGGTCGTGTACAGGGCCGCGAGCGCGGCGACCAGCACATCCGCCTCGGAGCGGTCCTTGCGCTGTACGGCCACGCAGACCGGGTCGGCGGTGTCGCCGAGCGTGGTGCGGGTGAGGGCGGTGAGGGTGGCGTCGGGGCCGAGTTCGACGAAGCGGGTCACGCCCTGCGCGGCCAGGGTGGTGACGCCGTCGGCGAACCGGACG
>NZ_JBFBCB010000103.1:0-10000 GCF_040682975.1 Streptomyces sp. NPDC051051
CGCTCCCGCGCGCGGCCCCGGGGGCCGGTGCCCGGCCCCCGGCCGGCTTCGGCGCACCGCGGCGCCCGCGCGGACGGCGGAGCCCGCACGGACGGCGGAGCCCGCACGGACGGCGAAGGCGGCGGCGACGCGACGAAGGGCCGGGCGAGATCCCCGAGGGGTCTCGCCCGGCCCTCTTCCGCCGGCCGGTACGGCGCCGTCAGCCGAGCACGTCGGTGACGGGACGGCGGGGCAGGGACCGCACGCAGGGCGGGTGGCCGAGGCGGAGGACCATCTGCGGGTACTGCCCCGCGGTGAGCGTCTGCCGGATCCGCTTGCGCAGGTGCGGCACTTCGAGGGGCTGCGTGTGGAAGGCCGCCATGACGCCGTGGGCGGCCGCCTGCAGCAGCATCCGCTCCAGTGCCTGGCCGGCCCGCAGCCAGGCGGCCAGGTCGTCGCGGTCGGTGCCGAGCAGCACCACCAGTCCGGTCCGGGCCGGCCACCGCCGGGGCGGCGTGGGGAACATGCCGGTCAGGCCCGCGTAGTCCCGGCCGGCGAGCGTGGTGCAGTCCGGGTGCAGGACGCCGACGTCGGCCGGGACCCCGTCGTTGCGGGGCTGTGCGAACCGCCAGGTCCATCCGGCCTGCTCGGCCGCGAGTGTCGCGTCGGTGCGGTGGGCGTCCTCGCCGGCCCGGACCAGTTCGGCCAGCCGCCGGCGGTCCGTGCTGTCGTCGACGACGTGCAGCTCGGCGCCCTCACGACGGACCTGCTCGCGCAACTCCTCCAGGAGTCCCGGGGGCGGCGCCTGCGGCAGGAAGGGCCCGTGTGCGGTGTGCCGTCTGCCCAGGGCGGCGTACAGCCGCTGCTCCTCGGGGGTCGGCCGGGTGTAGGCGCCCCAGCCGACCGTGGCGAGGTGGGCGAGGTCCTGCGGGTCGGGGAAGGTGTCGACGAGGGGCCGGAATCCCAGGTGCAGCATGGCGAGCCGGATGTTGAGCAGGGCCGCCCCGCAGCCGAGGACCATCTCCCGTCCCAGGGGATCGGCCAGGGGCAGTCCCCGCTCCGCGACCGCGTGCAGTTCGATGCCCCTGTCCCCGTGCGCCACGAAGCGCCAGGGCTGGGTGTTGTGGAGCGAGGGCGCGGTGATGGCCGCGCGGGCCAGATAGGCGGAGGCGTGACCGGGGCATGTGCTGACGACGGACATGAACGGTGCCGCCCTTTCTTGAGCTTCCTGGTCCCAGGATCGCTCCGGGCAGCGGTTTCCCGGCAGGGGCCGCAGGTCCCCGGCGGCGGCCGAGGGGCCCTGGCGACGACGGATCCGGGACCGGTGCGGGCTCCGCCGGGCGCGGTCACCCGGGGAGGAGCAGACGGCTCGTCTCCCCCGGCTGGACGCTCACGGCCCGGTCGGCGAGCTGGATGTCGATGGGCGAGCGGTCCGACGGCGGCACCTCGATCTCCAGCTGCTCGCGCGACAGACGCAGCCGTACGCCCCAGTGGCCCTGGTAGCGCAGGGCGAACCCATACGAGGACAGTTCCGGCAGCGGCACCGGATCGAGCCACAGGGCCCCCTCACGGGTCTCCAGTCCGGTCAGCCCGCGCTGCACCAGGTCGAGGCTGCCGGCCATGGCGCCCAGGTGGATGCCCTCACCGGTGGTGCCGCCCTGGATGTCCGCGATGTCGCCGCGCAGGGCCTCCTGGCAGAAGGTCCAGGCCTCGGCGCGCCGGGCCCTGGCCAGGATCCAGCCGTGGACCAGGCCGCTGAGCGTGGAGCCGTGGCTGGTGCGCCCCAGGTAGTAGTCGACGGTGCGCAGCCAGGTGTCCTCGTCCAGGCGGTGTCCCAGGCGGTGGAACAGCGCCCGGAGTTCGGCCGGGGAGAACAGGTAGCCGAGCATCAGCACGTCGGCCTGCTTGGACGCCCTGTAGCGGTTGACGGTGTCGCCCTCGGCCTCCAGGATCCGGTCCAGGCGCCGGATGTCGTCGTACCGCCTGCGGTAGTCCCCCCAGTCGAGTTCGGCGAGGTCGCCGTAGCCCTCGAACTGGCTGATGACGCCGTCGTGGAAGGGCACGTGCAGGGTGCGGGAGACGTCCTCCCACTGTTCCAGTTCGCCGCCGTCCAGGCCGGTGCGCTCGGCCAGTTCGCGTCGGCGCGGCTCGGGCAGGGCCCCGAGCACCTCGAGGGTGCGGGTGAGCACCCAGGCGGCCGTGACGTTGGTGTAGGCGTTGTCGTCGAGGCCGGGTTCCGGCGCGTCGGGGTACGCGTCGTGGTACTCGTCGGGCCCCATGACGCCCAGGATTCGGTGCCGTCCGAGGCGCTCGTCCCAGGTGGCCGAGTCCGCCCAGAAGCGGGCGATCTGCAGGAGCATCTCGGCGCCCTTGGTGTGCAGGAACTCGGCGTCCCCGCTGGCCTCGCAGTACTGCCACACGTTGTACGCGATCGCCGAACCGACGTGGTACTGCAGATGGGAGTGGTCGGGCAGCCAGCGCCCGGAACGGGGGTTGAGGTGCAGGCGCTGTGTCTCCTCGCGCCCGTCGCTGCCGCTCTGCCAGGGGTAGCGGGCACCGCGCTGGCCGATCGCCCGCGCGGCCGCGCAGGCCTGCTCCAGGCGGCGGTGGCGGTAGCGGAGCAGGGCGCGGGAGACCTCGGGGAAGTGGAGGTTGAGGTACGGCAGGACGAACAGTTCGTCCCAGAACACGTGCCCGCGGTACGCCTCGCCGTGCAGGCCCCGGGCGGGTACCCCGACGTCGAGGTCCGCGGTGTGCGGGGACAGGGTCTGCAGCACGTGGAACAGGTGCAGCCGCAGGACGGCTCCCGGCTCGCCGGGGACGTCGATGTCGGCCCGGCGCCACAGCAGGTCCCAGGCCGTCAGGTGGGCCTCGAGCAGTTCGTCGAAGCCGGGGGCCCGGCCCAGGCGCTCTACCGCCGCCTCCAGGGGGTCGCTGATCGCGCGGTCGTGGGAGGTGTGCAGGGCGACGGTCTTGTCGACGGTGACGGTGCTCCCGGCGGTCAGGTGCAGGACGGTCTCCTGGACCGCCCGCCGCTGCTCGTGCCGCGCGGCGACCGGGGCGCCGGCCGACGTGAGGCGGGCCGCCATGCCGATGCGGACGTCGGAGGTCCGGGTGCGGCAGCGCAACCACACCGTGTCCGCGGCGCGGGTGCCGGTGTGCACGTGGGTGAGGTGGCGGCCGTCCAGATCGCGGTAGCGGGGCACGCCGGCGTTGGTGACGCCACCGTCGAGCGCGGCCTCGACCTCCAGGTCGACGGAGTGGCCTTCCAGGGTGAACTCGGTGCGCAGGGCGGCGAGATGGGGGTCCGCCATGTGCACGAGCCGCTGCTGGCGCACCGTCAGCGCGCCTCCGTCTCCGAGGGCGTACCGGGTCCGCCGCTCCAGCAGGCCCGAGGCGAGGTGGAGCAGGAGGCGGTGGTCGAGCACCGTGGCCGTGTCCGGGGTGAGCCACTCCCCTCCGGCGAGCCGGAACCGCAGCGGGAGCCAGTTGGGGAGGTTGACCATGTCCTCGTTCTCGACGCGGCGGCCCGCCACCTCGGAGGTCAGCCGGTTGTAGCAGCCGGCCGCGTAGGTGCCCGGATAGTGCACCCCGTCCGCGTCGCACTCCGGGAACGCGCCGCGGGTGGCGAAGTAGCCGTTGCCCAGCGTGCACAGCGACTCCCGGAGCGGCTCCTGCCCGGGCTCGTACCCCCGGTACTCCCACACCCCGTCCGGTACGGCGGCACCCGGCCCCTCGGCGAGCTGCCCCGGGCCGTCGGTGTCGCGCGTGCCGCCCGCCGGTCCGCTCGCAGTGCCGGACCGGCGGGACGGGCCCGTCCGTTCCGGCAACGGCGCCACGGTACCCTCCGCCTCCTTCCCCTGTGCGTGAGCGGGGGCTCTCACGCCCGCTGCGGTACGACCGTCACCGGGCACTGCGCGTGGTGCAGCAGCGTGTGGCTCACCCGGCCGAGTTGCAGGCCGACGTGACCGACCCTGCGCCGCGCGCCCACGATGACGAGGTCGGCGGCGGCCGAGCGGTCGACGAGCACCTTGGCGGCCGGCCCCTCCACCGTCGTCCGGCGCACCCGGACCGCCGGGTGCTCGGCCATCGCCTCGCGCACGACCTCGTCGAGCAGGGCCGAGGCGCGCTCCTCGTGGTGACGGGCCCGTTCGTCCGCGGGCGCCGGACGGTCGACGCTCTCGTGCGCGGGGCAGCGCCAGGCGCGCACGACGTCCAGGGTGCACGCCCGCGCCTCGGCCTCGCGGAAGGCGAGGCGCACCGCGTCACCACCGGTGTCCGCGTCGCCGGCCCCGAGGAGGATCCGCTCGTGGGTGCCGGCCAGGGCGGCGGCATCCCCGCGGACCACGGTCACCGGGCAGTGCGCGCGGGCGGCGACGGCCAGGCCGACCGAGCCGAGGAGCAGTCCCTTCAGCTCACCGCGGCCGCGCGAGCCGGTCACCAGGAGAGCGGCGTTGTCGCCCTCGTGCAGGAGGGCGTCCGCGGGTTCCGTGGTGAGGATCGCGGTCGACACCTTGACGTCCGGGTTGCGCCGCCGGGCGCGTTCCGCGGCGGAGGCCACGATGTGCTCCGCCAGTACCTGCGCCGAGGGGCGTTCCTGCCCGCGGAGCGCCATGGCGCCCTCGTAGCGTTCCCAGAGGGAGGCGTGGACCAGCCGCAGCGGCAGGCCCAGGCGGGCCGCCTCGTCCACGGCCCAGTCGACCGCCGTCAAACTGGGATCCGATCCGTCGACGCCCACGATCAGGGGCAGTTCCGTCATCGTGCTCACCGCCTTCCGTCGGGCTGTCCTGCGAATACAGCAGAAACCCTCTCTACCACCGTCGCACGCGGAGCGCCGCCGGGGCAGGGGCGAAGGGGGTGGTCCGGGGGCCGGACGGCCCACCCGATCGCCTCGGTCGCCTCGGACGGCGCGGACGGCGCGGCAGCCGGCAGGGCACGGACCACCGGGCCGGCCTGCCGCCGACGGCCGTGGGACCGTGCCGTCGACGGCCGCGGGCCGCTGACGGCGGCGGCGGTGGGGGCCGCTCGGCCCCGTGCCCGGGGCCGCTCAGGCCCTGGGAGCCGCTCCCCTTCCGGAGGACGCTGGGGGCACAGGCTCCGGAGGGAGGGGCCCACGGTTCCTCCCTCCGGACACGTCCCGACCGTTCGAGGAGAACCAGCCATGAAGGCCACCAGGGTCGACACCCTCATGGTCCGCGACGTCGTCACGGCCGAGCGCGACACACCGTTCAAGGAAGTGGTGCGCAGGCTCGACCGGCACCGGATCAGCGGGCTGCCGGTGACCGACCCGGAAGGGAAGGTCGTCGGTGTGATCTCCGAGACGGATCTCCTGCTCCGGCAGGCGGCGGCCCCCGCACCGGGCGGCGGCCGGGGCTCCTGGGCGGAGCGGCTGCGCGGGCTGAGCCGGCGTGTCCGCCGCGACGCGGCCAGGGCCCGCGCCGGCACGGCCGGCGGCGTCATGTCGGCTCCGGCGGTCACGGTGCGCGCCGACGCCACCGTCCGCGAGGCGGCCCGGCTCATGGCCGAACACGGCATCGAGCGTCTGCCGGTGGTGGACGAGGAGGACCGGCTGGTCGGCATCGTCACCCGGCGCGAGCTGCTCCGGGTGTTCCTGCGCCCCGACGAGGAGATCCGCCGGGCGGTGGAGCAGCGGGTCTTCGGCGACGCGCTGTGGCTGGCGCCGCACGTCGTCGAGACCTCCGTCAGGAACGGCGTGGTCACGCTCACCGGCCAGTTGGAGCGGCGCAGCGACATCCCCGTCGCGGTGGGTCTGGCGAGCCGCCTCGACGGTGTGGTCGCGGTCGTCGACCGCCTGTCGTACCGGCTCGACGACTCCCATCTGCGGCCCGCCGACCAAGCGGCCCTGCACGGCATCACGGACGACTGGATGCGCCGGCTCTGAGCCCGCGCCCCGGCGGGCGTCGGCCGCCCGGCCGACGGGCCCCGCGACGGCCCTCACCAACGAGAGAAGGCAGTCATGGTTCCCCTGCCCCTGATCGGCGCCCTGGTCCTCGGCGCCTGCATGGTGTTCGGCTACAGCTCGTTCGGCGTGGGTTTCGTCCTCATGGCGGCGGGGCTCCTCGGCCTCATCGCGTTCATGTCCACGCGGGGCACGGTGCTCAGGCCCGGCGAGCGGGAGGCCGTCATCGAGGAACGGCATTACATCGGCGGCCACGACGACCACCACCGCTACCGGTCCTGATCGCCGGGGCTCCGGGCATGCCCTCCACGAGGAGCGGTCGACGCACGGCAGGTCGACGCGCGGGAAGGGGGAATCGACGTGATGATCACGGCGCTCGTCTCGGTGGTCCTGTTCGTGCACGGTTTCGTCCATCTGCCGGTCTGGCTGGCGCCCACCGGCGGGGACGGGCCGTTCGACCCCCGGCACTCCTGGGCGCTGGCGGCGGCAGGAGTGCCCGGTCCCCGGGTCGCGGGAGCCGCCTCCATCGGCCTGGCCTCGGTGACGTCCATGCTGTACGTCATCGCGGGCGCGGCCGTCGCCGTACAGAGCGGCGGACGGCCGGCGGCGGCGCTCCTCGCCGCCTGCGTCGGCCTGCTGCTGAAGACCCTGTGGTTCAACCCCTGGCTGTCCCTCGGCGTGCTGCTCGACGTGGGCGTGGTCGTCGCCGTACTGACCGGCTGGCCCGCGTCCCTGTACTGAGCGGCCCGGTCCGCGAGGGACCATCGGCGGCCCGGCGGGAACCACCCGGCCCACGCCGCGCGGCCGCCGCCGGAGCCACCGTGGTGGTACGAGAACTCTCCGGGAGGCTGCCATGACCGACATCGTCACCGCCGGAAGGATCGTGGTGGGCGTCGACGGGTCCGAGGCCTCGTCGTCGGCTCTGCGCTGGGCCGCGGAGCAGGCCCGGGCCCTGGGGGCGGAGGTGGTCGCCGTGCACGCCTGGGAGCCGTCGGGTCCCGGGTTCGCCCCGTACGCCCCGGTCGCGGCGCGCCCCACCGCCGCCGCCGAGCGGGACGCGGCCGCGCGACGGCTGGCGGACACGCTGCGGGAGGTGCTCGGCCGGCGGTCCGACGTGGCCGTACGCGCCGAACTGGTCGAGGGTCCCGCCGCGCGGGTGCTCCTGGAGCAGGCCCGCGGCGCCCTCCTGCTGGCCCTGGGACGCACGCCGCACGAGTGGGGCGAGGCCCCGGTGATGGGCGCGGTCGGTCGCGAGTGCCTGCGGCACGCGCCCGTTCCGGTGGTCGCGGTGCCCGTGGTGCCCGCCCGGTCCCCGGCGCCGCTCGCGGTGGCCGCGGCGGGGCCGCGCGCACGAGCGCCCCGCACCCCCGCCCACGCCGCGTCGGGGTGAGCGTCATGACCGTCCTGGTCGGCCACATGAGCGCGGACGGCTCCACCCGGGAGATCGCCGAACGGATCGCGGCCGGCCTGCGGCGGGCGGGACGCGTGGCGGAGGCCCGGTCGCTGGCCGAGGTCGCCGACGCGGGCGCCTACGAGGCGTTCGTGCTGGGAAGCGCCGTGCACGGGCAGAGGTGGCTCCCCCCGGCCGTGGACTTCCTCCGGGACAACCTCGACGTGCTGCGGGCGCGGCCGGTGTGGATCTTCAGCGTCGGGATGCCGGACGCGCTGCGTGGGCCGTTCAGGCGCATGGGGCCCAAAGAGGTGCCGGTGATCGAGAAGGGCCTGCCGGCCGGTCTCGGGTACCGGGACCACCGTCTGTTCTCCGGTGTCGTCACCGCGGCCCGGCTGCCGCGTACGGGCCGGATCGTCTTCCGCCTGATGGGCGGCCGGTTCGGCGACCACCGGGACTGGGACGCCATCGACGCGTGGACGGCACGGACAGCCGCCGCGCTGGAGGGTCCGCCGACCGCCTGACGGGCGCTGCCGGGCCGCTCCGGGGCCGTGCGCGGACTCCCGGTGTCCCGGCCGGGCGGGGCGGGAGGCCCACCGGGCGGGACGTCCCGATGGGATTTTTTGGTGGTGTGCGGCGGTGGTGTGCGGTCGCCAGGTCAGCAGGAGAGCGGTGCGCGGCGGTCCGGCCGCCCTCTGTCCGGCCGCACGCTGTCCGCCCGCTCCCGGTGCCGAGCCGGCGGTTCCGGCGGCACGGCCGCCCGTCGGCGTGCCCGGCGTACGGCCAGCGCGTCGGCCACCGCGGCGATCGCGAACGTCACACCCGTCGAGGTGGCCAGCAGCAGCGCGAGCCGCTCCCGGCGTTCCGGTGCGAGAGCCGTACCCACTCTTCTTCACTCCTCCCGGTCCGGCACTGTTCCTTCGCCTCCAGCCAACTCCCGTCGGCACCTCGCCGCATGGGCCGACCGGCCCGGATCCCGCCGGGGAGCGGCCCCATGTCCTCCCGGCCGGCCGAGCCCCACCCCCCGTTGGGCCGAAGGACCCTCATTGGGGTCGAGCGGCCCGTGGCCCGCGCGGGCCGACGGGGACAGTCTGGAATCAGCGGAGCTGCCGTGGCGAGTCGGCGCCGGACCCGCGCGCCCGACCCGGCGCCGGCCGGCTCCGCAGCCGACGCCCCGAGCACGCTCCGTACGCCCCACACGTCGGCCGCCTGCGGCCGGAGGCAAGAAGGGAACGGGAACGATGACCTCCATCACTCTGGCCGCGGGCCTTCCGGTCCAGCACCGTGAACAACTGATGCGGTACGCCCGCGAGGTCGCCTTCGACGTGGGCACCCGCATTTTCGAGAAAGGACGGCACGCCGACCGCTTCTGGATCATCAGGACCGGGACCGTCGCCCTCGACCTGCGGGTGCCCGGCCGTCGCGCCGCGGTCATCGAGTCGATCGGTCACGGCGAACTGGTCGGCTGGTCCTGGCACTTCCCGCCGTACGTGTGGCAGCTGGGCGCCGAGGCCACCAGTCCGGTGCGCGCGTGGGAGTTCGACGCGGAGGCCGTGCGGGCGATGTGCGCCGACGACCCGGAGTTCGGCCGCGCGGTCGCGCAGTGGGTCGGGCGGGTCGTCGCCCACCGGCTGCAGTCGGCCCGCGTCCGCCTGCTCGACCTGTACGCCCCGTACGGCAGCGGCAGCCGCTGAGGCCGGGGCGCCCGTCGACCGACGGCGCCGCCCCGGCCGTCCGGACCTGGTCACCGCCGCTCCCCCGCGCGCCGGTCCGCCGGCGCGGCTCCCCCACCGCCACTCCGCCTTCGGTACTCCGCCCACCGCCACCCCGCTTCCGACACTCCGAGGAGCACATCATGTCCAGCAGTCCGCACATCGTCAGCGACGTCATGACGCACACGGTCGTGGCCGTGGGCCGCGACGCGCGCTTCAAGGACATCGTCCAGCTCATGGAGGAGTGGAAGGTCAGCGCCCTGCCGGTGCTGGAGGGCGAGGGCCGGGTCGTCGGCGTGGTGTCCGAGGCCGACCTGCTGCCGAAGGAGGAGTTCCGCGACGACGACCCCGACCGGTACACCCAGCGGAGCCGGCTGGCCGACCTCGCCAAGGCGGGCGCGCTGACCGCCGGGGAACTGATGAGCACCCCGGCGGTGACCGTGCACGCCGACGCCACCCTGGCCCAGGCCGCCCGCATCATGGCCCAGCGCAAGGTCAAGCGGCTGCCCGTCGTCAACGCCGAGGGCCTGCTCGACGGCCTGGTCAGCCGGGCGGACCTGCTGAAGGTCTTCCTGCGGACGGACCAGGACATCGCCGAGGAGGTCCGGCGGGAGGTCGTCTCCGTCCTCTTCCCCGCCCCGGCCGAACCCCTCGGCGTGGAGGTCCAGGACGGCGTGGTGACCCTCACCGGTCACATCCGCGACACCTCCCTGGTACCCGTCGCCGCCCGTCTGGTGCGCGCCGTCGAGGGCGTCGTCGACGTCGAGTGCGACTTCTCGGGCGGGTTCCCGCACAGCGTGCCGAGCTGAGACGGGGGCTCCTGGGCGGCGGCGGTACGACGGGCCGCACGGGAGCCTGACGGGCCGCACGGGAGCCTCGGGGGAAACCGACGGTGGGCGGCCGGTGGTGCACCGGTGCAACACCCCGGTTCGATGAGTGCGATGAACTTCGGAATCCGCCGAGCCGGGAAGCCCCGGGGCTGGGAAGTCGATCCGTGAG
>NZ_JBFBCB010000104.1:0-9723 GCF_040682975.1 Streptomyces sp. NPDC051051
TGTGGTCAGTCGGTGACGGTGTGTGCGAACGTCACGGTGGTGGCGCCCGGCAGCGGTACCCCGTCCGGGACGGTGACCTTCACCGGCCCCGGCGGCCTGGACGAGACCGTGGCGCTGGATGCGGACGGCACGGCGTGTGTCACCACGTCCGCTTTGGAGACGGGTGCGGTCACGGCCGTCTACAGCGGCGACGGGTGTGTCGCGACGTCGGCCGGCACCGCGGCCGTCTCGGTCGGTCAGGCGGCGAGCGTGACCTCGGTGTCGGTGGATCCGAGTCTCTCCGTATGTGGTCAGTCGGTGACGGTGTGTGCGAACGTCACGGTGGTGGCGCCCGGCAGCGGTACCCCGTCCGGGACGGTGACCTTCACCGGCCCCGGCGGCCTGGACGAGACCGTGGCTGTGGACGCGGACGGCACGGCGTGTGTCACCACGTCCGCTTTGGAGACGGGTGCGGTCACGGCCGTCTACAGCGGCGACGGGTGTGTCGCGACGTCGACCGGCACCGCGGCCGTCTCGGTCGCCCAGGCGGCGAGCGTGACCTCGGTGTCGGTGGACGTCAACCCCTCCGTGTGCGGTGAGCCGGTGACGGTGTGCGCGACCGTCACGGCGGTGGCGCCCGGCAGCGGTACCCCGTCCGGGACGGTGACCTTCACCGGGGCCGGGCTGGACGAGACCGTGGCGCTGGACGCGGACGGCACCGCGTGCGTGACCACGACCGCGCTGACGACCGGTGCGGTCACGGCCGTCTACAGCGGTGACGAGTGCCTCACCTCATCGACCGGCACGGCGAACGCGGCGGTCAACCCGGCAGCCAGTGCAGTGGCGGTGTCGGTGGACGTCAACCCCTCCGTGTGCGGTGAGCCGGTGACCGTGTGCGCGACCGTCACGGCGGTGGCGCCCGGCAGCGGCACCCCTGCAGGGAGCGTCAGTTTCCTGCTGCCCGACGGCAGCACGCAGGTCGCAGCTCTGGACGCGGACGGCACGGCGTGCCTGACCACCAGTGGCCTCACCGGTGGGGTGGTCACCGCCTCCTACGAAGGCGACGACTGCTTCCTGCCGTCGGGGGGTTCGCTCGACGTGACGGTAAACCAGGCGGCCAGCACGACCTCGGTGTCGGTGGACGCCGACCCCTCCGTGTGCGGTGAGCCGGTGACCGTGTGCGCGACCGTCACGGCGGTGGCGCCCGGCAGCGGCACCCCGTCCGGGACGGTGACCTTCACCGGGGCCGGCGGCTTGAACGCGACGGCGTCACTGGACGCGGACGGCACCGCGTGCGTGACCACGACCGCGCTGACGACCGGTGCGGTCACGGCCGTCTACAACGGTGACGGGTGCTTCTTCTCGTCGGTGGGATCGCTCGATGTGTCGGTCGGTCAGGCGGCGAGTGTCACTTCGGTGTCGGTGGATCCGAGTCCGTCGGTGTGCGGTGAGCCGGTGACGGTGTGCGCCACTGTCACGGTGGTGGCGCCCGGCAGCGGCACCCCGTCCGGGACGGTGACCTTCACCGGGGCCGGGCTGGACGAGACCGTGGCTGTGGACGCGGACGGCACGGCGTGTGTCACCACGTCCGTGCTGGAGAGCGGTACGGTCACGGCTGCCTACGGCGGTGACGGGTGTGTCGCCGCGTCGATGGGCACCGCGCCGGTGTCGGTCGGTCAGGCGGCGAGCGTGACCTCGGTGTCGGTAGATCCGAGTCTCTCCGTATGTGGTCAGTCGGTGACGGTGTGTGCGAACGTCACGGTGGTGGCGCCCGGCAGCGGTACCCCGTCCGGGACGGTGACCTTCACCGGCCCCGGCGGGCTGAACGAGACCGTGGCTGTGGACGCGGACGGCACCGCGTGCGTGACCACGACCGCCCTCAAGACGGGTGCGGTCACGGCCGTCTACGGCGGTGACATGTGCTTTACGGGTTCGGCCGGAGCCCTCGATGTGTCGGTCGGTCAGGCGGGCAGCACCACTTCGGTGTCGGTGGATCCGGTTCCGTCGGTGTGCGGTGAGCCGGTGACGGTGTGCGCCACTGTCACGGTGGTGGCGCCCGGCAGTGGCACTCCGTCCGGGACGGTGACCTTCACCGGGGCCGGGCTGGACGAGACGGTGGTGGCTGTGGACGCGGACGGCACGGCGTGTGTCACCACGTCCGCTTTGGAGACGGGTGCGGTCACGGCCGTCTACAGCGGTGACGGGTGTGTCGCCGCGTCGACGGGCACCGCGCCGGTGTCGGTCGGTCAGGCGGCGAGTGTCACTTCGGTGTCGGTGGATCCGGTTCCGTCGGTGTGCGGTGAGCCGGTGACGGTGTGCGCCACTGTCACGGTGGTGGCGCCCGGCAGTGGCACTCCGTCCGGGACGGTGACCTTCACCGGCCCCGGCGGGCTGAACGAGACCGTGGCTGTGGACGCGGACGGCACCGCGTGCGTGACCACGACCGCCCTCAAGACGGGTGCGGTCACGGCCGTCTACAACGGCGACGGATGCGTCGCCGCGTCGACCGGCACCGCGCCGGTGACGGTCGCCCAGGCGGCGAGCACGACCTTGGTGTCGGTGGATCCGAGTCCGTCGGTGTGCGGTGAGCCGGTGACGGTGTGCGCGACCGTCACGGTGGTGGCGCCCGGCAGCGGCACCCCGTCCGGAACGGTGACCTTCACCGGCCCCGGCGGACTGAACACGACGGTGCCGCTGAACGCGGACGGCACCGCGTGCACGACCACCGGCGGCCTCACCGGCGGCACGGTCACGGCCGTCTACAGCGGTGACGGGTGTGTCGCCGCGTCGACCGGCACCGCGCCGGTGACGGTCGGTCAGGCGGCGAGCGCGACCTCGGTGTCGGTGGATCCGAGTCCGTCGGTGTGCGGTGAGCCGGTGACGGTGTGTGCGAACGTCACGGTGGTGGCGCCCGGCAGCGGTACCCCGTCCGGGACGGTGACCTTCACCGGCCCCGGCGGCCTGGACGAGACCGTGGCTGTGGACGCGGACGGCACGGCGTGTGTCACCACGTCCGCTTTGGAGACGGGTGCGGTCACGGCCGTCTACAGCGGTGACGGGTGTGTCGCCGCGTCGACGGGCACCGCGGCCGTGTCGGTCGCCCAGGCGGCGAGTGTGACCTCGGTGTCGGTGGATCCGAGTCTCTCCGTATGTGGTCAGTCGGTGACGGTGTGTGCGACCGTCACGGTGGTGGCGCCCGGCAGTGGCACTCCGTCCGGGACGGTGACCTTCACCGGCCCCGGCGGCCTGGACGAGACCGTGGCTGTGGACGCGGACGGCACCGCGTGCGTGACCACGACCGCCCTCAAGACGGGTGCGGTCACGGCCGTCTACAACGGCGACGGATGCGTCGCCGCGTCGACCGGCACCGCGCCGGTGACGGTCGCCCAGGCGGCGAGCACGACCTCGGTGTCGGTGGATCCGAGTCCGTCGGTGTGCGGTGAGCCGGTGACGGTGTGCGCGACCGTCACGGTGGTGGCGCCCGGCAGCGGCACCCCGTCCGGAACGGTGACCTTCACCGGCCCCGGCGGACTGAACACGACGGTGCCGCTGAACGCGGACGGCACCGCGTGCACGACCACCGGCGGCCTCACCGGCGGCACGGTCACGGCCGTCTACAGCGGTGACGGGTGTGTCGCCGCGTCGACCGGCACCGCGGCCGTGACCGTGAACACCGCCCAGACCAAGACCGCGCTCACCGTCACCCCCAACCTCGTGGTCTGCGGCCGGCCGGTGACGTTCTGCGCCACGGTCACGACCGTTGCACCGGGCAGCGGCACTCCCACGGGGACGGTGACCTTCAGCGGGCCCGGCGGCTTCAACCAGACCGTCGCGCTCGACCCGAGCGGCAAGGCCTGCGTCACCGCCACCGCGGGCACCAGCGGCACGGTGACCGCCGTCTACAACGGAGGCACCTGCCACAGTGCCTCGGCCGCGACGGCGAACCTGACGGTGAACGCGGCTTCCACGACCCTGACGGCGTCCCCGGCGCAGATCCGCCTGAGGACGAACGGTACGTTCGTCCTGCCGTCGATGAGCGCCACGCTCAAGGTCACCTCCAGTGGCGCTCCGCTCGCGGGTCAACCGGTCACGTTCAGGGCGAACACGATGGTGGGTCCCATCGTCCTCGGCACCGCGCTCACCAACGCCAGCGGAGTGGCGACCCTGGCCCCGCCGCCGCTTCCGGTCTCCAGCGTGGTGATCACGGCAGGGACCTACACCGCGACCTTTGCGGGAACGGGTTGCTACGCCCCGTCCTCGGTGACGCAGCCGCTGGCCCTCGTCCTCTTCCCGCTCCTCCCCTGACCGCACGCCGGTCACCGTCCCCGGGCGCCACTGGGCCGGGACGGTCGGGCCGAGGGGGCGGCGACCGCCGCCCCCTCGGCCCGGTCACGCGCGTGGTGCCCGAGACGGCCCGCCGGTCTGCCGGGGGCAACCGGGTCCGGGCCGGCTGCCGCCGCGACGAACTCCGCACCGTTTCGGAAGCGACGCCCCCCCCACGCCCGGTCGCCCCGCGCTCCAGGACCTTCCGCGCGCCCGCCGCCCCGCCCGGCGGCAGTCGGTGCTCCGACCGAGCCCACTCCCCATCGGACAGATTCCCCCGTGTTCCTGCAGGACGATCCGCTCCCGGACGGTCACCGGCGCATCGGACGAACCCTAGAGGCGGGCGACCAGATAGGCCTGCGGCACCTTCTCGTCGAGTTCGGGCTCCGGTGCGCGGACCGTGCGGGACCGTACGGAGAAACCGGCCGCGGTGAGCAGCTCGGCCATGGCCTCCGGCCGGCGGCGGTGGAAGTCCAGGGACACCGGGTGGCCCCACGGCCGGTCGTGGTGCTTGGGCTCGTCGCCGACCTGGAAGGCGAGGAGGACGTGGCCGCCGGGCCGCAGGACGCGCCGGAACTCGGCGAACAGGCGGGGCAGTTCTTCCAGGGGCGTGTGGATCGACGAGTACCAGGAGACGAGGCCGTCCAGCGAACCGTCCCCGTGCGGCAGCTCCAGCATCGAGCCCCGCTCGAACCGGATCCCCGGGTTCTCCCGCCGCGCCACCGCCAGCATCGACTCCGACAGGTCCAGGCCGGACATGGACAGCCCGAGCGAGGCGAGGTGGCCGGTCACCCGCCCCGGCCCGCAGCCGAGATCGGCCACCCTCCCGCCGGGGCCGACGAGTTCGGCGTACACCGCGAACACGGCCCGGTCCCAGGGGAGCTTCGCGTGCAGGTCACGGAAGCGGTCGGAGTAGTCCTCGGCGACGGCGTCGTAGAAGGTGCGGGTGGCGGTGAGGAAATCGGGGGCTTCGGTCATGCGCGGGACCGTAGCCGGTACCTCTGACACCGGTCCGGACGGCGACCGACGCACTCGTACGGCCCCCGCCCCCCACCCGTACGGAAACAGCCCGGCGGGGGCCGCCGGGGCCGGCGCGGACGCCGGCCGTCGCGGAAAGGCAGGAGCCCCGTCGCCTTGCGGCGCGGGGCTCCTTGGGTACTGCTCTCAGAGACTTGCGTCAGGGTGTGGTGCGATCAGACGGGGGTGACGTTCTCCGCCTGCGGGCCCTTCGGGCCCTGGGTCACGTCGAAGGAGACCTGCTGGTTCTCCTCGAGCGAACGAAAACCCTGCGCGTTGATCGCGGAGTAGTGGACGAAGACGTCGGGGCCGCCGCCCTCCTGGGCGATGAAGCCAAAGCCCTTTTCGGCGTTGAACCACTTCACGGTTCCGGTAGCCATAAGCCCTCCTTGGGCCCAAAGGGTTGCCCTGCTCCAGAACCCTGCAAGCGTGAAAGCTAGTGCCGCACAACTGCATACGTCTGAAAACGACGAGAGCCCGCGGTTACATGCTCCGCAGGCTCTGTACTGCAAGGGAAACCAAACTGCAACTTGCGGGCGAGCCTAGCACGCGGGCAGCCGAAAGCAACAGAGGTCAAGATCACGTCACCCGGACGTTTGAAGGTCCGGAAAAGAGGTTGACGTCTGCCGTCGCAGGGGGTGGACTCCGCAGGCTACCGGACGGGGTCTATCGTCGCGATGTGGACAATTCTCGCACCCGGCCGCGCGTCGGCCACATCCAGTTCCTGAACTGCCTGCCCCTGTACTGGGGGCTCGCGAGAACCGGCACCCTCCTCGACTTCGAGCTGACCAAGGACACCCCGGAGAAGCTCAGCGAGCAGTTGGTGCGGGGGGATCTCGACATCGGGCCCATCACCCTCGTCGAGTTCCTCAAGAATGCCGACGACCTGGTCGCCTTCCCCGACATCGCCGTCGGCTGCGACGGTCCCGTCATGTCCTGCGTCATCGTCTCCCAGGTGCCGCTGGAGGAACTGGACGGCGCCCGCGTCGCCCTCGGCTCCACGTCGCGCACCTCCGTGCGCCTGGCCCAGCTCCTGCTCTCCGACCGCTACGGCGTCCGGCCCGACTACTACACCTGCCCGCCCGACCTCAGCCTGATGATGCAGGAGGCCGAGGCGGCCGTCCTCATCGGCGACGCGGCCCTGCGGGCGAACCTGCTGGACGGCCCGAAGTACGGCCTCCAGGTGCACGACCTCGGCACGCTCTGGAAGGAGTGGACCGGCCTGCCGTTCGTCTTCGCGGTGTGGGCCGCCCGCCGGGACTACCTGGAGCGCGAGCCGGTCATCACCCGCAAGGTCCACGAGGCCTTCCTCGCCTCCCGCAACCTCTCCCTGGAAGAGGTCGCCAAGGTCGCCGAGCAGGCGGCCCGCTGGGAGGCCTTCGACGAGCAGGTCCTGGAGCGGTACTTCACCACGCTGGACTTCCGCTTCGGCCCCGCACAGCTGGCGGCCGTCACCGAGTTCGCCCGCCGCGTCGGCCCGACCACGGGCTTCCCGGCCGACGTGCACGTGGAGCTGCTCCAGCCGTAGCGCAGGCTCTAGGCTGCTGGCGGCCCCACGAGGGTCCACGGGCCTACGGGGGAGGGGTGGACGTGATGCAGCCGCTCGGTGCCGGTGAACCCACCGAGGTGGGGCCCTACCGACTGCTCGGCCGGCTCGGCTCCGGCGGGATGGGCCGCGTCTACCTGGGCCGCAGCGCCGGCGGCCGCACGGTCGCCGTGAAGGTCGTGCACCCGCACCTCGCGCTCGACGAGGAGTTCCGCGCCCGCTTCCGGCGCGAGGTCGACGCCGCCCGGCGGGTGGGCGGCGCCTGGACCGCACCGGTCCTGGACGCCGACCCGGCGGCGGACGTCCCCTGGGCCGCCACGGCCTACGCGGCCGGGCCCTCGCTGGCCGCGGCCGTGGCGGACGGCGGCGCGCTGCCCGAGCACACGGTACGGGTGCTGGGAGCGGGCCTCGGCGAAGCGCTCGCGGCCGTCCACGGGCTGGGCCTGGTGCACCGGGACGTGAAGCCCTCCAACATCCTGCTCACCGTCGACGGCCCCCTGCTGATCGACTTCGGCATCGCCCGCGCCACGGACGGCACCGCGTCCCTCACCTCGACCGGGGTCTCGGTCGGCTCCCCCGGCTACATGGCCCCCGAGCAGATCCTCGGCAGGAGCGTCACCGGCGCGGCCGACGTCTTCTCCCTCGGCGCGGTCCTGGCGTACGCGACGACCGGCGAGCCCCCGTTCCCCGGCGACTCCTCGGCCGCCCTGCTCTACAAGGTCGTCCACGAGCAGCCCGAACTGGGCGGCCTCGACGGCGACCTGCGGGACCTGGTCGCGGCCTGCCTGGCCAAGGAGCCGGCCGCCCGGCCGGCCCCGGCGGAGGTCGCCCGCCGGCTCGCTCCGCAGGGGGCGGCCCGGATGGTCGCCGCCGGCTGGCTGCCGGGGAGACTGGTGGAGCAGGTGGGGCGGAGCGCCGTGCAGCTCCTGAACCTGGAGGCGACGGGGGCGGGCGCCGGGGCGGAGCCGGTCTCCGGGCCGGTCGGATTCAGCAGTGCCTCGGTGGGGTTCGGCAGCGCCTCGGCGGAGGAGGCGCGGGCTTCGGCCACGGTGGGGGCGTTCGGGCCGCCGCCGGTGATGCCGGGTACGACGCCGGCCGTACCCGTGCCCGTACCCGTGCCACGGGTCGCCGACGGCGACGGTGGCGGTGACGGGCGGCCCGGCAGGGTGTCCCTCTCCTTCGCGGCCGCCGCGACGCCCGGCGAGGGCGGGCGCGGGCGGCGGCTGAGCTGCACCCTGGCGCTCGCGGTCGCCGGCGCGCTGGCGGCGGTGACCGTGGGCTCGGTGTTCGTCCTCGACCTGATGCCCGGCTCCGGCCCCGGCGGCAAGGACAGCGCCGCGGGCAGCGACGCGTCCACCCCGGCCCCGGCGGGCACCGCGCCCCCGGCCGCGTCCGGGGCGGTCCCCGCCGCCTACGTCGGCACCTGGGAGGGCCAGGCCAGCGGCCTGGGCGGCCGGCTCCCCATGGGCACCTTCCGCCTGACGGTGGAACAGGCCGCCGTGGGGCAGGAGTTGGGGCGGCTGCGCCAGACGGACGTGCTCGGTGGCGTCTGCCTCGACGTCCTGACCCTGCAGAAGGCGACCCCGGAGGAACTGACCGCCACCTCCGTCGGCGCGACGACCAACCACAGCGGCTGCAACCCGGCCGCCCACACCGTGCGGTTGACGCGCACGGGCGACGACCTGACGTACCGGTCGGAGAGCGAGGCCGAGGGCGACCCGGTGGCGCGGATGTCGCGGGTCGGGTAGCGGGCGGGCCGGCGAAGGCGCCGGCGACGAGCGAAGAGAGAGCGGAGTCCCTTGACCGGCGTACCGATCGACGCCCTGCTGATCGCCCTCGCCGTGGTGTGGGGCGCGGCGACGGGCGCTGTGCTGCCCCGGGCCGCGTACCGGTTCGCGGTGGAACTCGAGGAGGAGGGGGACGGCCAGGGGGCGGACGTGGGGGAGGGGCCCGGCGCCGTCGGTCCCGGCCCGCGTCGTACCTGTCCCGACGGGCACCCCCTGCGCGGCTGGCTCGGCGCCGCCCGCTGCCCGGCGTGCCCCGGCACGAACCCGCCGTACGGCCCCGGCGCCCTCCGTCTCCCCCTCGTCACCGCGCTGCTCTGCGCCGGCCTGGCGCTCGCCACCGGCGTCCGGCCCGAGCTGGCCGTGTGGCTGGCGCTGACGCCCGTCGGGGTGCTGCTCGCGGCCGTCGACCTGCGGGTGAGGCGGCTGCCCGACCCCCTCACCCTGCCCCTCGCGGCCGCCGCCCTCGCTCTGCTCGGCGTGGCCGCGCTGCTGCCCGAGCACGCCGGCGACTGGACGACGGCCCTGCTGGGGTCCCTCGCGCTCGGCGCCGGCTACCTCGTGCTGCACCTGATCAACCCCGGCGGCATGGGATTCGGCGACGTGAAGCTCGCCCTGGGCGCGGGCGCCGCCCTCGGCTGGTACGGCTGGGCGACGGTCATGCTGGGCACCTTCGCCGGGTTCCTGTCCGGCGCGCTCTACGGCGGGGTGCTCCTGCTCGCGGGCAGGGCCGGGCGCAGGACGGCGATCCCGTTCGGGCCGTTCCTGATCGCCGGTGCCTGGGCCGGCGTGCTGATGGGGGCGTACGCGGCCTGAGGTGAGCCGGTCGGAGACGCTGGCGTAGGCTGACCGGGTCCGTCCACAACCCTTGACGAAAGGGACGCTCCCGGTGACCGAGAAGACCGACCTCCAGTCCGTCCTCGACCGTGCCGCCGAGGGTGGGCGGATCACCCCCGAGGAGGCGCTCGCCCTCTACCGCGACGCGCCCCTGCACGCGCTGGGCGCCGCCGCCGACGCCGTGCGCCGCCGTCGGTACGCCGGCATCGAGCACATCGCGACGTACATCATCGAGCG
>NZ_JBFBCB010000105.1:0-8516 GCF_040682975.1 Streptomyces sp. NPDC051051
CGGGGCGACCCTCCGCCTTGCGATCGCACGCACCAGACGCCGCCGGGCCTGCCCTTCGGGCAGACGACGCTACTTTCGAAACACGCCCTAGCCGCCGGCCCCGGCCCCGGCCGCTGATCGGTATTCGGTCACCCGGCGCCGGTGCGGGCCGCTGCGGGGGCTGCCGCCCCCGGGCCCCCGTCCTGCCGTCGGCCACCGGGGCACAACCCCGGCTTCCGTTACCGTTCACCCTCATGCGCACCCTCCTGATCACCGGCCCCGGCGGCAGCGGCCGTACGACCGTCGCCGCGGCCACCGCACTCGGGGCGGCCCGCGCGGGCGTGAAGACCCTCGTGCTCAGTGCCGACCGCACCGACACCCTGGGCGCGGCACTCGGCACGGCGACGGGCGCGGTGCCGGTGCAGGCGGGCCCGGACCTCACCGCCTGGCGCCCCGACGCCACCGCCGGCTTCCGGGACGACCTCACCTCCTTCCAGGACCGCGCCTCCACCGTCCTGGACCTGCTCGGCGCCTCCCGGCTCGACCCCGAGGAGGTCACCCCGCTGCCCGGCGCGGAGGAACTGACCCTGCTGCGCGCCCTGCGCGACGCCGCCCTCGCCGAGACCCACGACCTCCTCGTCGTCGACCTGCCGCCCGCCCCGCAGGCCCTCGCCCTGCTCGCCCTCCCGGAGGAACTGCGGCGCTACCTGCGCCGCCTGCTCCCCCCGGAGCGGCAGGCCGCCCGCGCCCTGCGCCCCGTCCTCGGCCGCCTGGCCGGCGTCCCCATGCCCGCCGAGTGGCTGTACGAGACGACCGCCCGCTGGGACGTGGAACTGGCCGCGGTGCAGGCCGTCCTCGCCGACCGCAGGACCTCCGTACGGCTGGTGGCCGAGCCGGGGCCGGCCGGCGCCGACGCCGTCCGTGACGCCCGCCTCGGCCTGGCCCTGCGCGGCCTGCCCGTCGAGTCGCTCCTCGCCAACCGCGTCCTGCCCGAGGACGCCGGCGACGGCCCGCTCGCCGGACTCCACGCCCAGCAGCAGAAGACCCTGGGGGAGTGGACCGGCGCGCGGACCGTCGCGCACCTCGGCCACGACCCCCGCGGGGACGACGACCTGACCGCCCTGGCCGTGCCCGGCGTCAACCCGGCGGCCTCCCCGGTCGAGTGGCCCGTCGAGGACCGGACCGGCGCGGACGGCGTCCTGGTGTGGCACCTCCCGCTGCCCGGCGCCGTACGCGACGGGCTGGACCTCGTCCGCCGCGGCGACGAGCTCGTCGTCACCGCCGGCCCGTTCCGCCGGATCGTCCCGCTGCCCTCCGCCCTGCGCCGCTGCACCGTGGCGGGCGCCGCCCTGCGCGACGGCGAGCTGCGCGTACGGTTCGCGCCGGATCCCGCGCTGTGGCCGCGGACCCGGTGAGGGACGTTCCGCCGTTCGGGTAACGTCGGAGGGACGAACCGTAGTCAGGAGCCCGTCATGAGCGAAGAGATTCCCCCGTCGGACACCGGTGAGCACCGGACCCCCGACGAGGCACCTCGCGCCACCGACGCCGACGCCTGGGCGACCGCCTGCGCCGAGGACATGGCGGCGGAGAAGGCCCGCCGCCGGGCGGAGCAGGGCGCGCCCCAGGGATCGGCCGCCGAGGAACTGCGCAGACTCGTCGACACGGTCGCCGACAAGCTCTCCGGCCTCCAGTCCCCGCTGCTCGGCGCGGTCGCCGGACCCGCCGCCCAGCAGGTGGTCCGCCAGGTCGTCCAGCAGGCCAGGGCGGCCGTCGAACCGGTCATCGAGCGCAACCCGGACGTCTTCGACCACCTGGCCGCCGCGGGCGGCGAACTGCTCGCCGCCTACCGCTCCGCCGTCCAGCAGCAGGAACGGCGCTGGACGGCCCGCACCGCCGATCCGCGCGAGGACCCGGCCCACCCCCGCGACGACGACGGGGGCACCGGCCCCGGCCAGCGCATCGATCTCGACTGACGGTCCTCCCCCGCACCCGGGCGGCGCTCGCGCGGTAGCGGCGCCGCCCCCTCGGGTACGGTTGGCCGTAGCGGGGCTCGACCGAAACTGAGGGATTCATGGGACTCACCATCGGCGTCGACATCGGCGGCACGAAGATCGCGGCCGGCGTGGTCGACGAGGAAGGCAACATCCTCTCGACCTTCAAGGTGCCGACCCCGGGTACGCCCGAGGGCATCGTGGACGCCATCGCCTCCGCGGTGGAGGGCGCGCGCGCCGGGCACGAGATCGTCGGCGTGGGCATCGGTGCCGCCGGTTACGTCAACCGCCAGCGCTCCACGGTCTACTTCGCGCCCAACATCGACTGGCGCAACGAGCCGCTCAAGGAGAAGGTCGAGGCCCGCGTCGGCCTGCCGGTCGTCGTGGAGAACGACGCCAACGCCGCGGCCTGGGGCGAGTACAAGTTCGGCGCGGGCAAGGGCCACCGCAACGTCATCTGCATCACGCTCGGCACCGGCCTCGGCGGCGGCATCATCATCGGCAACAAGCTGCGCCGCGGCCACTTCGGCGTGGCCGCCGAGTTCGGCCACATCCGCATGGTCCCGGACGGGCTGCTGTGCGGCTGCGGCTCGCAGGGCTGCTGGGAGCAGTACGCCTCCGGCCGCGCCCTCGTGCGGTACGCCAAGCAGCGCGCCAACGCCACCCCGGAGCGTGCCGAGGTGCTGCTCGGGCTCGGCGACGGCACCCCCGACGGCATCGAGGGCAAGCACATCTCCATGGCCGCCCGCCAGGGCGACCCGGTCGCCGTGGACTCCTACCGCGAGCTGGCCCGCTGGGCCGGCGCCGGCCTCGCCGACCTGGCCTCCCTGTTCGACCCGTCCGCCTTCATCGTCGGCGGCGGCCTCTCGGACGAGGGCGACCTGGTCCTCGACCCGATCCGCAAGTCCTACAAGCGGTGGCTGGTCGGCGGCAACTGGCGCCCGGTGGCGGACGTGATCGCGGCCCGGCTGGGCAACAAGGCGGGGCTGGTGGGCGCGGCCGACCTGGCCCGCGAGCCCGACCCGATCATGTGAGGGCGGCCGGCTGACGCACGACGGTTCCCCGCACCCCTTGGGGGCGCGGGGAACCACGCCCGCGGCCGTCCGGGATCCCCGCCCCCGCCGGGCTGTCGACCCGTATCGTGACGGCATGGTGACGCCCCCGCCGCTCCCGGAACCCCGTACCGAACCCGACGGCTCCGCCGTGATCCGCGTCCTCGGCTACAACATCCGCTCGATGCGCGACGACACCGCCGCCCTCGCCCGAGTGATCACCGCCTGCGCCCCCGACCTGGTCCTGGTCCAGGAGGCCCCGCGGTTCTTCCGCTGGCGCAAGAAACTGGCCCGGCTCGCGGCCGCCTCCGGGCAGGTCGTCCTCACCGGCGGCGGCACGGCCGCGGGCCCCGCCGTCCTCTGCTCGCTGCGGGCGACCGTCGAACGCACCGAGGACGTCCTCCTGCCCCTCACCCCCGGACACCACCGACGGGGCTTCGCCACCGCCGTGGTCCGGTTCGCGGGCGCCCGCCTCGGTGTCCTCAGCTGTCACCTCGGCCTGGACGGGGCCGAGCGGTACGAGCAGGCCGGGATGCTCCTCGACCGGCTCGCCGGACTGGGTGTGGAGCACGCCGTCGCGGGCGGCGACCTCAACGAGCGCCCCGGCGGACGCGCCTTCACCCGCCTGACCGCCGCACTCCAGGACTGCCGTACGACGGCCCCCTGGGGAGGCGAGAACACCTTCCCGCCCGCCCACCCGGACCGCCGCATCGACGCCCTCCTCGCGACGAAGGGCGTGGAGGTGCTGGGCTGCGGGGTCCCGCTCGGTCTCCCGGGCGTCACGGACACGGACCTGAGGACGGCCACGGACCACCTGCCGGTCCTGGCCGCCCTGCGGGTGCCCGCCGTCTGAACCGACCGCCGGACGCAGGCCGGGGCCGCGCGGTCCTCAGACGACCGCGCCCCGCCCCGGATCCTCGTCGTCCTCGTCGTCCGGGCCCATGCGCATCACCAGCGTGGCGAAGCCGCCGAGGAAGCCGCCGATGCAGATCGTCGTCAGCCACCAGGTCATCTCCCAGCCGAGCAGGATCGCCAGCAGCAGCAGGACCGGACCGCCGATCACCCCGAGCCAGGCGAACTTGGCCGTGGTGTCGGCCTCGGGCAGCGGCGGCGGCTCGGGCGGCACGAAGTGCCCCTCGTCCTCCCCGTCGGGGTCCGTCGCGGCGGGCTCGGCCGGCGAGTAGTCGCGCGGTCCGACACCGGGGGCGAAGGAGACCGAGCTGCCCAGCGGTCCGGCCGGCTTCTTCTCCTCGGCGGGCTCCTCCAGGGGGCCCGCGCCCGAGGGCGCGCCGCTCGCCGGACTCTCGTCGTTGGTCTCCGCTTCCAGGAGCGCCAGGTCCTCGACCGACTTGAACGGCTTGGCGCCCGGCGGGTCCACCGGCTCGTCGCCGTACCCCGCGACGATCGCCGCCCACGCGGCCTCCTCGTCGAAGGGCACACTCTGCTCCGGCTCGTGGTCGCGGCCGTCCTCGCGGTCCTCACGGTCCTCGCGGTCGGAGTCGTGCTCAGCCACCTGCTGTCGTCCCTTCCTTGCCGACACTGGGTGCGAGCCGGCCGATGAACGCGAGAGTCTCCTCGAAGATCCGGTCCGCGTCGTGGTCCAACGTCGCCACGTGACAGCTCTGTTCCAGCAGGACCTCGGTCACGTCCGTCGACGACACCCGGCTCAGGATCCGGGCGGAGTCGGCCGCCGGCACCACATGGTCCCGCACACTGCGCAGGAGCAGCAGCGGCTGGGTGACCTGCGGCAGCTCGCCGTCGACCAGCCGGAGAAAGGTCCGCAGCGAGTGCGCCGCGTGCAGCGGCACCCGGTCGTACCCGATCTCCACCGCCCCCTCCTTCGCGATGTCGCTGACGATCCCCCTCGTCGTGCGCACGAGGTGACGCGCCACCGGAAGCGCGCGGGCGGACAGACCGTGCACCCGGTTCGCCGGATTGACGACCACGACGCCCGCGACCGCGTCGCCGTGCCGGGCGGCGAGCCGCAGCGCCAGGGCGCCGCCCATCGAGAGCCCGGCCACGAACACCCGCGCGCACCGCTCCCGCAGGACGCGCAGCTCGCGGTCCACCTCCGCGTACCAGTCGGGCCAGCCGGTGAGCGCCATGTCCTCCCAGCGCGTGCCGTGGCCCGGCAGCAGGGGCAGCGAGACGGTCAGGCCGTGCCCGGCCAGATGCCGCGCCCAGGGACGCAGCGACTGCGGGGAACCGGTGAAGCCGTGACAGAGGAGGATCCCTACCTCCCCGCCCTCGCGGCGGTACGGCTCGGCTCCAGGAAGGACCGGCACCTTCGGTCTCCTGTCTTCGTCGTTCTCGATGGGGGTTCTCGCTGGAGTTTCTCGGTGGAGTCTTCGGTGGCGCTTCTCGACGGGACTTCCGCGACGGGACTTCCGCGACGGACGGACGTGAGGTTCACCGTACGCGACCGCACCGACACCGACCAGGGTCGTCGAAGCCTCGGGCCGCCACTCCGGGTTAAGGTCTGAGCGACACTTACAGGAGGCACTCGGTTGTTGTACGGCGCGATGAAGGTTTCCGTCGGGGGGCCGCTGAAGATGATCTTCAGGCCCTGGGTGGAGGGCCTGGAGAACGTGCCCGCCGAGGGCCCCGCGATCCTGGCGAGCAATCACCTCTCCTTCTCCGACTCGTTCTTCCTCCCCGCGGTCCTCGACCGCAAGGTCACGTTCATCGCGAAGGCCGAGTACTTCACCACGCCCGGCGTGAAGGGCCGGCTGACGGCGGCCTTCTTCAAGGGCGTCGGGCAGCTCCCCGTGGACCGTTCCGGCGCCCGCGGCGCGGGCGAGGCGGCGATCAGGAGCGGGATAGGCGTGCTGGAGCGCGGTGAGCTGTTCGGGATCTACCCGGAGGGCACCCGCTCACCCGACGGCCGGCTCTACCGCGGCAAACCGGGCGGCCTCGCGCGCGTGGCGCTCGCCACCGGCGCTCCGGTGATCCCGGTCGCGATGATCGACACGGAGAAGATCCAGCCGCCCGGTCAGGTGATGCCGAAGATCATGCGTCCCGGCATCCGCATCGGCAGGCCGCTGGACTTCAGCCGCTACCACGGCATGGAACACGACCGTTTCGTGCTCCGGGCGGTGACCGACGAGGTCATGTACGAGATCATGAAGCTCTCCGGCCAGGAGTACGTCGACATCTACGCGACGGCCGCCAAGCGGCAGATCGCGGAGGCGGCGAAGGCCGACAAGGAAGCGGAGAAGGCCGCGAAGGCCGCCCTCGCGCAGGCCGAGAAGGAACAGGCGAAGAAGGAGAAGTCCGAGCGGGACGAGCCCTAGGGCCTTTCGTCCGGATCAGGTTGGATCAAGGGCCCCGGCCCGGTCCCGGGGAAGACCCCGGCGACGGCGGTCCGGGCTCACGGGGGTGGGGGAAGTGCCCGAGCGCGAGAGAGTCATGAGGATGTCGGTCGAGCTGCCGCTGTGGCGTGCGCTCACCGCCTACCGGGTGCTGACCATGCTGTACGCGGTCGGCCTGTTCGTCGCCGACCACGACGGCTACGACCGGCCCGGCATCGCCGTCGCCTACTTCGCCGTCCTGTGCGGCTGGACGCTCGCCACCCTGCCCCGCGTGCAGAGCGCGACGGCGTGCACCAAGCGCTTCCTCACCGCCGACCTCCTCGTCGCACTCGTCGGCATCCTCCTGACCCCGCTGGTCGTCGACGACCAGTACATCCAGGACAACGGTCCCACCCTGCCCTCGATATGGACGGCCGGATCGGTCCTGGCGTTCGCCATCAAGGGCGGCTGGCGCTGGGCGGTGTTCGCCTCCACACCGGTGGCCGTCGCCAACCTGATCGAGCGCGGTCAACCGGCCCACGACACCGTCCACAACGTCATCCTCGTCTGGGTCGCCTCCATCGCCATCGGTTACGTCGTCGAGGTCGCCCGCGCCTCCGAGCGCACCCTCGCCCGCGCCCTGGAGATCGAGGCCGCGACCCGCGAGCGGGAGCGGCTCGCCCGCGACATCCACGACAGCGTGCTCCAGGTGCTCGCCATGGTGCAGCGGCGCGGCGCGGTCATCGGCGGCGAGGCGGCCGAGCTGGGCCGGATGGCCGGCGAGCAGGAGGTCGCCCTGCGCACCCTGGTCTCCGGCGGCCTCGTCCCGGTCTCCCGGGTGTCGCGGGACGCCGCCGAGGGAGCCGTCGTCGTCGTGGTGGACGAGAACGAGGACGACGAGGCCGGTCCGGTCGATCTGCGCGCGCTGCTCGCCCCCTTCGCCGCGGCCCGGGTCAGCCTCGCCGAGCCCGGCGCCCCGGTCCTGCTGGCCCCGGCCGCCGCCCGGGAGCTGGCCGCGGCGGTCGGAGCCGCGCTGGACAACGTGCGCAAGCACGCGGGGGAGCAGGCGCGGGCCTGGATCCTGGTCGAGGACGAGCCCGACGCGGTGATCGTGACCGTACGGGACGACGGGCCGGGCATCGCGGAGGGCCGGCTGGCGCAGGCCGAGGGCGAGGGACGGCTCGGGGTCGCCCAGTCGATCCGGGGCCGGCTGCGCGACCTCGGCGGCGGGGCCGAGCTGGTCTCGACGCCGGGACAGGGCACCGAGGTCGAACTGACGGTACCGAAACAGCACGTCAAGCGGGGGAAGGCAGGCACTCGATGAGCAGCGGACAGGACCCGATCAAGGTGATGGTGGTCGACGACCACCCCATGTGGCGCGAGGCCGTCGCCCGCGACCTCGCCGAGTCCGGCTTCGACGTGGTCGCCACCGCCGGCGACGGCGAGCAGGCCGTGCGCCGCGCCAGGGCCGCCTCGCCCGACGTCCTCGTCCTGGACCTCAACCTGCCCGCCAAACCGGGCGTCCAGGTCTGCAAGGAGGTCGTCGCCGCCGACCCGGCGCTGCGCGTCCTGGTGCTGTCCGCGAGCGGCGAGCACGCCGACGTACTGGAAGCGGTGAAGTCCGGCGCGACCGGCTACCTGCTGAAGTCGGCGTCCACGGAGGAACTGCTGGACGCGGTGCGCCGCACCGCCGTCGGCGACCCGGTGTTCACGCCGGGCCTGGCCGGACTGGTGCTCGGCGAGTACCGGCGGCTGGCCTCCGACCCCGGCCCGGCGCCCGGCGCCGACGAACCGGACGCGCCCCGGCTCACCGACCGCGAGACCGAGGTGCTGCGCCTGGTCGCCAAGGGCCTGAGCTACAAGCAGATCGCCGAACGCCTCGTCATCTCGCACCGCACGGTCCAGAACCACGTGCAGAACACCCTCGGCAAGCTCCAGCTGCACAACCGCGTGGAGCTGGTGCGGTACGCGATAGAGCGCGGTCTCGACGACGAGTGACATCGCCGCCGGGGCACCGGGGAGCACCCGGCGGCGCCGGTCGCGGCACCGCCGGGTCCCCGCGGGCGTCGGCACCGGGGCCGCCGTCCGCGGGAGTGTGCGCCGGGCAGCACGCCTAGGGCGTGTTTCGAAAGTAGCGTCGTCTGCCCGAAGGGCAGGCCCGGCGGCGTCTGGTGCGTGCGATCGCAAGGCGGAGGGTCGCCCCG
>NZ_JBFBCB010000106.1:0-8484 GCF_040682975.1 Streptomyces sp. NPDC051051
TTGCGGGACTTAACCCAACATCTCACGACACGAGCTGACGACAGCCATGCACCACCTGTAAACCGAACCGTCCGCACCGACGACCGGATGCGTCGCGCAGTCGTCACCGCCCCGCGCCGAGGTCGAAGACGATGCGGGCCTTGACCTGGCCGCGCAGCACCTCGTCGATGGATTCGTTGACGGAGGCGAGGGGACGGGTCTCGTAGATGACCTTGGTGCGTCCGGCGGCGTGCAGTTGGAAGACCTCGGCGAGGTCCTGACGGGTGCCGACGATGGAGCCGATCACCGAGGTGCCGTTGAGGACGGTGTCGAAGATCGGCACGCGGACCGTGCCGTGTGCCGGCAGGGCCACCATCACCAGCTTGCCGCCGCGTCGCAGCCCGGCGTTGACGGCTTCGAAGGCCGCGTCGTTCACCGCGAGCGCGATGGCCGCGTGGGCGCCGCCGTGCCGCTTGAGCACCTCGCCGACGTTCTCCACCCGGGCGTCGATGACGATGTCGGCGCCGAGGTCCTTGGCGAGCTGGAGCTTGTCGTCGGTGACGTCGATCGCGGCGACGGTGGCACCGGCGATCTTGGCGTACTGCACGGCCAGGTGGCCGAGCCCGCCGACGCCGGAGACGGCGACGAGCTGGGTGGGCTTCACGTCGGCGACCTTGAGCGCCTTGTAGGTGGTCACGCCCGCGCAGGTCAGCGGCGCGGCCTCCAGGGCGGTGATGCCCTCGGGCACCGGCTGGGCGAAGTCGGCCCAGGCCAGCATCTTCTCGGCGTATCCGCCGTCGCAGCCGTAGCCGGTGTTGATCTGCTGCTCGCACAGGGTCTCCCAGCCGGACAGGCAGTGCTCGCACCGTCCGCAGGCCCTGCCCAGCCAGGGCACGGCGACCCGCTGCCCGACGGACAGGTGGGTGACGCCCTCGCCGAGCTCCTCGACCAGGCCGACGCCCTCGTGGCCGGGCACGAACGGCGGGTTGGGCTTGACCGGCCAGTCACCGTGCGCGGCGTGGATGTCGGTGTGGCACAGCCCGGACGCCTCCACCCGGACCCGGATCTGACCCGGACCGGGCTCGGGGTCCGGACGCTCCTCGATGACCAGGGGTTCACCGAACGCTCGAACGACCGCTGCCTTCATGGCTTCTTCTCCTCTGTGCTGTCTGTGCTGTCTGTGCTGTCTGTGCTGGATGCGCCGGTGCGCCGTGGACCGTGCGGTGTCAGGGGTGCGCGACGACGGCGACGGGGGCCGTGGAGTGGTGCAGGACGGCGTGCGCGACCGGGCCGATGTGGGCGCCCAGCGGGCTGCGGCGGATCCGGCGGCCCACGACGACGAGCGAGGCCTCGCGGGCGGCGTCCAGTACGCGGTCGGCCGCGCTGCCCAGGCGGGAGATCTCGACGACCTCGACGTCCGGGTACTTCGTACGCCAGGGGCGCAGCACCTCGGCCAGAGCGGCGGCTTCCTGCCGGCCGAGCTCGGCACCGATCTCGGGCGCCACGGGCAGGCTGTAGACGTAGTACGGCGCCAGCGTCCACGCGTGCACCACGCGCAGGGCGGTGCCGCGGCGGTCGGCCTCCTCGAAGGCGAAGCCGAGGACGGCGTCGTCGGGCTCGGCCACGTCCAGGCCGAGCACGACCGGGCGGTACGGGGCCGCCGCGGACGGGGCGCCGGCCGGATCCGCGACGCGCTCGTCGGCGGCCTGCCCGCCGGCCCGGACGAGCACCACCGGGACATCGGTGTGCGCGACGGCCGCCAGGCCCACCGAGCCGACCAGGAAGCCGCCGAGCCCGCCGAGGGCACGGGAGCCGAGGACGAGCAGTTCGGCATCCTTCGCGGCGTCCGCCAGCACGTCGGCGGGCGTGCCGGTCAGTTGCCGCTGCGTGATCTCGACGCCGGGGTGGCGCAGCCGCAGGCCCTCGGCCGTCTCACGCGGGATGCGCTCGCTCCAGTGCGCCTGCGTCTCGGCGCCGAGCAGCGGCGCCTGGGCCATCGGCTCCGGCACCGGCTGCCACACGTGCACCAGCGTCAGCGGCAGGCCGCGCAACCGCGCCTCACGTGCCGCCCACTGCGCGGCGGCGTTGCTCTCGGACGATCCGTCGATACCCGCGACAACAGTGCGGACCATGGTGTTCTGCCTCCTGGACTGGGCTTCTGCTTCCACCATGCGGCAGCGGAGGCCGCCCGGAGCAGGGGCCGCAGGTCCCCGGCGCGGGCCGACCGGCCCTATCGTCCCGGCGCCGGGCGGCGCGGCCGGACCGGACGCCCGGCCACGCCGCCCGGCGCAGGGCCGAACGGCCCGCCGCCGGCCCCCCTACGGCCCAAGTCCCGCCCCGCCCGCGGACGGGAGGCTGACACGGCGTCCGGGGAGCACCGGACAGGGACGACCCATCGGGGAGGACGACGGACATGACCGTACGCGTGGGGATCAACGGGTTCGGCCGCATCGGACGCAACTACCTGCGGTGCCTGCTGGAACGCGCCGAGGCGGGCAGCGGAACACCCGTGGAGGTGGTGGCCGTCAACGACGTCACCTCGCCGGCGGCGCTGGCTCATCTGCTGACGTACGACTCGACGTACGGCCGCCTCGGCCGGCCCGTCGACCACGACGACACCTCGCTGACCGTCGACGGCCACCGCGTGGCCGTGAGCGCCGAGCGCGACCCGGCCGCCCTCGCCTGGGGCGACCTCGGCGTCGACATCGTCATCGAGTCGACCGGCCGCTTCCGCACCCGCGAGCAGGCGGGCCGGCACCTGTCGGCGGGCGCGCGCAAGGTGCTGCTGTCCGTGCCCGGCAAGGACGTCGACGCCACCGTCGTCATGGGCGTCAACGAAGGCACGTACGACGCGCGACGGCACCACGTGGTCTCCAACGCCTCGTGCACCACCAACTGCGTGGCCCCCATGGTGAAGGTGCTCGACGAGCACTTCGGCGTCGTCAAGGGGCTGATGACCACCATCCACGGCTACACCAACGACCAGGTGGTCCTCGACGGCCCGCACAAGGACCTGCGCCGCGGCCGCAGCGCCGCCGTGAACATCATCCCCACCAGCACCGGGGCCGCCCGCGCCGTCGGCCTGGTCCTGCCCGAGCTGGCCGGCACCCTCGACGGCAGCGCGGTGCGCGTCCCGGTCGAGGACGGCTCCCTCACCGACCTGACCATGGTCCTCGAACGCCCCGTGACCGCGGACGAGGTCAACGCCGCCTACCGGGAGGCCGCCGCCGGACCGCTCAAGGGCGTCCTGAGGGTCTCCGACGCCCCGATCGTCTCCCGGGACGTCGTCGGCGACCCCGCCTCCTGCGTCCTGGACGCCCCGTTGACCCAGGTCCACGGCGACCTGGTGAAGGTCTTCGGCTGGTACGACAACGAGTGGGGCTACACCAACCGGTTGCTCGACCTCACCGAGTACGTCGCCGCCCGCCTGCCCCGCGACTGACGATCACCCCTCGGGGCTTCCCCCCACGACGAAACGATCCCGTATCCTCCTGTGGCGCCCACCGCTACCGTGGCAGGCGAAGCGAAGCGGTACCACGGCCGGTCACAGGCGGAGAGCGGGAGGAGAACGGGTGGGAAGCCCCGAGGGGGAGCAGGCCCGGATGCGGCTGCCCCAGCTACGGCTGGACGAGCTCCTGGAGGAGTTGCAGGCCCGCCTGGACGCGGCCCGCGGCACCCGGGACCGCGTCCACAGCCTGCTGGAGGCAGTGCTCTCGGTGGGCCGGGAGCTGGACCTCGAGCAGGCGCTGCACAGCATCGTCGAGGCCGCCGCGGCCCTCGTCGACGCCGAGTACGCCGCACTGGGCGTGATCGGCCCGGACGGGCGCCGGCTGTCGGCGTTCCACACGGTCGGCGTCAGCGACGAACAGATCGCGCGCATCGGCCCGTACCCGGAGGGCCACGGCATCCTCGGAGAGCTGATCCGGCACCCCGAGCCCCTGCGCCTGGCGAAACTCTCCGAACATTCCGCCTCGTACGGCTTTCCCGCGAACCACCCGCCGATGAACTCCTTCCTCGGCGTCCCCATCAGGGTGCGCGAGCAGGTCTTCGGCAACCTGTACCTGACCGAGAAACGCGGCGGGCTGCAGTTCGACGAGGAGGACGAGGCGGTGCTGTCGACGCTGGCCGTCGCGGCGGGCGTCGCCATCGACAACGCCCGGCTCTACGAGGAGTCCCGGCTGCGCGAGCGCTGGCTCCAGGCCAACGCCGAGATCACCCACCGGCTGATGTCCGGCAGCGAGCAGGGCGACGTCCTCGCGCTCATCGCCGAACAGGCACGGGAGATCACCGGCGCGGCACTCGCCGTGCTGGCGATCCCGATGCAGGGCACCGACTCCCTCGCCGTGGAACTGGCCATCGGCCCGGAAGCGGAAGCGCACCGGGGCCTCGTACTGCCCCAGGAAGGCAGCCTCATCGGCCAGGCCTTCGCCCGGGACACGCCGGTGACCAGCGCGGACATCGCCCAGGACGACCGGACTTCGGCGGGCCCCCCGCGGTTCACGGGGCTGGGTCCGGCCGTGGCCGTCCCCATCGGCTCCGGCGAGAGCGCCCGCGGTGTGGTGCTGCTGGTCCGGGAGACGGGCGGCAACGAGTTCACCGAGAAGGAGATGGCACCGCTGCGGGTCTTCGCCGCCCAGGCGGCCGTCGCCATGGAGCTGGCCGAACGCCGTCAGGACGCCGAGCAGATCGTGCTGCTCGAGGACCGCGACCGGATCGCCCGGGACCTCCACGACCTGGCCATCCAGCGGCTGTTCGCCACCGGTATGACGCTGCAGAGCGCGGGCCGTTTCATCGAGCACTCGGGTGCTTCCGAGCGGGTGCTGAGGGCGGTGGACGACCTCGACGAGACCATCAAGATCATCCGGTCGACGATCTTCGGTCTGCGCACCCGCGGCGACGAGGCGGCGCCCGGCCTGCGGGCCCGAGCGGTCCGGGTGGTCGGAGAGGCCGCGCCCGTCCTCGGTTTCGCACCCGGCGTCCGCATGGAGGGACTGCTCGACACCCACGTGCCGAAGGACACCGCCGACCACATCGTGGCCGTCCTGTCCGAGTCCCTGACCAACATCGCCCGGCACGCCGGCGCCGACCGCGCCGAGGTCGTGCTGGAGACCGACGGCAAGCAGGTCCGCCTCACGGTCACCGACAACGGTGTGGGCATCCCGGCGGAAGGCCGCCGCAGCGGCCTCACCAACATGGCGGAGCGGGCCAGGAAGCTCGGCGGGGACATGGAACACACCGACCGGGAGGGCGGCGGCACGGAGCTCGTGTGGCACGCCCCGCTGCGGGAGACGGAGAGTCCGGCGGCCGGCTGACCACGACACGGCGGCGGGCCTGTCCGGACGGAGACGTCCGGGCAGGCCCGCCGAGTCGTCCGTGCGAGGCACGGGAGCCCCCTCGTCCCTCCGCACCGCACCGGCGGCTCCGGCCGCCTCCCGCACCGCGCCGACGGCCCTCCGCACGGCACCTACGGCCCTCCGCGCGGCCCCGTCGGGCCGTCCTCACCACCCCGGCGGATCACAGCGGCACGCGCGCGACGTCCATGACCTCCTCCACCGCGCGGCGCGGTGAGGCCGGTCCGTCGGGGCCGTACCCGAGCCGGATCACCATCTGCGCGTGGCCGCGCCGCTCGTCGCCGAGCGACCCCAACTGTGCGCGCAGGTCCGGCCATTCGAGGGCCTGGTGCAGCAACGAGGCCCGGGTGCCGTGGGCGGTGGCCAACAGCAGGACGTGCTCCAGCGCCTGGCCGGCGCGCAGCCAGTCCGCGCGCCGGTCGTGCGCCGTGGACAGCAGGGCGAGCTGCGGACGCGCCTCGTACGGGCGGGCCGCGAGGACGGCCGGGTGCCGGTGGGCGCCGAAGTCCCGCATCGGTACCCGGTCCAGGAAGTCCTGGAGGCCCAGGACCCCCTCCCGCATGCCCACCGCCGAGGGTTCCGCGGCCCGGACCCAGTGCCGGCTCTCGGCCGCGCGGTCGGCGTCCACCGTGTTGCGGCGTTCTGCCTCCCGCGTGAGCCGCAGCACGTGGTCGGTCTCCTGCGGCTCGGGGAAGCGCAGGAAGGCACCCTCCGCCCGGGCCGCTTCGGCGAGTTCGGCCAGGAGGTGCCCGGGCAAGGGCCGGTCGGAGAACGGGAACCGGCTGCTGTGCCGGCGCCACACGGCGTCGTGCAGGTCGGGTGCCGAGGTACCGCGGGCCGGCCGGGCAAGGCGGACGGTGGCGAGGAGATCCGGTCGACCGGGACGGGGGAGCAGCCGCGTGACGGGTTCATGGCCGTGATGGGCGGCCGCCACGCGCAGGTTGAGGACGGCGCAGCCGACCGAGAGGTGCAGGGCACGCCCCGTGGGGTCGAGGTGGCGCAGGCCCCGTTCCGTGGCGGCCCGGATCTCCACCGTCCGGGTCTCCGGGACGTACCGGAAGCGCCAGGGCTGGGTGTTGTGGACGGAGGGCGCCGCCGCGGCGGCGGCGATCAGCCTCTCCAGGACGGGAACGTCGAGAGTCGTCGTGCTCATCGGAACTCCTTTCCGACCCGCACGTGCCGTGGGCGGTGCCGGTCGTCGTCCTGGCTCAGCGTGGTGTCGGGGGAGCGCGAAGGCCAGGGGCCGAGTGGCCCTGCCCGGCTCCGGACGGCCCTGTCCGCGCCGGCCGGTCGGCCGCGGCGGACCGCGCCGTGCTCGCCCCTCTGCCGTACGCCCGCCGCCGAACAGGCCCTTGACCGGGGGACGTTCAGCCCTTCGGCCGCGGCCCTTCGGCACTCGGTGGGGGCGGCCCGGCACAGCACAGTGAGTGGTGTCCGGGACCGACCGGACCGCCTCCGAAGGGAACACCGCCATGGCCGTGCACGAGCACGCTCACCGCACCGCGGGTCTTCACCTGCCGTCGTTCCGCAGGGGCCGTGCGGCCACGGCGCCCGGGACCGCCGAGTCGGCACTCGAGGGCACGCACACCGTGCGGGCCCGCCTCCTGGGGAGCCTGCGGATCCTGATGGGGTTCGTCTTCCTGTGGGCCTTCCTCGACAAGACCTTCGGCCTCGGCTACGCCACCGGTTCCGGCAAGGGCTGGATCGACGGCGGCTCGCCGACGAAGGGGTTCCTCAGCGGTGTCGCGGCCGGGCCGCTGGAGTCGACGTTCCACTCCTGGGCCGGTGCCGCCTGGGCGGACCGGCTGTTCATGCTCGGCCTCCTGGGCGTGGGCGCGGCACTGGTCGCGGGGATCGGCCTGCGGCTCGCCGCGGTGGCGGGAACCGCGATGATGGCGCTGATGTGGATGGCGGAGTGGCCGCCGGCCCAGCACCTCTCGGACGGCGCGCCGAGCATGTCGACGAACCCCTTCGCCGACCACCACCTCGTCTACGCCCTCGTCCTGATCGCCCTGGCCGCCGCCTCCGCCGGGGACACCCTCGGCGCCGGCCGCCGCTGGGCCGCCCTCCCGTTCGTGCGCGACAACGGCTGGCTGCGCTGAGCGCGCCGCACGCGGCGGGCCCCCGACCGGGCCCGCCGCGGCAGTGAGACCCCGACCCCACCACCCCCGCGGCCGGCCGGCCCGGCCCCTCACCCAGGAGACGCACACCATGTCCCACACCGTCACCGTAGGTTTCGACGGATCCCGCGAGAGCCGCGCCGCCGCCGAGTGGGCGGCCGGGGAGGCGCGGCTGCGCACCCTGCCGCTCCGGCTCGTCCAGGTCTGGGAGCCCCTTCCGCAGCCCATGGCGCAGGACCCCCTCCCCGACGCCGGGACCAGCCGGCACTGGACCGGGAGAATCCCGCGCGAGGCCGCCGAGGAACTGCGTCTGCGGCACCCCGGTCTCGACGTCCGGACCGAGCAGCTCTCCGGCCGCCCGGCCGAGGAGCTGTGCCGGGCGGCCGCCGAGGCGGAACTGCTGGTGCTCGGCTCGCGCGGGATGAGCGGGCTCGGCGGCTTCCTGGTCGGCTCGGTCGGCCTCGCCGTCGTGGCGCACGCCGAACGGCCGGTGGTCCTGGTCCGCGCCCCCGAACCCGCCGACGGGCACGGCACGGGCGACGCGCACGGGCCGGTCGTACTGGGTCTGGACACCGGCCGGCCGAGCGAGGCGCTGATCGAGTTCGCCCTGACCGAGGCGGTCCGCCGCGGCGCCGCCGTACGCGTCGTCCACGGCTGGAGCCCGAAGCCCTCCTACGCCTACGCACTGGCGGCCGACCCCGGCCTCCACGAGACGCTCGCCCAGTACGAGTCCACCGCGCTGACCGAGATGCTCCACCCCTGGCGGGAGAAGTTCCCGGACCTGGAGATCACGGCCGAGTCCCGGTACGGCAGCCCGGCCGCACAGCTGGTGGAGGCGTCCCGCGACGCCCGGCTCGTGGTGGTGGGCCGCCGGATCCGCCGCCGTGGACCCGGCACGCACGTCGGCCATGTCACCCACGCGGTGCTGCACCACTGCACCGCTCCCGTCGCGGTCGTCCCGCACGACTGAGGTGCCCCGGCGCGGTCTGTCCATCGCGGACCAGCAGATCGTCGAGATCGCCAAGGCGCTCTCC
>NZ_JBFBCB010000107.1:0-7735 GCF_040682975.1 Streptomyces sp. NPDC051051
CTGCGCCGGGGTGAGGGGGGTCTGGGCCGGTTGTATGTGTCGCTGGGTGAGGCGTGGGCGCGTGGTGTCGCCGTGGACTGGACACCCGCCTTCGAGGGACTCTCCCCGCGTCGTGTCGACCTGCCGACCTACGCCTTCCAGCGGCGCCACTACTGGCTCGAACCGGTCGACCGCCCGGCCGGTGACGCGGTGGGCACCGATGGCGTGGACGTCCTCGACAACGAGTTCTGGACCAGCGTGGAGAACCACGACCTAGACGCCCTCGCCGAGGATCTCGGGATCACCGATGTCCGCTCGCTCGCGGAGATCGTGCCGGCGCTGTCGTCCTGGCGGCGCGACCGGATCAACCGCTCGACCCTCGACGGCTGGCGCTACCGCGTGACCTGGAGCCCCCGCGCCGAACAGCCCGCCCGCGCCGCCGCGCTCCCGGGTACCTGGCTGCTCGTCGTACCCGCCGGACACGAGACCGATCCCCTCGTACGGGACGTGTGCGAGGCCGTCGGGGCACACGCGGGCGAGGCACGCGTCCTGGTCGTCGGAGCCGCCGAGGCCGAACGCGACCGCATGGCGGACCTGATACGGCAGCGGACCGAGGACATCACCGTCGGCGGTGTGCTCTCGCTGCTCGCGCTGGACGAGTCGCCGTGGTCGCGGGAGGGCGTGCTGCCCACCGGCCTGGTGCTGATGACCATCCTGCTGCAGGCGCTCGGCGACGCACAGGTCGACGCGCCGCTGTGGTGCGCCACACGCGGTGCCGTCACCGTCCGCCGCGGCGACCCGCTCGTCAGCCCGTTGCAGGCGATGAGCTGGGGCCTCGGACGCATCGCGGCGCTGGAGTACCCGCAGCGCTGGGGCGGGCTCGTCGACCTGCCGGGGACGCTCGGCACCCGGGCCGCGCGACGCCTGGCCGCCGCCCTGTCCGGGACGCTGGAGGAGGACCACGTCGCGGTGCGCCCGTCCGGGATCTTCGCCCGGCGCCTGGTGCGCGCGGGTGAGGGACCGCGCCCCGAGGGCACCTGGACACCGTCCGGCACCGTACTCGTCACCGGCGGCACCGGCGGAATCGGCCGGCACATCGCCCGCTGGCTCGCCCGCGGCGGCGCCGAGCACCTGGTACTCGTCTCCCGGCACGGTCCGGCCGCCCCCGGCGCCGACGACCTCGTGGCCGAACTCGCGGAACTGGGCACCCCGGCCAGCATCGTCGCCTGCGACGTGTCCGACGCGGAGGCCGTGCGGCGACTCGTCGACGACCTGCCCGGAGGCGGCACCCTGACCGCCGTCTTCCACACCGCGGGCATCATCGACGACGGCCTCATCGACGCGCTCACCCCGCAGCGGGCCCACGACGTGCTGCGGCCCAAGGCCGACGCGGCGCTCGCGCTCGACGCCGCGACCCGCCATCTCGACCTCGACGCGTTCGTCCTGTTCTCCTCGATGGCGGGCACCCTCGGCGGACCGGGCCAGGGCAGCTACGCCGCCGCCAACGCCCACCTCGACGCGCTGGCCGCCCGCCGGCGCGCCGAGGGCCTGCCCGCCACCTCGATCGGCTGGGGCACCTGGGCCGGCGGTGGCATGGTCGGCGAGGACGTCGCCGAACGGCTGCGCCGCGACGGCGTACCGCCGATGGAACCCGAACTCGCCGTCGCCTCTCTCCAGAAGGCCCTCGACCAGGACGAGGAGTTCCTCATCGTGGCCGACGTCGACTGGAAGCTCATCACGGCCCGCGCCTTCGCCGCACTGCGCGAGTTCCCCGAGCCCCGGACCGCCGTCGCCGACCGGGCTGCGGAGCAGGAGAGCAGTGCGGTCGACGGGCCGCCGCTGGTCAAGCGGCTGGCCGCCCTGCCTCCCGTCGAACGCCGTGCCGCCCTGCTCATGGAGATCCGCACCCAGGCCGCCGCCGTCCTCGGTCACACGGATGCCGACGCCGTCCCGGAGGGCCGTGCCTTCCGCGACCTCGGCTTCGACTCGCTGACCGCGGTCGAGCTGCGTAACCGGTTCGCCGAGGCCACCGGTCTGCGGCTGCCGGTCACCCTCGCTTTCGACCACCCCTCCGCGTCGGCCCTCGCCGCGCACCTGGACGGCGAGCTGTTCGGCGGACAGACCGCCGACGCCGCCCTGCCGGCCCTACCCACGGCCTCCGTGGACGACGACCCCGTGGTCATCGTCGGCATGGGCTGCCGCTTCCCCGGCGGCGTCACCTCCCCCGAGGAGCTGTGGCGGCTCGTCTCCGACGGCACCGACGCCATCACCCCCTTCCCCGCCGACCGCGGCTGGGACATCGAGAACCTGTACGACCCCGACCCCGATCGCGTCGGCCACTCCTACGCCCGGCACGGCGGATTCCTGCACGACGCCGACCGGTTCGACCCGGCGTTCTTCGGCATCTCGCCCCGCGAGGCGGTCGCCATCGACCCGCAGCACCGGCTGCTGCTGGAAACCTCGTGGGAGGCGTTCGAACGCGCCGGCATCGACCCGGAAGGGATGCGCGGTGCCCGGGCCGGCGTGTTCGTGGGGTCCAACTACAACGACTACGCCAACAGGGCCCGCCAGGCTCCCGAGGAACTGGAGGGATACCTGGCCACCGGCAGCGCGAGCAGCGTCGCCTCCGGCCGGATCGCCTACACCTTCGGCCTCGAAGGCCCCGCCGTCACTGTCGACACGGCCTGCTCCTCCTCACTGGTCGCCCTGCACCTGGCCGTCCAGGCCCTGCGGTCGGGGGAATGTGAACTCGCCCTGGCCGGTGGCGTCACGGTGATCTCCACGCCGGACACCTTCGTCGAGTTCAGCAGGCAGCGCGCGCTGTCGCCCGACGGGCGCTGCAAGCCGTTCGCCGCCGAGGCCGACGGGGCGGGCTGGGCCGAGGGCGTGGGCCTGCTCCTGCTGGAGCGCCTCTCCGACGCCCGCCGCCACGGGCACCCGGTACTCGCCGTCGTGGCCGGCAGCGCCGTCAACCAGGACGGCGCCTCCAACGGGCTGACCGCTCCCAGCGGTCCCGCCCAGCAGCGCGTCATCCGCCAGGCCCTCGCCTCCGCCGGGCTCTCCCCGGCCGACGTCGACGCCGTCGAGGCGCACGGCACCGGTACCCGGCTCGGCGACCCGATCGAGGCGCAGGCCCTGCTCGCCGTCTACGGGCAGGAGCGGCCCGCCGAACGCCCCCTGTGGGTGGGGGCGGTGAAGTCCAACATCGGGCACACGCAGGCCGCCTCCGGTGTGGCCGGCGTCATCAAGACGGTGATGGCGATGCGCCACGGCGTCCTGCCGCGCACCCTGCACGCCGACCGTCCCTCCCCGCACATCGACTGGTCCAGCGGCGCCCTGCGCCTGCTGCACGAGGAGCGGGCCTGGGAACCGGGTGCCGGTCCGCGGCGCGCCGGTGTCTCCTCCTTCGGTGTCAGCGGCACCAACGCCCACGTCATCCTCCAGGAGCCTGAGGAGGTCCCCGCACAGCCGCAGTCCCAGCCGCGGTCCCAGTCGCCGTCCGGTGACCGGCCTGCGCGGGCGCTGCCCTGGCTGCTGTCCGCCCGCGGCGCCGCCGCCCTGCGCGACCAGGCCCGCCGCCTCCTGGGGCACATCGAGGCCCGGCCCGAGACCCCGGCGGCCGACCTCGCGCTGTCCCTGGCCACCACCCGCGCCCACCTCGAGGACCGGGCGGCCGTCGTGGCCGACGACACCGACGCCCTCACCCAGGCGCTCAGCGCCCTCGCCGAGGGCCGCGAGCACCCGCACCTGACCACCGGTCGGGCCCGCGGCGGCAGGACGGCGTTCCTCTTCTCCGGCCAGGGCGCCCAGCGCCCCGAGACCGGCCGCGTCCTGTACGAGACCCACGACGTGTTCGCCGACGCCCTCGACGCCGTCTGCGCCCACCTCGACGGACACCTCGACACGCCACTGCGGGACGTCCTGTTCGCCGCGCCCGGCAGCCCGGAGGCGGCGCTCCTGGACCGTACCGACTACACCCAGGCCGCGCTGTTCGCCGTGCAGGTCGCCCTCTACCGGTTGCTGGAGAGCCTGGGCGTCCGGCCCGACGTGCTGCTGGGCCACTCCGTCGGTGAGATCGCCGCCGCCCATGTCGCCGGCGTCCTCACCCTGGAGGACGCCTGCCACCTGGTCGCCGTGCGCGGCCGGCTCATGGCCGCTCTGCCGGAGGGCGGCGCCATGTTCTCCGTACAGGCCGCCGAGGAGGAGGTGACACCGCTGCTCGCCGCCCACGAGGGCCGGGTGGCCGTCGCCGCCGACAACAGCCCGCTGGCCACCGTCCTGTCAGGCGACGAGGACGACGTCACCGCGCTCGCCGCCGAACTCGCCGCGCAGGGCCGCAAGACCCGCCGGCTCAACGTCAGCCACGCCTTCCACTCGCACCGCATGGACGGCATGCTCGACGCCTTCGCCGAGCACACCGCCCAGCTGCGGCACGAGGCTCCGGTCGTGCCGGTGGTGTCCACCGTCACCGGACGCCCCGTCACCGCCGAGGAACCCCTCGACGGCGCCTACTGGGTACGCCAGGTCCGTGACAGCGTCCGCTTCCGGGCCGGTGTCCGCACCCTGGCGGAGCAGGGCGTCACCACCTACGTGGAGATCGGCCCGGGCGGCGTGCTCACCGCGCTCGCCGGGGAATGCGTCGACGGCGACGCCCTGCTCGTGCCGACCCTGGCGCGTGACACCGAGGAGAGCCGGTCGCTGACCTCCGCTCTCACCCGGCTGCACACCCATGGCCACCGCGTCGGCTGGGACGCCTGGTTCGCCCCTCTCGGTGCCCGGCGCACCGACCTGCCCACCTACCCCTTCCAGCGCCGCCGCTACTGGCTGGAGGCGACCGGGACCGACACCGCAGGCGCGGGCCCGGACTCCGTACGACACCCCCTGCTCACCGCCGCCGTGCCGCTGGCCGACGGGGACGGGCTGGTCCTGACCGGGACCGTCTCCGTGGACGGCCGGCCCTGGCTCGCCGACCACGCCCTCGACGGCCGGATCCTGTTCCCCGGCACCGCGTTCCTGGACCTCGCCCTGGAGGCGTGCGCCCACGCGGGAGCCGCCCACGTCGCCGACCTCACGCTGAACACACCGCTCGTCCTGCCCGCGAGCGGCAGCGTGCGGCTCCAGGTCGGCGTCTCCGCAGCCGACGAGAACGGCGAGCGCACCCTGACCGTGCACTCCCGCCCGGTCACCGGTGCCGGCGCGGACGGACCCTGGACCCGGCACGCCGAAGGCGTCCTCGGCGGCGCCCCGGCAACCGCCGGTGGGCCCGTCGCGGCCGCCTGGCCGCCGCCCGGCGCGGCCCCGGTCGACGTCTCCGGCCTGTACGAGCGGATCGCCGCCCAGGGCTTCGCCTACGGCCCGGCCTTCCGCGGGCTGCGCGCCGCCTGGCGCGACGGTGACACGGTGTACGCGGAGATCGCCCCCGAGGACGGCGAACACCTCCAGGGCACCGACCGGTTCCGCGTCCACCCCGCGCTCCTCGACGCGGCCCTGCACACCGTGGCCCTCACCACGGCCGAGGGCCCGGGCACCGTGGTGCCGTTCACCTTCCGGGACGTCACCGTGCACGCCGCCGGGCCCGCCGCCCTGCGCGTCCGGCTCACCCCCGCCGGAGACCACACCCACCGGGTGACGCTCCTCGACGGCATCGGGGCGCCGGTCGCCGAGATCGGCGCGCTCGCCCTGCGTCCCGTGGACACCGCGGCGCTGTCGGCCGCCGCGGGCGCCGGTGCGCTGCACACCGTCCGCTGGCCCTCGGCCGACCTCGCCGGACCGTCCACCGCCGTCGCCCCGTTGCACCTCCTGGGCCCGGCTGCGGAACTCACCGGCCACCCGGTCCTGGCAGGGGCCGTGCGGCACGCCGATCCGGCGGCGTTGGTGACGGCGACCGCCGGGACCGCCGTACCGCACACCGTGCTGGCCGTCGCACCGGCGCCCGACGAGGACACCGACCCCGCCACCGCGGCCCGGCACACCACCCACCACGCGCTGCGGCTGGTGACCGAGTGGCTCGCGCAGGACGCCCTCGCCACCTCCCGGCTGGTCCTGCTGACCCGGCACGCGGTCACCACCGGCCCCGGGGACGCCAACCGCACCGACCCCGCGCAGGCCGCCGTATGGGGCCTGGTCCGCGCGGCACGGGCCGAGAACCCCGGCCGGTTCGTCCTCGTCGACCACGACGGCACGGCCGCCTCCCTGGCCCTGCTGCCCGCCGCCCTGGCCGGTGAGGAGAGCGAGACCGCGCTGCGGGACGGAGCGGCCCTCGTGCCCCGGCTGACCCGCGCCACGCCCGACACCGACGCGCCCGCCGCGGTCGGCGAGGGCACGGTGCTCGTCACCGGCGCCGGGGGAGTGCTGGCCCGGCAGGTCGCCCGCCATCTGGTCACCGCCCACGGCGTCCGCTCCCTGCTGCTGGCCGGACGGCGCGGTCCCGCCGCCGAGGGCATGAGCGAGCTGTGCGAGGAACTGCGCGGCCACGGCGCCCAGGTCACCGTCGTAGCCTGCGACGTGGCCGACCGGGACGCCCTGACCGCCCTGCTCGCCCAGGTCCCCGACGACCGGCCGCTGACCGCGGTCGTGCACACCGCCGGGGTCCTCGACGACGGCATCGTGCAGTCGCTCACCCCCGCACGCCTCGACACCGTGCTGCGCGCCAAGGCCGACGCGGCCCTGCTGCTGGGGGAACTCACGCGTGACACCGGCGCCGCGCTCGTCCTGTTCTCCTCCCTCGCCGGCACCGTCGGCGGGGTCGGACAGGCCAACTACTCGGCCGCCAACGCCTTCCTGGACGCGTTCGCCGCCCGCACCGCCGCCGAGGGGCGCCGCGTGCAGTCCCTGGCCTGGGGACTGTGGGCGGAGCGCAGCGGCATGACCGGCACCCTGGCCGAGGCCGACCTGCGCCGCATCGCCCGCAACGGCCTGCGGCCCATGGACACCGCCGACGCGCTCGCCCTGCTGGACACGGCGCTGCGCAGCACGGAAGCCTGGTTCGCCCCCGCCGACCTGGACACCGGCGCGCTGCGTGGCTCCGACGGCCCGGTGCCCGACCTGCTGCGCGACCTCGTGCCCGTCCGCCCCCGGGCCCGCACGGCTCCCCCCGCGTCGGCCGCCCCCTCCAACGGGGCCACCGGGGGCGACTTGCGCGAGCGCCTCGCCGGGCTCGACGCGAGCACCCGTCACCGTGCCGTACTGGAGGCGGTGCTCGCCCAGGCCGCCCTGGTCATCGGCCATGACACACCCGACTCGATCGATCCCGAACGAGGCTTCCTCGACATCGGCTTCGACTCCCTGACCGCCGTCGAACTGCGCAACCGGCTCAGTGCCCTCGCGGGCGTACGACTGCCCGCGACGCTCATGTTCGACTACCCCACCCCCGAGCGGCTCGCCGCGCACCTGCTGGAGCGCACCGCACCCGCCGCCTCCCCGGTCCTCGACCAACTGGACCGGCTGGAAGCGCAGTTCACCGACGTGCTCGCCGACCCGGCGCTGCACAACGGACTGCGGGCGCGGCTGCGCGGCCTGCTGGACCGGCTCGACGGCACCCCGGTACCCGCGACGGACACCGCTGCCGAAGAGGTCTCCGGCCCGGGTACCGTCGAGGAGGTCTCCGACGAAGAACTCCGGGCCTTCCTGGAGGGCGACTTCGACGACGCCTGACCCACCGGCCGCCGCGGTCGCCGTCCCCGCCTCAGCCGGCGTCCCGGCCCCTGCCGAGGCCACCGGCCCGTCCCCCGTCGGCCCCCCCTGTCGGGCCCCGCCG
>NZ_JBFBCB010000108.1:0-7559 GCF_040682975.1 Streptomyces sp. NPDC051051
ACGCGAACCCCGCAACTACCTGGCCTTTCTCGGCCTCGCAGCCGCCCTCTGCTGCTACAAAAGACTCGTCCGCCTCACCACATAGGACACGGTCTTAGTCGGCCCGATGCCGCGAGGGCGCATCACGGTCGCCGCAGCGCCCCCATCCGCAGGCGTGACGGCGTTTGCCCTGAGCGTGGCCCGTCACAACGACGAGCTCGGCCACCGGGCCCTGTTCGCCAGCTTCGAAAGTGGCACCGACACCATCATGCGCAACCTGGTCGCCACCACGTCGGTGAACACCGACCGCCCGCTCTCGATCAACAAGGGGCGCCGCGCACGCATCGAACGTGCTCGTGAGGCGATGGAGCAGTCCCGGCTCCAGTTGTGGAGCCGCGCGCTGAAAACCGGAAGCTGGCCCTTCAAGAATCTGATGGAGCAGCTGACTGCCCAGCCGGACTTGCCCTCGTCGTCGTGGACGGATACGGACAGGCCGTCTACGGCGAACCCTCCGAAGGGGCAACGTTCGCCGCGCTGCAACAGCTCGCCCTCCAACGCGACGTCGCCGTCCTGGTGACAGCCCATCTGACGCCGGAAGAGGACACCCCCCAGACTGATCCCCCCGCGCTCTCCGACTTGAGTCCACTAGAAGAGCCCATGGCGGAAGCCGAGACTGCGGTGATCCTGCACCGCCCCGACCGTAACGGGTGCCGCGGATCGGCCGGCCGGCGTCGCGGCCGCGGACCCTGTGGCCGCCGCCGTCGGGGATGCGGCAGAGTTTCTTGACGTCGACGTGGATCAGTCCGCCGGGCGGTCGCGTTCGTAGCGGCGGATCACGGTCCCGGTGGGCCGGTCCAGCCAGGCCAGGCGGTTGAGGCCGTGGCGGGTCAGGACGCGGTGCACGGTGGAGGCGGGCAGGCCCAGGACCGGGCCGATGCGAGCCGGGCCGAGTTTGCGGTCCCGCCGCAGCCGGCACACCCGGTCCTCCACCGTCGCCGGGGTGCGGTGCGGTGTCCGGTGCGGCCTGCTGGAACGGTCGAGAAGCCCGGCCTCGCCTTCACGGCGCCAGCGGCGGATCCACTGGTGGGCCGTGGTCCGCGAGATGCCCATCTCGGGGGAACCTCAGGGTGATCTGGTGCTCTCTCGTTGGTGGTATGCCCTGATCAGCGCCGCGTGCCTGCTTGGCTTCCTCGTCGCCGAGAGCACGGGAGCCTGGGCCGGTGAGAACAAGGTCGGCTGGCTGTCTTCCGGGTGCGTCGCCATCGGAGGGGCCATGCTAGGCGTCGGACTGGTTATGGCCGGTCGGGCCCTTCTGCCCGGGCGGCTACGGCGGGCAATGTTCCGGGTGCCTCCGCCGGAGGGACGGCACCGGCGACCAGGGCCGCCACGCTGATATGCCTGCAACGGCGCTCGCGTTCAACTGGCGGATAGGCAGCTACTGGTTCGTTGTGACTGTTCGCCATGGCGATCGTTGTTCAGTGGCCCGTTACAAGGGCGGGGTGGGCGGTATCCCTTCTTGGTGTCTTCTTAGCAGGTCACAAGGGGGGGGGGGTGGGTCGCTGATGTTGCTCCACAGGCCAACGTCGAGGCGCAGCCTGAACCGGGTGATTACTTCGTTCGGGTGATAGAGGGGGTGGGCTCTTGTCACTCGATTGGGCGTGTGGGTCACTGAGAGTGTGAACCGGCGGGCTGCCCATCCCTGTGCCGGGGGAGTGTTGAGACAGGCAGCCGTTTGCCGGTTTTTCTTCTTGCCCACAGGAGGCGCCGGGGCTGCAGTGTGCTTAGCCGTGGCCACGGCGGTGCGTGCGTCGCCTCTGTTCGCTCTCCCTGGCCCCTGACGGCGTTGACCGCGTGATGGTCTTGTCCCTGTGACGCTGCCGTCGGCGGCTGGCTGGCCCTTTGTGCCGGTTCCTCGCAAGTCCCCACCAAGAGCGAGGAGTACTGCTATGCCCATCTCTCCGAATCAGGGTTCCACCGGTGGTGGCACGCTGGTGACCATCACGGGTACGAACCTGTCCAACACCAGCGCGGTGAAGTTCGGCAACAAGTCGGCAACGAACGTCACCCAGGTCTCACCGACCCAGGTCACCGCTGTGTCCCCGTCCGGGACCGGCACGGTCGGAGTCACGGTGACCACTCCGGGCGGGACCAGCAACCCGGTGCCGTTCTTCTACGTCGGTGCCCCGTTCAAGTCGTCGCTCGGTACTACCTCCGGTCCGCTGGCCGGCGGCAACACCATCACCCTCACCGGGACCGGCCTGTCGACGGCCACCAGCGTGTCTTTCGGCGGGGTGACCGCCACGCCGACGGTGAACTCCGACAGCTCCCTGAGCGTCACCGTGCCGGCGGGTGCCGCCGCCGGTCCGGTCGGAGTCAGCGTGACCACCGCGGGCGGTACCAACAACGGCCTGACGTACACCTACGTCGACGCCCCGACGGTCACCTCCCTGATTCCCACCTCGGGCCCGACCTCGGGCGGCACCGCGGTGACCATCACCGGCACCAACCTCGACACCACCGACTCGGTCACCTTCGACGGCGCCGCGGCGCCGTTCTCGGTGATCAACACGACCACCCTGTCGGTGGTCACCCCGCCCGGTACCGCAGGGGCGGCCGACGTGGTCGTCACCAACCCTGCCGGGTCGGACACGGCGGTCGGCGCGTTCACCTACGTCGCCGGCCCCGGTATCTGATCCGCCCACCCAGCGACGGGTCCCCGCGCCGTCAGGTGGCGCGGGGACCCTCCAGACACCCGCCGTGATGGTTCGCCGGCGTCATCGCCGGGCCGTCTCCGGCTAATGCCGTTCCCCAGGAGGAAGGCTCCATCCGTGTCCATCGATCTGCTTGCGCGGGTGCGTGCCATGAGCATCACGGCTTCCCCTGCCCCCCTCGCCACCATCCCGGTCGGTGACAGCCCCACAGGTGTGGCCACCGCCCGCCTGGGCCGGGCCGGCTACGTGACGAATTTCGGCTCGGGCACGGTCACCGCTCTGGACACCGTCACCCGGTCCGCCACCGGCACTGTCACCGTGGGGGCCGGCCCGTGGGGAGTGGCCGTCAACCCGGCCGGGACGCAGGCTTATGTGGGCAACTTTGTTTTCGGGACGGTCAGCGTGATCGACACCGCGACCCTGACCGTCACCGCGACGATCGGCGGCGTCTCCGCACCGGCAGGCATCGCCTTCTCCCCGGACGGCACCCGCGCCTACGTAGTCAGCCAGGACACCGACAGCCTGGTGGTGCTGGACACCGCCACGCGCGCGGTCGTCACGAGCGTGGCGGTGGGCAGTACCCCGTACGAGATTGCGATTTCCCCGGACGCCCCTTACGCGTACGTCAGCGATTTCGGCGACGGCACGATCACCGTGGTCGACACCGGTACGAACACGGCCGTAGCCAGTATCGCAGGGTTCGCCCAGCCACAGGGGGTGGCCGTCACTCCCGACGGGCAGCGGCTGTACGTCGCCGATCACGGCAGCGGCCTGGTCAGCGTCCTGGACACCACCACGTACAGGCTGGCCACCACGATCAGCGGCTTCAACGCCCCTGTCTCCCTGGCCGTCGGCCCCCGTGGCGCGCTGGCCTATGTCACCGAGAGCGGCTCCGGTTCGGTCACGGCGATCAACCTGGCCACCAACGCCCGCGCCGCCACCGTCACCGGGCTCGGCCGGCCCGGCGGAATCGCCGTCACTCGCGACAGCCGCAACATTTACGTGGCCGACAGCGACACCGACACGGTCGCCGTGCTGAACATTCCGGTGCCCGTCTCACCCGACCAGGGGTCCACCGGAGGGGGCACCACAGTCATCCTCAGCGGACGCGGCTTCACCGGCGCCACCCAGGTGCGCTTCGGTGCCCGCTCAGCCGCATTGTTCTCGGTGGTGGACGACTTCACCATCGCCGCCGTCACCCCCCCGGCACCGGCGTCGTCCCGGTCACCGTCACCCTCGCCGGTGTCGCCTACACGATCGGGACGTTCTTCTACCTGCAGCCCCCACGGCTCCGGGCCATCTCCCCGACCACTGGGCCGAACGAGGGCGGCAACACCATCACCATCACCGGTATCGGTCTGTACACCACCCAGGAGGTACGGATCGGGCCTGTCAGCGTGTACCCGACCGTCGTCTCCGACGCCCAACTCGTCCTCACCGCGCCCCCCGCGCCACCCGCCCCGCCCGGGCGCACCATCAGTGCTCCGGTGGTGGTGACCACCTTGGGCGGCATCACCATCGGTCCCACCTACACCTACGTCGACCCGCCGACGACCACCACACTGAGTTCCTCCTCGGAGCAGCCTGTCGTCGGTGAGCCGGTCGTCTTCACCGCGACCGTCGCTCCCGTCACTCCAGCGGCCGGCGCGCCCACGGGTACGGTCTGGTTCGACTTCGGCGACGGCACCGTCCCGGTCACCGCCGTGGTGCTGGACGGGCTGGCCACAGCGACCCACAGCTACACCACCGGCGGCAGCCCGTACACGGTCACCGCCGCCTACAGCGGGGACGACGACTTCGCCCCGTCGTCGGACACCGTCGAGCAGGCCGTGGGGCAGGCGCCGACCTCGACAACGGTCCTGTCCTCCCCGGAGCCCTCCAACCCCGATACACCGGCGACCGTCACCACGCGGGTCATCGTGGCCGCCCCCGGCGCCGGGCAGCCCACGGGCACGGTGACCGTCGACTTCGGCGACGGCACACCGGCCGCCGTCCAGATGCTTGTTGACGGTCTGGCCACGGTCACCCACACCTACCCCGCCACCGAGGCCACCTACACGATCACCGCCTCCTACAGCGGCGACACCGACTACGCTCCCTCCGGTGACGTCCGCACCCACCGGGTGCGCTCCGATGTCCAGGCCACCACCACGACGGTAAGCTCCGCACCCGATCCGTCGACGGCCTGGCGGCCGGTGACCTTCACCGCCACGGTCGCACCGGTCATCGCCGGGGCCGGTACCCCCACCGGAACCGTCACCTTCGACTTCGGCGACGGCACATCCACCGCGCAGGCACCCATGGCGGACGGGATCGCCGCCGTCAGCCACACCTACACCTCCGCGACCGGCAGCCCCTACCCGGTCATCGCCGTCTACACCAGCGACGACGCAGCGTTCAGCTCCTCCACGGGGCACGACCTCCAGACGGTGAACTGGGCCTCCACCTCCACCGCGCTCAGCTCCTCACCCGAGCCGTCCGTCACGGGCCAGCCGGTCACCTTCACCGCGACCGTCACACCGGACACCGCTGGGGCGGACACGCCGACAGGCAAAGTGATCTTCGACTTCGGGGACGGTACGGCACCGGCCGCCGCGCCTGCCGACAACGGAACGGCCGTGATCACCCACGCCTACGCCACCAGCGGCGGCCCGTACACGGTCAGCGCCACCTACGACGACGGCGAGAACTTCGCCGGCTCCACGACGACGGCCACCCACACCGTGGAACAGGCGTCAACCAACATCGCGGTGGTGTCCGCACCGAATCCGTCCGTGGTGGGGGAGCCGGTCACCTTCATCCTCACCGTCACAGCCGAAGACCCCGGAGCGGGTACCCCCACCGGCGGCCTCACCCTCGACTTCGGCGACGGCACCACACCTCGCATGCTGACGCTCACCGAGGCGTCGGTCACGACCACCCACACCTACACGAGTGCCGCCGGCAGCCCGTACCCGGTCACCGCCACCTACGACGGCGACGCGGACTTCACCGGCTCAACCGTCACCGACACCCACCGGGTGCGCCGGGGACTGACCCTCACCAACGTCACCTCCTGGCCGGACCCCTCGGTGGTCGGCGAGAGCGTCACCTTCACCGTCTCGGTCACACCGCTGGCCCCCGCACGGGGCCTCCCCGCCGGCACGGTCGAGTTCGACTTCGGCGACGGCACCACCCCGGTCACCGCCACCCTGACAGGCGGCACCGCCACCGTCACCCACGTCTTCGCCGCCAGGGCCGGCAGTCCATACACGGTCACCGCGACCTACGGCGGAAACCTGGACTTCGTCTCCTCCAGCGGGACGGAGACGCACACCGTGAACCGGGCGCCGACGAGCACGACGGTCAGTTCGTCGCCGGATCCGTCGGTGGTGGGCCAGCCGGTGACGTTCACCGCTACCGTCGCGCCCGTCGCTCCCGGAGCAGGCACCCCCACCGGCACCGTCACCTTCAACTTCGGCGACGGCACCAGTCCAGTCACCGCCACCCTGACCAACGGCACGGCTACGGTCACACGGGCTTACACCACCAGGACCGGCAGCCCCTACACGGTCACCGCCACCTACAACGAAACCCTTGCGTTCTCGGGCTCCAGCGGGACGGACACGCAGACCGTGAACCGGGCGTCGACCACCACGTCGGTCAGTTCGTCGCCGGATCCGTCGGTGGTGGGCCAGCCGGTGACGTTCACCGCTACCGTCGCGCCCGTCGCTCCCGGAGCAGGCACCCCCACCGGCACCGTCACCTTCAACTTCGGCGACGGCACCAGTCCAGTCACCGCCACCCTGACCAACGGCACCGCCACCACCACCCGCCCCTACACCACCAGGTCCAGCGGCCTGTTCACCGTCACCGCCACCTACAACGGCACCACCAGCTTCGCCGGGTCCAGTGGAACCGACCCGCACACAGTGAACCGGGCGCAGTCAGCCACTACGGTCGTCTCCTCCCCGGACCCTTCACGCCCGGGACAGGACACGACCGTGACGGCGACCGTCACAGCCGTTCCACCGGGAGCGGGGACCCCCACCGGCTCCGTCACCTTCACCATCGGCAACCGCTCACCCGTCACCCTCACCCTCGTCAATGGGACCGCCAGCACAACCATCAACACCTTGAGCGTCGGCACCCACCCCATCACCGTCGCCTACACCGGCAGCGCGGACTTCGCCAGTTCCGGCGGCACGGACACTCATACCGTCGCGCCCTGACCTGGTGCCTTCCAAAAAATCGGCGGGCAGTACGACACGGACCGGCACCGGCTCGGGATTGGCAGCGTCGTCGGAAAGCGTCGTCACGGCCCCGCGGTAAGCGGGCCGGCTGCTGCGCCCGTCGCCGCCGCCCGGTGCTCCTAGGGGCTCTCGGCATGACGATGACACCGGCTGAACTTGAGGCGCAAAAGACACGCTGGAGCTCCTCAACAACGAGGCGGCCGCGCAGCTGACGCGCCAGTCGGACTCGCTGGCGAAGATCGACACCAAGGCGGTGTTCCTGATCGGGTTCGCGGCGACCGCCGCCCAGTTCCTGGCGACGCACAAGCACCACGACGTCCTCGCCTACTGCGCCTTCGCTGCGTACGCCGTCTCACTGCTGGCGGGCGTGCAGACCTTCCGGGTGGCTGAGCACAAGGACCCGGAGCCACGGCCGATGATCGTCACCCATGTCCGCTCGCACAAGAGCCAGGTCCTCATCGAGCTGGCCGCATCCCGGGCGTCGATGTTCGAAGAGAACAAGCGCCGCCATGACGAGAAGGTCCGGTACTGGACGATCACCCGGCGGCGAGCTGGGCATAGGTATGTCCCATCCGCAGATGGGACGTGTCACCGGGCTCCGGGGCCCTCCCGCCCCGCGCCTGGTACGCGTCGTCGG
>NZ_JBFBCB010000109.1:0-7457 GCF_040682975.1 Streptomyces sp. NPDC051051
CGATACTGGTTGTATCGGGGCGACCCCGACAACGCGGCGAGCGTGCGTGCCAGGCGTCGCCGGGCAGACGGGACTTTCGAAACACGCCCTAGCGGCCTCCGCACGTCTCGTACGGCGGTGGGGGCGGCCTTTCCCGAGAAGGCCGCCCCCACCGCCGTAGGCATGTACGCATCCGGCTCAGAAGAACACCGACCGCCGTTGCACCAGCAGCTTGTAGAGCGTGTGCTGGATCTGTTCCCTGACCTGGTCCGTCAGGTTGAACATCAGCATCGGGTCCTCGGCCGCCTCCGGCGGATAGCCGTCCGTGGGGATCGGCTCGCCGAACTGGATCGTCCACTTCGTGGGCAGCGGGATCGCGCCGAGCGGGCCGAGCCAGGGGAACGTCGGGGTGAGCGGGAAGTACGGGAAACCGAGCACGCGGGCGAGCGTCCTGGCGTTGCCGATCATGGGGTAGATCTCCTCGGCCCCGACGATCGAGCAGGGGATGATCGGGGCGCCCTGCCGCAGCGCCGTCGACACGAAGCCGCCCCGGCCGAACCGCTGGAGCTTGTAGCGCTCGCTGAAGGGCTTCCCGATGCCCTTGAAGCCCTCCGGCATCACCCCGACCAGCTCGCCCTGCGCCAGGAGCCGTTCGGCGTCCTCCGAGCACGCCAGGGTGTGCCCGAGCTTGCGGGCCAGCTCGTTGACGACCGGCAGGACGAACACCAGGTCGGCGGCGAGCAGCCGCAGGTGACGGCCGGCCGAGTGCTGGTCGTGCACGGCGACCTGCATCATCAGCCCGTCCAGCGGCAGCGTCCCGGAGTGGTTGGCGACGATCAGCGCACCGCCGTCCGCCGGGATGTTCTCGACGCCCTTGACCTCCACCCGGAAGTACTTCTCGTACACCGGGCGCAGCAGGGACATCAGGACCTGGTCGGTCAGCTCCTGGTCGTAGCCGAAGTCGTCGACGTCGTAGTCACCGGTCAGTCGGCGGCGCAGGAAGGACAGCCCGCCGGCGATCCGCCGCTCCAGGCCGCCGCCGTCGCCGTCGCCGTCCGGCCGCGGCGACTGTTCCTCACCGGTCACGGGAACATCATCCCGCGGAACGGCCCTGGTCGGCAGGGCCTGGACCGCACCGGCCTCAGCGGCCTCACCGATCTCGCGGACCGGCGCAGGTTCGCCGGTCCCGCGCCGGTTCCCCGCGCCCCGGCGCCGCGACGGCCGCTGCACGGCACCCCCGCGGGACCGGTCGTCGTCGAACGGAATGACCTTGGCGTCCGCCATCGTTGATGCGCTCCTCAGTTGGCGCTCTGCGTCGGGGGGTGGCCGCCGCCCGCGTGGGGCAGCGCGGCGATCCGGTCGACGACCCCGGCAAGGGCCTCGGGGGGCAGGAGCCCCGGCCCCTGGCTGTGTGCGAAGTCCGCGAAGGTCTCCGCGGTGGTGTACCTCGGCGTGAATCCCAGCGTCTCGCGCATCTGGTCGGTCGCCACGACCCTCCCGTGCGTGAGCAGCCGGATCTGCTCGGGCGAGAAGTCCGTCATGCCCAGCGTACGCACCAGGGTGCCCGCCCAGGTGACGGCCGGCAGCAGGAGCGGGACGGTGGGCCGGCCGAGCCGCCGCGAGCACTGCGACAGCAGCAGCACGCCGTCGCCGGCGATGTTGAAGGTGCCGCTGTTGAGCGTCCCCCGCCGAGGTTCGTGCGAGCCGATCCGCAGCACCTCGATCACGTCGTCCTCGTGCACGAACTGCAGGCGCGGGTCGTAGCCGAACACGGTCGGCAGGACCGGCAGCGAGAAGTACGAGGCGAGCGGGGTCTCCGCGGTCGGGCCGAGGATGTTGGCGAACCGCAGCACGCACACGGCGACGTCGGGCCGCCGCCGGGCGAATCCGCGGACGTACCCCTCGACCTCCACGGTGTCCTTGGCGAAGCCGCCGCTGGGCAGCGACTTGGCCACGGTGGTCTCGGTGAACACGGCCGGATCGCGGGGCGCGGAGCCGTACACGTTGGTGCTGGACTTCACGACGAGCCGCTTCACGTTCGGCGACTTCTGGCAGGCGCCGAGTAGCTGCATCGTCCCGATGACGTTGGTCTCCTTGACCGTGGTCCGGCTCCCGCTGCCGAGCGCGGTGGCCGTCACGTCCAGGTGGACGACCGTGTCGGCGCCGGTCTCGGCGAGGACCCGCGCGATGGCGGACTGCCGGATGTCGGCCTGGACGAAATCCGCGCCGCCGAGATGGTGTTCGGGCCGCACGGCGTCCACCGCGATCACCCGGTCCACGTCCGGGTCACGCTGGATCCGTCGTACGAACCGGCCCCCCAGCTGACGGGCCACCCCGGTCACCAGCACGACCTTGCCCAAGATCAGCGCCTTCCTTCCGCACTAGGTCCGGTCCTACCCTGCCGCATCGCCCACCTTGCCGGGTTCCCCGCTGCGGGCCAACTTAGCGGGTCGGTGTTGCGCTGTGATGACCACCCGATGCGCCACGTGACGGCACCGGCCGGTCGTACGACAGGATCAGCCACGTTCCCGTCCGGGCGCACGCACGGGGTTCAGCCGGCCGCACGGGAAGCCGACATGCGTGTGGCCCCCCAGCCGGTTACCGGCTGGGGGGCCACACCACGCTTCCGCGGCTCGCGTCGAACGAACTTACTTCTTGTTACGACGCTGAACGCGCGTGCGCTTGAGCAGCTTGCGGTGCTTCTTCTTGGCCATCCGCTTGCGCCGCTTCTTGATAACAGAGCCCACGACTACCCTCGCTCACTTCTCATCACTCGGTGCTGGGCGCCATGGGCCCATACGACCTACGAGGGGCTAGCCTACCCGCCCGAGCGCTGAGGTCGTAATCGAGGCGGCGGAGGGACCCCGAAGCGCCCTGTGACGCGGATCCCCCCGCCCTGCCGTCAGGCGGTTTCCACCCCCACATAGCTCTCGCGGAGGTACTCGTGAACCGCTTGCTCCGGGACACGGAAGGACCTTCCGACCCGGATCGCGGGCAGATGACCGCTGTGCACCAGCCGGTACACGGTCATCTTCGACACTCGCATCACCGAGGCGACCTCCGCCACGGTAAGGAACTGAACCTCGTTCAGAGGCCTCTCGCCAGCTGCAGCCATGACACACCTGAACCTTCCGCACTCGACTCGACGGCCACCGGCTTCCCCTTCCGGTGACTCTTCGTCGCTGCGTGCTCACTCCCCAATGTAGGGGCGGGTGATGCGAGTGGGGAAGAGGTGCACCCGTCGGCGGCCTACTGTGACAGGCCTGCCCGATCGAGTACGTAGTGGGTGAGCGGCAGGTAGTAGCCGGCGCGCGCGCCGTCATCAAGCGGAACGGCGACGGACACGACCCCCTCGGCCTGCCCGACGAAGAGCGCGGGATCGTCGGTGTCCCCCGGCCCGATCGCCTCGAACCCCAGCTGACCTGCTCCGCAGACCCAGCCGTGGTCCCCGATCACCAGATCCGGCAGCGGCCCGCCGGCCTCCGCGGCCGCCGCCAGCGCCAGTCGAACCGGGAGGGGTGAGTGCGTGTGCACGCCGGTCGCACCACCGGGGCGCCCGGACCCGGGTTCCCGCACCGACCCGACACCGCGTACGTAGGCGAGGCGGAGCGTGCGTAGACCGAACCGGGTCGTTATGTCGACACAGCGACCCTGCGCCGGGGTGAGGACAACACATCCCGCCGCCGACAGGGCGTCTGCGATCCCTGCGTAGAACCCGAGCAGCCGGTGCGGATGCCCGGTCCCGAACAGCACGGCCCCACCACGCCGGGCAACCACGGCGAGCCGCTCGGCGAACGCGTCCAGCGCGAGAAGCGTCAGCTCGGGATCGATCACATCATGCCCGGAAACGTGCTCCGGATCGGCCGAAACGCCACACTTCTCCGCCATGAGCGAGATCAACTCCCGCTCCGACCAGACCCCTTCAGGGTCGATCCCGATCAACACCCGAGGATCCCGGGCCGCGAACGCCCGATAGCGCCGAAGACTCCCCTCCCGCTCGGTTCCCACCGCTCCCGCCAGCCCCACCCGAACCAGATACTCCGCCATACCACCCCGACTCGACACCCTGAAATCCTCCCGAACACCCCCTCCCCCCACCACCCGAACCCCCGAAGCCCCCACGGTCGGCGTAAGACCGTCACCGCCCACGGCGGAAAAACTGAGCGGGTCCAAAAACCCTGCACGGGCGCAGGGGACGGAGTCCCCGCCGTGGTCGAGGGGGCGGAGTCCCTGGGGACGGGAACGGGTAAGGGCGGCGGGGGCGAACCCTCACCCCGCCACCCCCTACGCCAGCAACCCCCGCAACGGAAACGCCGCCCGCCGGGTCGCCAGCACCGCCTGGTCCAACCGGTCCGCGGGGTCGTACCCCGCCTCCCAGGCACCCCAGGACACCGGCCACCGCCCATCGGTCATCCGCACCGGCCCCAACTGCCGCGTACGAGCGAACACCTCCCGCCGCCACCCCTCGGGAATCACCGTCTCCGGCGCCACGGGCCGCCCCGCCGCGATCCCCACCAGGTGCGTCCACGACCGCGGCACCACCTCCACCACCGCGTAACCACCGCCCCCCAGCGCGACCCACTTCCCCCCGGCGTACTCGTGCGCCAGCTCATGGCAGGCGACCTGCACGGCCCGCTGCGCGTCCAACGACACCGCCAGGTGGGCCAACGGATCCTCGAAATGCGTATCCGCCCCGTGCTGGGTGACCAGCACGTCCGGCCGGAAATCAGCGACCAGTTCCGGCACCACGGCGTGAAACGCCCGCAGCCACCCCGCGTCCCCCGTCCCCGCCGGCAGAGCCACGTTCACCGCGGCCCCTTCCCCGTCCCCCGCCCCGGTCTCCTCCGGCCATCCGGTCTGCGGAAACAGGGTCCGGGGATGCTCGTGCAGCGAGATCGTCAGCACCCGCGGGTCCTCCCAGAAGGCCGCCTGCACGCCGTCCCCGTGATGCACGTCGACATCCACGTACGCGACCCGCCGAGCCCCCAGCTCCAGCAACCGCGCGATGGCCAACGACGCGTCGTTGTAGACGCAGAACCCCGCCGCACCACCGGGCATCGCATGATGCAACCCGCCCGTGAAGTTCACCGCGTGCAGCGCGTCCCCCCGCCACACCGCCTCCGCCGCCCCCACGGACAGCCCGGCGATCAACGAGGACACCTCGTGCATCCCGGCGAAGGCCGGATCGTCCACCGTGCCGAGCCCGTACGACACGTCCGCCGCCCGCGGATCGGCGGAGGCGGCCTTCACGGCCTGGATGTAGTCCTCCCGGTGGACGAGCCGCAGCGTCGAGTCCCCCGCCGGCTTGGCGGAGACGATCTCCACCTCCCGGTCGAGCCCCAGGGCGTCGACCAGTCGCCGGGTCAGGGCCAGCCGTACCGGATCCATCGGATGGTTCGGACCGAAGTCATACCCCGTTACTGCCTCGTCCCACATCAGCTGTGCGCGGCCGCTCATGCCCGCCACCGTATCGGTCGGGTTGAGGCGTGAACGACCTGGCGTACCCGAACGTCACCAGCACCAACACCATCGGCACAGCCATCGCCCCCCGGTAGCTCCACGCGTCCCCCAGCGCCCCGACCAGCGGCGAACCGATCAGGAAGCCGACGTAGTTGAAGACGTTGAGCCGAGCGACGGCCGCGTCCGAGGCCCCCGGGAACAGCCTCCCCGCCGCCGCGAACGTCTGCGGCACCAGCACACACAGCCCCAGCCCCACCAACGTGAACCCACCCGTCCCCGCCCAGGCCCCCGGCGCGACGGCCACCACCGCGAACCCCGCCGCCGCCACCGCCGCCCCCACCCGTACGACCGCGGCGGCCCCGTACCGCCGCACCCCGAGGTCCCCGATGGCCCGCCCGAGCAGCGTGGTGACCATGTAGACGTTGTAAGGGACGGTCGCCAGCTGCTCGGAACTCCCGAGCACGTCCTGGAGGTACTTCGCGCTCCAGTTGGACACGGTCGAGTCCCCGATGTAGGCGAAGGTCATCACCAGGCACAACGGCAACAGCGCCTTGAAGACGACACCCCCGCTCCGTTCCGCCTCGTCCGCCTCGAGGACGGCGCCGCGTCCACCGCCGTCCGCGTCGACGTACCACCGGCTCCCCACCAGCACGGCCGGCAGCAGCACCAGCACCACCGGCAGGTACGACACCCACAGCGCGAGATGCCAGTGCGCCCCGGCCCACGCCAGTGAGGCCCCCACGATGCCGCCGAGGCTGTACACCGCGTGGAAGCCGAGCATGATGCTCCGCCCGTACTCGCGCTGGAGGCTCACCCCGAGCATGTTCATCGAGGCGTCCAGCGCTCCCACGGCGAGCCCGAACAGCGCGAGCGCGACACCCAGCCCGGCCATCCGCTCCCCGGCCCCCACCCCGAGCAACGCGAGCAGCACGACCGGCTGGGACCAGCGCAGCAGCCGGCTGGGCGGTATCCGCTTCACGAGCCGCTCGGTGGCCACGCTCCCCACCCCGGCCAGGATCGGTACGGCGGCGAGGAAGACGGGCAGCAGCGCGTCGGAGATCCCGTAACGGTCCTGGATGGCCGGGATCCGGGTCACGAGCAGCGCGAAGGCGACGCCCTGGGCGAAGAAGCCGAACGCCAACGAGGCCCTACCGCGCCGCAGCACTTCTGTCATGGCGGCGAGCGTAGGGCCCCGGCGTACTCGTGGGTAGATCCAGCCAAAGATGAAATCCCCTCAGCTCTGCCGCAGGGCTCACCTCAGCAGGTCGGCCAACTCCCCCATGTCGGCGAAGAGTCCGGTGGCACCGGCGAGCTTCGCGGCCGGCGTCATCGCGGTGAACCCGTACACGTCCATCCCGGCCGCCACGGCCGCCTGCACCCCGAGCGGGCTGTCCTCGACGACCACACACCTCTTTGGCGCCACCCCCATCCGCTCGGCCGCGTACAGGAAGAGGTCCGGCGCCGGCTTTCCCTTGCCCACGTCCTGCGCACTGAAGATCCGCGCGTCCTCGAACCACCGGTCCAGCCCGGTCGTCCGGTGCCCCACCCGTATCCGCTCATGGCTCCCGGAAGAGGCGACACAGTACGGCACCCCGTCCGCGGCGAGCTTCTCCAGCACGTCGGTCACCCCGGCCACGGGCAGCAACTCCCGCTCGAACGCGGCGAACACCCGGGCGTGAAAGACATCGTCGAAGTCCGCCGGCAGCCGCTGCCCGGTCCGCTCCAGCACCAGGTCGTGAATCCGGTGCATGGCGGACCCCATGTAGTCCCTGATGGAGTCCTCGTACGAGGTCGGGTGCCCGAGTTCCGTGAGATAGGCGGCCAGCAGCCGGTTGGAGATCGACTCACTGTCGACGAGTACACCGTCATTGTCGAAGACGACCAGGTCGTAGCGCATGACTCGATCCTAGAACGCTAAAAGTCCCCGATAAACGCAGGAAACCCCCGTGCCATCGGCACGGGGGTTTCCCGGAAAGATTGTTCGGCGGCGTCCTACTCTCCCACAGGGTCCCCCCTGC
>NZ_JBFBCB010000110.1:0-7432 GCF_040682975.1 Streptomyces sp. NPDC051051
TCGTCCTCGCCACGCTCAACGGCAAGGGCAAGCTGGAGATGGAGCTGACCGTCGAGCGCGGCCGCGGCTACGTCTCCGCGGTGCAGAACAAGCAGATCGGTCAGGAGATCGGGCGCATCCCGGTCGACTCGATCTACTCGCCGGTCCTCAAGGTCACGTACAAGGTCGAGGCGACGCGTGTCGAGCAGCGCACCGACTTCGACAAGCTGATCGTCGACGTCGAGACCAAGCAGGCGATGCGTCCGCGCGACGCCATGGCGTCGGCCGGCAAGACCCTGGTCGAGCTGTTCGGTCTGGCCCGCGAGCTCAACATCGACGCCGAGGGCATCGACATGGGCCCGTCCCCCACGGACGCCGCCCTGGCCGCCGACCTGGCGCTGCCGATCGAGGAGCTGGAGCTCACCGTCCGGTCGTACAACTGCCTCAAGCGCGAGGGCATCCACTCCGTGGGTGAGCTCGTCGCCCGTTCCGAGGCCGACCTGCTCGACATCCGCAACTTCGGTGCGAAGTCGATCGACGAGGTCAAGGCGAAGCTGGCCGGCATGGGCCTGGCCCTCAAGGACAGCCCGCCCGGATTCGACCCGACCGCCGCCGCCGACGCCTTCGGCGCGGACGACGACGCGGACGCCGGCTTCGTCGAGACCGAGCAGTACTGATCCGTTTTCGGCTGCGGGACCGCTGTGGCTGGTCGCGCAGTTCCCCGCGCCCCTAGGGGCGCGGGGTCTCCGACGGGCGACCGCCCGCTCGGATACTGACTTCGGTACCTGATACGGCCGGGGCAGACACTGAGGAGAAAGACCATGCCGAAGCCCGCCAAGGGTGCCCGTCTGGGCGGCAGCGCCGCGCACGAGAAGATGCTGCTCGCGAACCTCGCGAAGCAGCTGTTCGAGCACGGCCGCATCACCACCACCGAGGCGAAGGCCCGCCGTCTGCGGCCGTACGCCGAGCGTCTGGTCACCAAGGCGAAGAAGGGCGACCTTCACAACCGTCGCCAGGTGCTCCAGGTCATCTCGGACAAGGGCATCGTGCACACGCTCTTCACCGAGATCGGCCCGCGCTACGAGAACCGCCCGGGTGGCTACACCCGCATCACCAAGATCGGTAACCGCCGTGGCGACAACGCGCCCATGGCCGTCATCGAGCTGGTCGAGGCGCTGACCGTGGCGCAGCAGGCGACCGGTGAGGCCGAGGCCGCGACGAAGCGCGCGGTCAAGGAAGACGCCCTGAAGAAGGACGAGGCCGCCGAGGCCAAGTCCGACGAGGTCGTCGAGGACGCTGCCGAGGCCAAGGCCGAGGACGCGTCCGAGGAGTCGAAGGACGCCTGAGGCTCTGCCTTGCACAGGAGCGGGTCCTCCCTTCGGGGCGGGCCCGCTCTCGCGTTGTCGAGAGGATCCAGGAGTGAGTGACGAAGTGCAGCCCGGGTTCGTACGGGTGCGGCTGGACCTGTCCTACGACGGGGCGGAGTTCTCGGGGTGGGCCAAGCAGGCCGGCGGACGGCGGACCGTGCAGGGGGAGATCGAGGACGCCCTGCGGACCGTCACGCGGTCGGGGGAGACGTACGAACTGACCGTGGCCGGGCGTACGGACGCCGGTGTGCACGCGCGGGGGCAGGTCGCGCACGTCGATCTGCCGCGCGAGGTCTGGGCGGAGCACCACGCCAAGCTGCTCAAGCGGCTCGCCGGGCGGCTCCCCAGGGACGTCCGGGTGTGGGCGCTGCGGGAGGCGCCCGCCGGTTTCAACGCGCGGTTCTCGGCCGTCTGGCGGCGGTACGCCTACCGGGTCACCGACAATCCCGGCGGGGTGGACCCGCTGCTGCGCGGTCACGTCCTCTGGCACGACTGGCCCCTCGACGTGGACGCCATGAACGAGGCCGCCGGGCGGCTGCTGGGAGAGCACGACTTCGCCGCCTACTGCAAGCGGCGGGAGGGGGCGACCACGATCCGCACGCTCCAGGAGCTGAGCCTGGTGCGCGGTGACGACGGGATCGTCACGGCGACCGTGCGGGCCGACGCCTTCTGCCACAACATGGTGCGCTCGCTGATCGGGGCGCTGCTGTTCGTGGGGGACGGGCACCGGGGCCCGGAATGGCCGGGGAAGGTGCTGGCCGCGGGCGTACGGGACTCGGCGGTGCACGTCGTCCGGCCGCACGGGCTGACGCTGGAGGAGGTCGGCTATCCGGCCGACGAACTGCTGGCCGCGCGCAGCAGGGAGGCGCGGAACCGGCGGACGCTGCCCGGGGCCGGGTGCTGCTGACCCGCCCCCGGGGAGGGGATCACTGGTTCGCCGCCGCCGATGCCTGGGTCTCGCCGCGGCGGCGGATCTGCTGGAACGCGAACTCCGCGAGGCCGTCCCCGGCGGCGAAGACCTGGGTGTCCTTCGTCGTCACGTCCTTGCCGTCGGTGAAGCCCGTGATCGTGAAGTAGGCGTACCGGCCGTAGGAGTTGGTCGTCGAGCGGCAGATCGCGCCGGCGCAGAAGGACTTGGCGTCGGTGCCGGGCAGCGCCTTGATGATGCTGCTCTTGTCGGCCTGGCCCTTGGCCTTGAGGGCCTGGGCCTCGGTGTCGAAGACGGCGACCCCGACCGTCACCGCGATGCCGTCCTTGACGTAGGTCACGCGCATCAGGCGGGTGCAGCCATTGGCGGTCAGCACCTTGGGCAGGGTGCCCTGGGCGGCGGTGACGCAGTTGGTGGTGTCGGTCTTCGCGGCCTTCTTGTAGACGGCCGAACCCATCGTCAGCTGCCTGCCCGGGAACATGATGTCCGGGCCGTTGGGCGCGCCGTCCTTGGCCTTGCTGGAGACGAACTCCTTCGGGTCCAGCGGCGGCGGGGCGCTGGTCGGCGCGAAGGACGGCGTCCCGGACGCGCTCGGCAGGTCGGCGGTGGCGGGCAGCGAGGAGGCCGGCCGGTTGGACGCCTCGTCACCGCCGTTCGTCGACACCACGGCCATGGCCACGGCGGTGCCGACGCCGAGTGTCGCGAGCACGCCCCCGCCTATCAGCAGCAGCCGGCGGCGCTTGTTGCGCGACTCCGACGCCTCGGCGAGCGCGGCCCAGTCCGGCGAAGGGTCCGTGGCACCGCTGGTCCACGGCTGCTGGGAGTTCGGTTTCCAGGGATCCCACTGGGACTGAGGTCCCCCCTGCCCATAGCTCATGCGCCGCATCTTAGACGGGGCGAGAGGTGTGCTGTTCCGCCTCAACAGGCTCCGCTGCCCCTAGCGTTCGGGGAATGAGTACGGGCAAAGACGACATCTCAGGGTGGTTGGTGCGGCGTTCTCCCTGGCCGCCGTGGCTGGGGCTGGTGGCGGTGCTGGGCGCGCTGACGGGGCATGTGGCGCGGGCCACCCCGGACGGCGGCATGGACAACGCGATCGTCGTCCGGGCGGCGCGCGCCTGGCTGGAGGGGCGGTCCCCGTACGACGACCCGCACTTCCTGTATCTGCCGGGGGCGGTGCTCGCCGCCGTGCCGCAGGCACTGCTGCCGCCGGAGGTGCTGCGCGTGCTGGTGCCGGCGGTCGTCACGGCCTGTCTGGTGGGCGGCTGGGGGTGCGCGCTGCGGCTGCACAGGGTGCCGCTGGACAGCCGGCTCGCGGTGCTCGGGCTGACCGCGCTCGCGGCCGGCTTCGCACCCTTCGGGCACCTGGTGCGGCTGGGCAACTGGACGGCGACGGCGGTCCTGGCCCTGCCGCTGGGGCTGCTGCTGGCGAGCCGGGGCCGGTGGACGGCGGCGGGCGCGGTGCTCGGTACGGCCCTGGCGCTGAAACCGCTGCTGGCCCCGCTGGCGCTGCTGTTCCTGTTCGCGGGCCGCTGGAAAGCGCTCGCCGTCATGGCCGCGGTCCCGGCGCTGGCCTCGGGCGCGAGCGCGCTGCTGCTGCCCGACCCGGCCGGGTTCCTCACCCGGACCCTGCCCTTCCTGCTGCACGGCCAGGACGCCTTCGTGCGGCTCTACGAGGCCTCTCCGGGGGCCGTGCTGCCGCGGCTGGGGGTGCCGGCGCCCGCGGCCCGGACGCTCGCGCTGGCCGCCTGCGCGGCGGGGCTGGTCGCGGCGTACCGGCGCTGGGGCCGTGCCGATCCCGGTCCGCTGCGGCTCTCCGAGACCGCGGCGGGGCTGATGCTCTCGGTGTTCCTGGTCTCACGGCCGTCGTACGACCACTACCTGCTCGTCGTCGTGCCGCTGCTGCTGGCCGGGCTGCCGTACCCGGGTTCGGTGGCGCGCGGACGGTGGTTCTGGCTGGCGATGGTCCCGCAGCTACCCGGCCTGACCTGGCCTTATCTGGAGACGGTGCAGCGCCGGGCCTTCCGGGACGCGGTGACGTTGTGCGTCCTGGCCGTGACGGTGGCCTGCCGGTGCGGCCGGCGGGGCGGTGCGGGCCGGCGGGCGCGGGCCCGCGGGCGGCGGTCCCCGGCGGCGATCACCTTTACACTGGATGAGGAGAAGCAGCGATCCTGACGGCCGCCGGCCTCGTTTTGACCCGGCCGAGCTACCGCAGGTATCCTGCATCTTCGTTGTGTATTGGCTTGCTCATTCTCACGGGACGGGCCCTTACACCGGTCCACCGGGCCGATGACCAGCGACCTGCACGCGGTATGCGTCACCGCAGTGCGGTCAGGGCTGTCGTGATCGTCTTCGGTGACCTTGTCAGGACCACTCACTCGAAGCGAAGGCTACGAACCGTGCGTACGTACAGCCCCAAGCCCGGCGATGTGACGCGCCAGTGGCACGTCATCGACGCTCAGGACATCGTCCTGGGTCGTCTCGCCAGCACCGCCGCCTCCATCCTGCGCGGCAAGCACAAGCCGATCTACGCCCCTCACGTCGACACCGGTGACTTCGTCATCATCATCAACGCCGACAAGGTGCACCTGTCCGGCAACAAGCGGACCCAGAAGATGGCGTACCGCCACTCCGGCTACCCGGGTGGTCTGCGCTCCGTCCGTTACGACGAGCTGCTGGACAAGAATCCCGAGAAGGCCATCGAGAAGGCCGTCAAGGGCATGCTCCCGAAGAACACGCTGGGCCGTCAGATGCTCTCGAAGCTGAAGGTCTACAAGGGTGACCAGCACCCGCACGGCGCGCAGCAGCCGCAGCCGTTCGAGATCACCCAGGTCGCGCAGTAACACCGGCCAGACCAAACCGAGCCAAGAGAATCTGAGGAATCACCGTGGCCGAGACCACTGCCGAGCAGCCGCTCGAAGAGCTTGACATCGACAGCTACACCACCGAGTCCGAGGTGCCCGTCGAGGGCGAGTACACCTCGGAGTCGATGGCCTCCCGCTTCGGCGACCCGCAGCCGGCCGCCGGCCTGGGCCGTCGCAAGAACGCCATCGCCCGCGTCCGGATCGTTCCGGGCTCCGGCAAGTGGAAGATCAACGGTCGCACCCTCGAGGACTACTTCCCGAACAAGGTGCACCAGCAGGAAGTCAACGAGCCGTTCAAGGTCCTCGAGCTCGAGGGCCGCTACGACGTCATCGCCCGCATCGCCGGTGGCGGTGTCTCCGGTCAGGCCGGTGCGCTCCGTCTCGGTGTCGCCCGCGCGCTGAACGAGGCCGACGTCGACAACAACCGCGGCCCGCTGAAGAAGGCCGGCTTCCTCACGCGTGACGACCGCGCGGTCGAGCGCAAGAAGGCCGGTCTCAAGAAGGCCCGCAAGGCCCCGCAGTACAGCAAGCGCTAAGCTTCGCTGCCTGCTCGTACGGGCTGTGGGCCGATCGGCCCGCCCCTCCGTACTCCGAACGCCCCGGCGGCACGCCACAGTGCCGCCGGGGCGTTCGTTTTCTCGCAGCTGTGGGCGTATAACGGCACAAGGTGCTCAAAGGCTTGTGTGATCGGATGTTCAGGGCATCAAATGCCTGAACGCGGGAGCCGCCGCTGATCCATCGACGCGCCGCACGGCTTTCGAAACTGACGCTTCCTCAGGAGGACAAGTGGGACGACTCTTCGGCACGGACGGCGTGCGCGGTGTCGCCAACGTGGATCTCACGGCCGAGATGGCGCTGGGCCTCTCCGTCGCGGCGGCGCACGTGCTGGCCGAGGCGGGCACCTTCGCGGGCCACCGGCCGGTGGCGGTCGTCGGACGGGATCCGCGTGCCTCCGGGGAGTTCCTCGAAGCGGCCGTCGTGGCCGGTCTGGCCAGCGCGGGCGTCGACGTCCTGCGGGTCGGCGTGCTGCCGACGCCCGCGGTCGCCTACCTCACCGGCTCGCTCGGTGCCGACCTCGGCGTGATGCTCTCCGCCAGCCACAACGCCATGCCCGACAACGGCATCAAGTTCTTCGCCCGCGGCGGCCACAAGCTCGCCGACGAGCTGGAGGGCAGGATCGAGGCGGTCTACGACGAGCACCGCACCGGCGCCCCCTGGGACCGTCCGACCGGCGCCGGCGTCGGCCGGGTGCGCTCGTACGACGAGGGGTTCGACCGGTACGTCGCCCACCTGATCGCCGTACTGCCGAACCGGCTCGACGGGCTGAAGATCGTCCTGGACGAGGCGCACGGAGCCGCCGCCCGGGTCTCGCCCGAGGCCTTCACGCGGGCCGGTGCCGAAATCGTCACGATCGGCGCCGAGCCGGACGGCCTCAACATCAACGACGGCTGCGGCTCCACCCACCTGGACAAGCTGAAGGCCGCCGTCGTCGAGCACGGGGCCGCCCTCGGCATCGCGCACGACGGTGACGCCGACCGCTGCCTGGCCGTGGACCACACCGGCGAGGAGATCGACGGGGACCAGATCCTCGCCGTGCTCGCGCTCGCGATGCGGGAGCGGGGCGCCCTGCGCTCGGACACCGTCGTCGCGACCGTCATGTCCAACCTCGGCTTCAAGATGGCGATGGAACGCGAGGGCATCTCGCTCGTGCAGGCCGCCGTGGGCGACCGGTACGTGCTGGAGGAGATGAAGCAGCACGGGTACGCGCTCGGCGGTGAGCAGTCCGGGCACGTGATCATCCTCGACCACGCGACCACCGGCGACGGCACGCTGACCGGGCTGATGCTGGCGGCGCGGGTCGCCGAGAGCGGACGGACGCTCCGGGAGCTGGCGTCCGTCATGGAACGGCTGCCGCAGGTGCTGATCAACGTGCCCGACGTGGACAGGTCCCGGGTGACCAGCTCGGCGGACCTCGCGGCCGCGGTCGGCGAGGCGGAGCGGGAGCTGGGTGCCACCGGGCGGGTGCTGCTGCGGCCCTCCGGCACCGAGCCGCTGGTGCGGGTCATGGTGGAGGCGGCGGACATCGACCAGGCCCGGTCCGTCGCGGGGCGGCTGGCCGACGCGGTGAAGTCCGCGCTGGGTTAGGGCCTCTCGTCGGGATCATGCCGGGCTCGCGGGGTCCGGCCTGATCCCCAGGAAAGACCCTAGGGCGTGTTTCGAAAGTAGCGTCGTCTGCCCGAAGGGCAGGCCCGGCGGCGTCTGGTGCGTGCGATCGCAAGGCGGAGGGTCGCCCCGAT
>NZ_JBFBCB010000111.1:0-6140 GCF_040682975.1 Streptomyces sp. NPDC051051
TCGCCGATCTCGCCCATGCGGCCCACGGGGTGCAGTTCGGCAAGTGCCGTGTGGTGTTCCTGGGGGTGCATCGGGGTCTTGATCGTGCCGAGGGCGACCGCGTTGGAGCGGATGCCCCGAGTGGCGTACTCGATGGCCAGGGCCTTGGTGGCGGCCTGCAGTCCTCCCTTGGACAGTGATGCGAGCACCGACGGAACCTGGGAGTTGGGGTGCTCGACGAGGCTGGTCGTGATCTGTACGACGTGCCCCCCGCCCTGTGTGAGCATCTGGGCGATCGCGAGCTGGGTGATGCGGAAGAACCCGGCGACGTTCACTCCGAGCACGGCGTCGTAGTCGTCCTCGGTGAAGTCGGTGAACGGCTTGGAGAGGAAGATGCCCGCGTTGTTCACCAGGGTGTCGATGCGGCCGAACCGTTCCAGGCCTGCCGCGATGACGCGCTCGGCGGTGGCGCGGTCGGAGATGTCTCCCTGGACGGTGAGGATCTCGGGGTCCTGCGACGGGGTGATGCCGCGCGACGTCGCGACGACGGCGTAGCCCAGCTTGCGGTAGGCGTCGACGAGCCCGGCGCCGATGCCCTGCGATGCACCGGTGACGACGGCGACCTTCTGTCCTCGGGTGTTGTCCATGGTGGCCTTCCGGAGTGTGTGAGGGCGAGAAGTGCGGTTGTTAACCAACCGGTCGTCTAAAAACTAGACGACCGGTCTATTGGATTCAACGGTCCCGCGCGTCTTCGCGGTGTGGTGTGACGCACGGCTCGCCGTACGCCGACGTGCGGGGTGCGGTGTCGGCTCTGTGACGTGGGCGACGTCGCGTCGTCTTGCTCGTGATGGACCGGTCGTCTACCTTCTTGTAAGTAGACCGGTCGGCTAGTAACGACGAGCCGGTCCGCCCGAACCGCAAGACCCCGCCACCGCGAACGGAGATCACCACCGTGACCAGCCCCGTGAACGTCGCCATCGTCTACTACTCCTCCACCGGCACCATCACCGAGATCGCGAAGGAACTGCGCGACGCCGCCGTCAAGGCCGGCGCGGAGGTCCGCCTGGTCAAGGCGCCGGAGCTCGCGCCCCGGGAGGCCATCGAGTCGAACCCGGCGTGGGCCGCCCACCACGCCGCCACCGCCGACATACCGGAGGCCTCCCCGGAGGACATCGAGTGGGCCGATGCCGTGCTGTTCGGCACCGCGACCCGCTTCGGCAACCTGTCCGCCCAGCTCAAGCAGTTCATCGACACGCTCGGAGGCCTGTGGGCCCAGGGCAAGCTGGCCGACAAGGTCTACAGCGGCTTCACCTCGTCCGCCATCGCCCACGCCGGTCAGGAGACGACCCTGCAGGCGCTCTACACCTCGGTGCACCACTTCGGGGGCATCCTCGTCGCTCCCGGTTTCACCGACCCGGTCAAATTCGCCGACGGCAACCCGTACGGCACGTCGCACGTGGACGGGCAGGGCACGAACCCGGTGGACGACACCACCCGCGCCGCAGCCCGGCACCAGGCGGAACGCGTCGTGAAGATCGCCGGGAAGCTCAAGGCCGCCGTGCAGCGGTGAGACGTCCCCTGGACGTGCGGGTGGACGTGCGAGTCGGCGCCCCGGCGACGGTGGCGCCGGCTTCGCGTGTCCAGGGGGCTTCCTGTGCTCGGACGGCCCGGGGAAGACGGCCGACCATTTACTGCTGGTCGAATTCCCCACGATCAGCGAGGCCTGGCTGCGGCTCCTGGAGACGTAGCGCGGCTGACCTCGTGGGAAGGTTCCGCCGGGAACGCTTCGCCGGGAACGCTTCGCCGGCGACGTCCCGTGATGTGCGGGGGCATCCCGGGCGTACGAAGATGGTCGGAAGCGGAATGCCGCACCCGCGGGGGCGCGGGTCTCCTCCCGGAACCCCGCGGCGACCGCCGGATCTGCGGAGGTGCCCCGGGATGAACGACCGGCCCATCGCGGACTACGCCCTGCTCTCCGACTGCCACACCGCGGCACTCGTCGCTCGGAACGGTTCGATCGACTGGCTCTGCCTGCCGCACTTCGACTCCCGGTCCGTCCTGGCACGGATCCTCGGGCCGGACGCCGGCCACTGGGCCCTCCGGCCGACCGGCCCCAGCACGGTGACCCGGCGCTACCTGGACCGCACCATGGTCCTCGAAACCGTGTTCCGCACCGCCACGGGAACGATGACCCTGACCGACGCGCTCGCCCCCGGACGCGGCGAGCGGGGGCACGACCTCGGCCGTCACGCGCCGCACCTCCTCCTCAGGGTGGCGCGGTGCACGACGGGCCGCGTCGAGTTCGACATGGAATTCGCCCCGCGGCCGGAGTACGGCCTGATCAGTCCCCGGCTGACGCGGGTCGAGGGAGGCCTGCGCTGCCACGGCGGCCCGGACGCGCTCGGACTGTGCTGTCCCTACCCGCTCGACGTCACGGACGCGGCCCGCTGCACCGCGGTGCTGGAGGCCGGTGAGCAGGCCTGCTTCGCCCTCCAGCAGGCGCCGGCCGGCGAGGCGCCGGCCATGTGGTCACGGCAGGAGATCCTGAGCCATCTGCGGGACGCGGTGGCCGGATGGCGGGCGTGGTCGCGGGGTCACCAGTCGTACGAGGGGCCGTACGCGGAGATGGTCCACCACAGTGGCCGTGTGCTGCAGGCGCTCACCTTCCAGCCGACCGGAGCCATCGTCGCCGCGCCGACCACGTCCCTGCCCGAGGAGACCGGAGGAGTGCGCAACTGGGACTACCGCTACGCCTGGGTGCGCGACGCCTCGTTCACCCTGGACGCGCTGTGGGTGGCCGCCTGCCCCTACGAGGCCGAAGGCTTCTTCCGCTGGATGGCACAGGCCGCGGCGACCGACCCCGGCCGTCATCAGGACCTGCAGATCATGTTCGGCATCCGCGGTGAACGGGACCTGACCGAACGGGAACTGCCCCACCTGCCCGGATGGCGCGGGAGCCGACCGGTGCGCGTGGGCAACGGGGCGTGGGTCCAGCGCCAGCTCGACGTCTACGGTGAACTGTTGTCGGCCTTCGGGAGGTTGCGCCACCTCCTCGGAGGACTGGACGACCCCACCAAGGCCTTCCTCGCCGGACTCGTGGACGCGGCCGCCGACCGGTGGCGTGAGAAGGACCAGGGGATCTGGGAGGTGCGCAGTGCGCCGCAGCACTTCCTCTACTCCAAGCTCATGTGCTGGGCCGCCCTGGACCAGGGGCTGCGACTCGCCGAGGACCTGGACGCGCAGGAGCGGACACCGGTCTGGCGGGCGGCCAGGGACGAGATCCGGGCAGCGATCGAGGCGCAGGGCTGGAGCGAGGCCGCGGGCGCGTACACCCAGGCGTTCGGCTCGGACGTGCTCGACGCATCGGCGCTGATGATGCCGATCGTCGGGTTCGAAGCCGCCGACACCGTCAGGATGCGCTCCACCGTCGAAGCGGTCAGGACCCGCCTGACCGGCGCGGACGGCCTGGTCCACCGCTATGTCGCGGCGGACGACGGCCTGCCCGGAGACGAAGGCTCCTTCCTGCTGTGCACCTTCTGGCTCGCCCAGGTGCTCGCTCTGGCGGGCGACCCGCAGGAGGCTCGCGAGGTGTTCCGGCGCGCGGCCGGTCACCTGAACGACGTGGGCCTCCTCGCCGAGGAGGTCGAACCGTCCACCGGCGAGCTGCTCGGCAACTTCCCGCAGGCTCTGAGCCACATCGGTCTCGTCAACGCGGCCTGGGCCATCCATGAGGCGGAGAGCGCGTCGGTCTGACGGCCGGGGCCGGACGGCACCAGGGCCCGTGACGGGTTCCCGGTGTGCGCCCGGAATGCCGACTGGTCACACTGGAGTGGAGGAGAACCGACCGGGGGTCGGCCCGCTCCGGACGTCGAGCGTCCCCGGGCGGCCTGTGTCCGAGGGACCCTGACGCCGAATCGGTTCGGGAGGCCACGATGGGAGCGCTGGACGCACGGGTGGCGATCGTCACCGGGGGAGCCCGGGGATCGGTGCCGCGACGGCTCGGCTGTTCGCCGCCGAAGGCGCGGCTGTGGTCGTGGCCGACGTCGCCGACGCCGAGGGGGAGGAGCTGGCAGCAGAGCTCGGCCCTCCCTCCCGCTACGCGCACCTGGACGTGAGTGACGGGGACGACTGGCAGACCGTCGTCACGCGGACCGAACGGGAAGCGGGCCCCGTGTCGGCACTGGTCAACAACGCCGGGATCCTGGAGTGGGGCACCATCGAGGAGCAGTCCCCCGAGTCCTTCCGCAGGGTCGTCGACGTCAACCTCCAGGGCGCCTGGCTGGGCATGCGGACGACGGCGCCCTCTCTGCGCCGGGCCGGGGGAGGGGTGATCGTGAACATCTCCTCCATCGCCGGCCTGACCGGGTACACGGGGATCGGGGCGTACGTGGCCAGTAAGTGGGGGCTGCGAGGCCCGACCAAGACCGCGGCGCTGGAACTCGCCGCGGACGGGACCCGTGTCTGCTCGGTCCATCCGGGGGCCGTGCGCACCGGGATGACGGCCGACTTCGACGACTCCTTCACGGCCGCGCAGCCGCTCCCGCGGTTCGGTGAGCCCGGGGAAGTCGCCCGCATGGTGCTCTTCATCGCCACCGACGCCACCTATTCGACCGGCGTCGAGTTCGTCCTGGACGGCGGCGCCACCGCCGGGCCGTCGACCGACCTGCCCGCTGCCGACTGAAGCCGGACCTGTCCGGGCTGTCCGCCCCGGAAGGGGATTTTCCCTGCGCCACGGCACGCCCCTGCGCCCGCGGCCAGGACCGGTCCGCGAGGAGAGCGCGACGGCCGCCGGGCGTGAGCACCCGCCCCGCGATCACCGCGGAGGAGACGCCGGGGATCGGATCCTCCCGCCGGACTCGGGTGGCGCCTGTGCCCGCTCGTCGGCCGTAGCCGGTGCACGGCGGCGGCGAGCACGGCGATGCCCCGGTCACCGTCGCCGACGTACTCGTCGGCGGCGTGCCGGGGCGGACGGGTCAGGGGTTGTCCAGAGCCTGCTCGACGGTGGCGTGGCAGGAAATGATCTCGTCGATCCCCACGATGCGCAGGACATGCAGGACCGGCGCCTGCGCACCGGCGATGCGCAGCCACCCCGCGGTGGCGCTGACGGCCCGGTGGGCGACGACGAGGGAGTTGATGCCGCTGGAGTCCATGAAGGTGACACCGCTGAGGTCCACCACGACCCGTGACGGCGGCACCGCCCCGCGCTGCGGCAGCAGGGCCTCGCTGAGCACGTGCTTGACGTCGTGGTCGATCTCGCCGCGCACGACCACGACGCGTACGCCGTCGACCACGCTCTGCTCAATGACGAGCCCGTCCGGCCGGTCTGCTTTCGGGATGTCGGTCACTGTCTCCTCGACTGCGTTTACGCTTGCTCCGGGTCAGGACCATGCGTGGACGATTCTGCCTCACCGCCCGGGCCGGGTGCACGCGATCGGCTGTTCCGGACGGTGCATCCGGGGCAGACGTAGTCACCTGGTGGGACATCCGCGCTCGGGCGGACGGGGAGTGAGGCGATGCTGGTGGGATCCGAGGCCGAGGACGGCGACTGCAGGGCGCCCGGCGACCGTCTGTTGCGTGCCGGCTTCGCCCTGGGCGGGGACGACGGCTGCATCGCCGAGGCCCGCCACCACGCCACCACCTTCCTCGAACAGGCCCGCGACGGCCATGGGCTCGCCGTGTCCGCCCGCGCGACGGACCTGACCCAGTTGGTGGTCAGTGAGCTGGTCACCAACGCCCGCAAGTACGCCCCAGGCCCCGTCCTGATGGAACTGCGGATCATCGCCGACAGCGTGGAGGTGACCGTGTGGGACAGCGATCCCACGGTCCCCGCCGCGCGGGCCCCGGATCCGGCGAGGATCGGCCAGCACGGCCTGGAGATCGTCAAGGCGGTGACCGAGGACCTCTCGGTCCACCAGGAGCCGGTCGGCAAACGGATCACGGCCCGCATCGCTCTGGCCGACGCGGCCGACAGCGGTGTCGCCGCCCGCGGACCGGCGTAGCCGCCGCTCCCGTTCGGTGCAAGGACTGTGGGCCCCGGGTGTTCCCGGGGCCCACGGGCCGGCTGTCGTCTAGGGCGTGTTTCGAAAGTCCCGTCTGCCCGGCGACGCCTGGCACGCACGCTCGCCGCGTTGTCGGGATCGCCCCGATACAACCAGTATCGG
>NZ_JBFBCB010000112.1:0-5487 GCF_040682975.1 Streptomyces sp. NPDC051051
GGCCGAACGATGCGGAACGCGCCTGGAGAAGGTCCTGGTTGACCAGGGTTTCAAGGACGCTGTGGTCATCCACGGGGCGGTGAAGGACATCACCGTCGAGGTGGTCCGGCGCAACTCAGACGACAAGGGACGGGGCTTCGTTCCGCAACCGAAGCGGTGGGTGGTCGAGCAGGTCAACGGCACTCTCATGCTCCATCGCCGCCTCGCCCGTGACTATGACCACCGGCCCGACAACGCGGCCTCCCGCGTCTATTGGGCCTCCACCGCGGGCATGCTCCGCCGCCTCACCACCCCCACCGCCGCCTGGCGCGACGATGTGGAGCTGGCCGCGTGAACGTCGCCGAACTCCTGCGGCTGCTGCGGACCGAACACGACGAGACCACCGCACGAGCCGACCACCTGCGCGAGCAGATCGAGCGACTCGCCACCGCTCTCGCCGAGGCCGAGGCCCGCCTGGCCGAGCTCGCCGCAACCCGAAAGGTCATCGACGGCCTCACTCCGCCCGACCACGAACCGACCTCCGCGCAGACCGGCACCGGCACCGTCTACCAGCGCATCGTCACTGCCTTCAACGAGCACCCCGAGAAGGTGTTCCGCGTCCACGACCTGCACGAACAGCTCGGCCTGCCCACCGACGAGCCGTCGATCAACGTCACCCGTTCCCGCCTGGGGCGACTCGCTCGCCAGGGATTCCTCGAGCAGCCCGGACGTGGCCGCTACCAGAAACGGACTTAACGCCCTCTCAAGACCACCGTGCACACGTGGCAGTCACGGCCGGGGCGAGGAGCCCGAAGACCTCGAAGATCAGCTCTTGTGGTTGACACGCCAGCGTTCCCGAAGCCGTCAGACATGAGCGCGCGGAGCTCGACGCGGAGATTCCTACTGATGCTGAGGGCGCAGTGGCGTGGGCCGGACAGCTGCGAGCATCTCCGTTACGCCACAGACAAGCAAGATCGAAGAGCTGCTTCACTCGGACGAGACCTTCGCAGAAGACCTCTTCAGCACGCTGCTCGACCAGCTGGGCCTCCCCCAGGCCACTCAGTCCTCGTGTCCAGACTCCGCGTCGGAGCCGTCCATCGGCGGTAGCGGTCTCAGCCGGCCGACTCCCCTCGGCGCCCGTCGGACAGGGGCGGTACCTTGCCGCCATGTGCATCTCGACGGGTGAGGCCGCGTTCTCTGGCACGATCGTGTACTGCGGGCGGCAGCACCACCCCGTGCACGGTCTCATCCACGTCCTGGGGTACCAGAACACCGCCGTCAACCTGACGAACGGTCCAAACACCATGCTGCTGCACCTGCCCGCCAGGCAGCTCGCACCCCGGAACTTCCTCTCCGCCGGGCGCGCCGGCGACGTCCTGCACCGCATGGTCGCCGCCGTGGAACACGCCGCCGCAGCAGCCGACGGCATCGCGTGGATGAGCGCGGAACCGCAACCCGTCCAGGTCTTCGACCACGACGTCTACACGGTGCTCCTGGCAGACGACCCCACCGCGGTCCCTGCCGCACTGCGGCAGGTGCCGCCGCACCGGCGCCCCGATCTCGACCCGGACCTTGTGCGCTTCTACGCAGGCCACTTCCCCCGCCACACCATCGCCGTGTGCTGCTTCGACAACGCCGACGCGCAGCGCGCCAAGCCACTGCTGTTGTGGTACCTGCCCCTCGACCCCGACCGGCTGACCGTGCCGGCCCTGGACAGCCACACCGGCAAGGCGCCGGACCTCGACGCCGCCGTGCCCGTGGACCACTGGGTCCTGTTCTCCACCGACCAGGCCCCCGCCGGCTGGGGCGCACCCGTCGTGTACCCCGGAGACATGCGCCACCGCCTCCGCGGCTTCCTTCCCGCCGCCATCGTGGGCCGGCACTACGGCCACGGGCAGACTTTGCCCAACGGAGACTTCACCATCAGCCACCGCGACCTGCTCGCCGGCGACCTCGAACGCATCGAGCGCCTGGAACCGACCCGCCGCTGAAAAACTAAAAACCAGGGCGAGTGGGAGGCAGCACGTCAACCGAACCCGACATCACCCCATCAAGTTCGGTAGCGTGCTCACAGAGCTGTAAAGGACGTGTGCTGCGTATCCGGGTGGCTGTGTATGCGAGAACGGATCTCGCTGTCCCGCGCTGTCCGTTGTCGGCCGTCGCGGTGCTGTGTCAGCCCCACGTGCCACACTGCCGCCCATGTCACTCGCTGATCTCACTCTCCACCAATGGCGGTCCTTCGACCAGCTCACCGCCCGCCGGACCGCCCAGCAAGCCGCCGACCATGTGGGCGGCCGGGTGACACTCGTCGAGACCACGGAGCACCTCGGTGCCCCGCTGCACCGCGCCCGAATCGAGTGGAACGGGCAGGAATTCGCTCTGATACCCGGAGGCCCGGTGTCCCTGGGCTTTGATCTCGACAACTGGCAGCCGACCCCGGAGCAGGCCGCCGACTACGCCGAGAGCCTGGAGCAGGGCTTCGGCTGCGGACCGGATCTGCGGGCCCATCTGGCGCAGGTACTCAGCGCTCGCCGGAGCGCTCACCTGGCCACCGTCCTCATGGCCGTGGAAGACGAGAACCTGACGGAACCTCCTGCCGACATGTTGGCTGCCCTCTCAGCCCGTGGCCTGCGGATGCCGAGCTCCGACGAGTGGGAACACGCTTGCGGAGCTGGGGCAGACACTCTGTTCCGGTGGGGAAACGACTGTCCCCTCGACCGCATCCCCTATGGGGATCGCACCGGCCCGCAGAACCATCTGAACGCCTTCGGCCTGCATATCGCCTACGACACCTACCGCACGGAGCTGACGAGCGATATCACTTCGGTCCACGGCGGCGACGGAGGCGAGTCGGTGTGCGGCGGCTACGGCCACATGCTGGCCTGGCTCCCCCTGGCCACCGCCAACCGCAACCCCTCCATGGTCGAGTTCGTGTACGGACCGGACGGAGAAGACATGTACGAGGACTTCTCCACCCGACCGGTGCTCCCCCTCTGAGCCTTCGCCTGCATGGCCTGCCGGATGAGCCTGGCCAGGGGCCCGCCAAGAAGGTAAGGAGCTTTTTCAGCGTGGCCACCGATCGGGTGACGACCTCGGTGTCCGCAGCGGACAGGGCTCCCGTGCCGTTTGAGGTGTTCGACGTCTCAACCTGCCGGCCCAGGAGCCCGGTTGGTTCCCTGTCCTGCCGCACTCGACCTGTCTCATGCGCTGGTCGAGTGGGTCACGATGCTCATCGTCGCCCGTGAGGGTGACCGCCGCTGCAAGCTCCCGCCGCACCAGCGCGCCCTCGTCGCTCTCGCCTCCCTGCGCAAGCACGACACCCTCGCGCAGATCGCCGCCGGGTTCGGCATATCCGTAGGCACCGCCCACGCCTGCACCACCGCCGTCGTGCGGTTCCTCGCCGACCGGGCGCCGGGCCTGCGCACGCCCCTGCGCGAGCACGACCCGGACCACGTGCTCCAGGACGGCCCCCTCAGCGAGTGCGACCGCCTGGGCGACGGACGCACCGACTACTCCCACAAGCACCGGCGCCACGGCGTGAACGTGCAGGTCGTCACCGATCCCCAAGGCCAACTTCTGTGGATCTCACCGGCCTTGCCGGGCCGCGCTCACGATCTGACCGCCGCACGCACCCACCGCATCATCCGAATCTGCGAACTCCAGGGCGTCCCGGTCGTCGCCGACCGCGCCTACATCGGCGCCGGCTCCTGGGTCACCACCGCCATCCGCCGCCCGCCCAACGGCGAACTCACGCCGACCGAACGGACGCTGAACCGGGCACTCGCCCAGGCCCGCGCTCCTGTCGAACGAGGCGTCGCCCGCCTGAAACCCTGGCGGATCTTCCGCCGGAGCCGCTGCAGCCCGAACCGCATGACGGACATCGCCGCCGCGGTCCTCACCCTGGAGAGGCAACGCTGAAGAGGCTCAATGAACCCATCGCAGCGACGTCATACAGCCGTGTGGACAACTACAGCTGCACCCGGCCGCGCCCCCATCTCCGCGACACGGTGGATTCCAGAACCGAGTGCCTGCGCCATCGCTGACGAGGACCCGCTGTCACCTCATTCGCGGCGACGGGTGCTACCAGATCCTGATCTTCGTGATCTTGTGGATGGGCTCGCCGGTGATCTTCCCAAAACTCCACTTCTCAACGGTCTCGCTGGTCACCGGCGCGCCCAGCTTCGGCACGTACTCCAACGTGACCTTGTTGTTACCGGTCCAGATCCGGTCCACGCCGTAGATCGCCACGCTTTCCACGCCCGCGTTGGCGAAGCAGAGGGAGCCGCCTGCGTTGTGAAACGTCAGGTAACCCGATTCAGTGCAACCGACGCGGTTGATAGCGGACGCCGACGAAGCAGGCAGCACAACGGCTACGGCTCCGGCCGCCACGACTACCGCGAGGCGTGTGATGAAGCTCTTCACTGGTGAGTTGTTCCTTCCATGGTGGTGTGGTGCCGCCGAGGGCCACAGCACACGGCGGCATCGCAGGGACGCACGCACGTCCAATCAGCGCAACGTGGGGAAGGGTGCTCCGGTTCACCACTTGAGCGCCTTTCTTCGGACGCGGTCGCGATCTCCCTCCATGCCTGTTGGCGCCTCGCCCGAAGGCGCGTCTCCACGCTCCCGGCAGAGCGCCGGAACCGGTCGCGCCCCGCCGGCCGGGCGCCGCCTGGCCACTCCGCCCCGAGGGTCAGGAGCGTCACGGAGGTCCAGTTCGGCAAGCCGTTCACGTGCCCGATTCAGGCAGGCAGGATCGGCCACCGCCCCCAGGGAAAGACATCGAACGAAAGCATCCGGGCGTCGTCAGGGCGCCCGCGGCCTGCAGGGCGACACCAGGGGACTGGCCGGCTGGTGTGAGCGAGCATCGTCCATGCCCCGCAGATCGATCACGAGCCGGCGATCGGGGAATGCCGATCGGCCGGATCGCCGCGGAGACCCCGTACCACTCCGGGAAACGCAAACGGCACGGGATGAGCGTCCAGGTCCTCATGGACCCCTTCGAGCGACTGCTGTGGGACTCCCCCACGCTGCCCTGCCCCACGCACGACCTGACCGCGGCCCGCGACCCGGGATCATCGACACCCTCACGGAGGCGAGCCCCACGTGCTGGGCGGACAAGGCGTACCAGGACGTCGGCCGCTCCCTCCGTGTCCCGGTCCGGGACCGTCGGCTCAAGCGGTGGAAACGACGGCACCACACCACCCACACCAAGATCCGCTGCGTCGGCGAGCAGGCCATGGCCACCTTGAAAAGCTGGCGCCTGCTGCCGAAACTCCGCTGCGGCACCGACCGCATCACCGACATCGAGAAGGCCGTCCTCGTCCTTCACCACCCACCGGCACGAGGTGGAGAACGGCTCAGTGGATCACCTCGGCAGACTCTCCGGTAACGTCAGAACATGAGTCATCCGCATCCCGAACTGAAAGCCGCCCCTCCCCTGCCCGAAGGAGGGCTGCGAGTCATCGCCCTGGGCGGTCTGGGTGAGATCGGCCGCAACATGACCGTCTT
>NZ_JBFBCB010000113.1:0-5209 GCF_040682975.1 Streptomyces sp. NPDC051051
CTCTCGTGATGTGTGCACCGGATTACCGGTAAACATTCACGGAGAGTTTGATCCTGGCTCAGGACGAACGCTGGCGGCGTGCTTAACACATGCAAGTCGAACGATGAACCACTTCGGTGGGGATTAGTGGCGAACGGGTGAGTAACACGTGGGCAATCTGCCCTTCACTCTGGGACAAGCCCTGGAAACGGGGTCTAATACCGGATAACACTCCCTCTCTCATGGGTGGGGGTTAAAAGCTCCGGCGGTGAAGGATGAGCCCGCGGCCTATCAGCTTGTTGGTGAGGTAATGGCTCACCAAGGCGACGACGGGTAGCCGGCCTGAGAGGGCGACCGGCCACACTGGGACTGAGACACGGCCCAGACTCCTACGGGAGGCAGCAGTGGGGAATATTGCACAATGGGCGAAAGCCTGATGCAGCGACGCCGCGTGAGGGATGACGGCCTTCGGGTTGTAAACCTCTTTCAGCAGGGAAGAAGCGAAAGTGACGGTACCTGCAGAAGAAGCGCCGGCTAACTACGTGCCAGCAGCCGCGGTAATACGTAGGGCGCAAGCGTTGTCCGGAATTATTGGGCGTAAAGAGCTCGTAGGCGGCTTGTCACGTCGGGTGTGAAAGCCCGGGGCTTAACCCCGGGTCTGCATTCGATACGGGCTAGCTAGAGTGTGGTAGGGGAGATCGGAATTCCTGGTGTAGCGGTGAAATGCGCAGATATCAGGAGGAACACCGGTGGCGAAGGCGGATCTCTGGGCCATTACTGACGCTGAGGAGCGAAAGCGTGGGGAGCGAACAGGATTAGATACCCTGGTAGTCCACGCCGTAAACGGTGGGAACTAGGTGTTGGCGACATTCCACGTCGTCGGTGCCGCAGCTAACGCATTAAGTTCCCCGCCTGGGGAGTACGGCCGCAAGGCTAAAACTCAAAGGAATTGACGGGGGCCCGCACAAGCAGCGGAGCATGTGGCTTAATTCGACGCAACGCGAAGAACCTTACCAAGGCTTGACATACACCGGAAAACCCTGGAGACAGGGTCCCCCTTGTGGTCGGTGTACAGGTGGTGCATGGCTGTCGTCAGCTCGTGTCGTGAGATGTTGGGTTAAGTCCCGCAACGAGCGCAACCCTTGTTCTGTGTTGCCAGCATGCCCTTCGGGGTGATGGGGACTCACAGGAGACCGCCGGGGTCAACTCGGAGGAAGGTGGGGACGACGTCAAGTCATCATGCCCCTTATGTCTTGGGCTGCACACGTGCTACAATGGCCGGTACAAAGAGCTGCGATACCGTGAGGTGGAGCGAATCTCAAAAAGCCGGTCTCAGTTCGGATTGGGGTCTGCAACTCGACCCCATGAAGTCGGAGTTGCTAGTAATCGCAGATCAGCATTGCTGCGGTGAATACGTTCCCGGGCCTTGTACACACCGCCCGTCACGTCACGAAAGTCGGTAACACCCGAAGCCGGTGGCCCAACCCCTTGTGGGAGGGAGCTGTCGAAGGTGGGACTGGCGATTGGGACGAAGTCGTAACAAGGTAGCCGTACCGGAAGGTGCGGCTGGATCACCTCCTTTCTAAGGAGCACTTCTCACCGATCCCTTCGGGGTGAGGTCAGAGGCCAGTTCATCAGCGAACGTCTGATGCTGGTTGCTCATGGGTGGAACGTTGATTATTCGGTCTTCTTGACTGTCTTCTCCTTCCAGTACTGCTCTTCGGGGCGTGGAACGAATGAGGGAAGCGGCGGGGGGCCGGGCACGCTGTTGGGTGTCTGAGGGTGCGAGCGTTGCTCGTCCTTCGGCTGCCGGCCCCAGTGCACTCCGACCCGTGTGGGTGGGGGGTGATGGGTGGCTGGTCGTTGTTTGAGAACTGCACAGTGGACGCGAGCATCTGTGGCCAAGTTTTTAAGGGCGCACGGTGGATGCCTTGGCACCAGGAACCGATGAAGGACGTGGGAGGCCACGATAGTCCCCGGGGAGTCGTCAACCAGGCTTTGATCCGGGGGTTTCCGAATGGGGAAACCCGGCAGTCGTCATGGGCTGTCACCCATACCTGAACACATAGGGTATGTGGAGGGAACGCGGGGAAGTGAAACATCTCAGTACCCGCAGGAAGAGAAAACAACCGTGATTCCGGGAGTAGTGGCGAGCGAAACCGGATGAGGCCAAACCGTATACGTGTGAGACCCGGCAGGGGTTGCGTGTGCGGGGTTGTGGGATCTCTCTTCTGTCGTCTGCCGGCGACAGGACGAGTCAGAAACCGTTGGCGTAGACGAAGGACATGCGAAAGGTCCGGCGTAGAGGGTAAGACCCCCGTAGTCGAAACGTCAGCGGCTCGTTGGAGAGACACCCAAGTAGCACGGGGCCCGAGAAATCCCGTGTGAATCTGGCGGGACCACCCGCTAAGCCTAAATATTCCCTGGTGACCGATAGCGGATAGTACCGTGAGGGAATGGTGAAAAGTACCGCGGGAGCGGAGTGAAATAGTACCTGAAACCGTGTGCCTACAAGCCGTGGGAGCGTCGCGCATCGAGTTTACTCGATGCGTCGTGACTGCGTGCCTTTTGAAGAATGAGCCTGCGAGTTTGCGGTGTGTTGCGAGGTTAACCCGGGTGGGGTAGCCGTAGCGAAAGCGAGTCCGAACAGGGCGTTTCAGTAGCACGCTCAAGACCCGAAGCGGAGTGATCTAGCCATGGGCAGGTTGAAGCGGAGGTAAGACTTCGTGGAGGACCGAACCCACCAGGGTTGAAAACCTGGGGGATGACCTGTGGTTAGGGGTGAAAGGCCAATCAAACTCCGTGATAGCTGGTTCTCCCCGAAATGCATTTAGGTGCAGCGTCGTGTGTTTCTTGCCGGAGGTAGAGCACTGGATAGGCGATGGGCCCTACCGGGTTACTGACCTTAGCCAAACTCCGAATGCCGGTAAGTGAGAGCGCGGCAGTGAGACTGTGGGGGATAAGCTCCATGGTCGAGAGGGAAACAGCCCAGAGCATCGACTAAGGCCCCTAAGCGTACGCTAAGTGGGAAAGGATGTGGAGTCGCACAGACAACCAGGAGGTTGGCTTAGAAGCAGCCACCCTTGAAAGAGTGCGTAATAGCTCACTGGTCTAGTGATTCCGCGCCGACAATGTAGCGGGGCTCAAGCGTACCGCCGAAGTCGTGTCATTCATACAACAGGGCCAACGCCCGTATGGATGGGTAGGGGAGCGTCGTGTGCCGGGTGAAGCAGCCGCGGAAGCGAGTTGTGGACGGTTCACGAGTGAGAATGCAGGCATGAGTAGCGATACAAACGTGAGAAACGTTTGCGCCGATTGACTAAGGGTTCCTGGGTCAAGCTGATCTGCCCAGGGTAAGTCGGGACCTAAGGCGAGGCCGACAGGCGTAGTCGATGGATAACCGGTTGATATTCCGGTACCCGCTGTGAAGCGTCAAACATCGAACCAGGCGATGCTAAGTCCGTGAAGCCGTTCCGGACCCTTCGGGGAAAGGAAAGTGGTGGAGCCGACGGACCAGACTTGCAGTAGGTGAGTGATGGGGTGACGCAGGAAGGTAGTCCAGCCCGGGCGGTGGTTGTCCCGGGGTAAGGGTGTAGGACGAACGGTAGGCAAATCCGCCGTTCACATAGTCTGAGACCTGATGCCGAGCCGATTGTGGTGAAGTGGATGATCCTATGCTGTCGAGAAAAGCCTCTAGCGAGTTTCATGGCGGCCCGTACCCTAAACCGACTCAGGTGGTCAGGTAGAGAATACCGAGGCGTTCGGGTGAACTATGGTTAAGGAACTCGGCAAAATGCCCCCGTAACTTCGGGAGAAGGGGGGCCATCACCGGTGAGAGCACGTGCTGCTCGAGCTGGGGGTGGCCGCAGAGACCAGCGAGAAGCGACTGTTTACTAAAAACACAGGTCCGTGCGAAGCCGTAAGGCGATGTATACGGACTGACGCCTGCCCGGTGCTGGAACGTTAAGGGGACCGGTTAGTGCGCTTTCGGGCGTGCGAAGCTGAGAACTTAAGCGCCAGTAAACGGCGGTGGTAACTATAACCATCCTAAGGTAGCGAAATTCCTTGTCGGGTAAGTTCCGACCTGCACGAATGGCGTAACGACTTCTCGACTGTCTCAACCATAGGCCCGGTGAAATTGCACTACGAGTAAAGATGCTCGTTTCGCGCAGCAGGACGGAAAGACCCCGGGACCTTTACTACAGTTTGATATTGGTGTTCGGTTCGGCTTGTGTAGGATAGGTGGGAGACTGTGAAGCTTGGACGCCAGTTCAGGTGGAGTCGCCGTTGAAATACCACTCTGGTCGTGCTGGATGTCTAACCTGGGTCCGTGATCCGGATCAGGGACAGTGTCTGATGGGTAGTTTAACTGGGGCGGTTGCCTCCTAAAGAGTAACGGAGGCGCCCAAAGGTTCCCTCAGCCTGGTTGGCAATCAGGTGTTGAGTGTAAGTGCACAAGGGAGCTTGACTGTGAGACCGACGGGTCGAGCAGGGACGAAAGTCGGGACTAGTGATCCGGCGGTGGCTTGTGGAAGCGCCGTCGCTCAACGGATAAAAGGTACCCCGGGGATAACAGGCTGATCTTCCCCAAGAGTCCATATCGACGGGATGGTTTGGCACCTCGATGTCGGCTCGTCGCATCCTGGGGCTGGAGTCGGTCCCAAGGGTTGGGCTGTTCGCCCATTAAAGCGGTACGCGAGCTGGGTTTAGAACGTCGTGAGACAGTTCGGTCCCTATCCGCTGCGCGCGCAGGAGTCTTGAGAAGGGCTGTCCCTAGTACGAGAGGACCGGGACGGACGAACCTCTGGTGTGCCAGTTGTCCTGCCAAGGGCATGGCTGGTTGGCTACGTTCGGGAGGGATAACCGCTGAAAGCATCTAAGCGGGAAGCCTGCTTCGAGATGAGGACTCCCACCCACTTGATGGGGTAAGGCTCCCAGTAGACGACTGGGTTGATAGGCCAGATGTGGAAGCCCAGTAATGGGTGAAGCTGACTGGTACTAATAGGCCGAGGGCTTGTCCTCAGTTGCTCGCGTCCACTGTGTTGGTTCTGAAACCACGAACGGCCCCACGTCTGTCACAGGGCGTGGTGCGGCAGGTTCAGTTTCATAGTGTTTCGGTGGTTATAGCGTGAGGGAAACGCCCGGTCACATTCCGAACCCGGAAGCTAAGCCTCACAGCGCCGATGGTACTGCAGGGGGGACCCTGTGGGAGAGTAGGACGCCGCCGAAC
>NZ_JBFBCB010000114.1:0-5199 GCF_040682975.1 Streptomyces sp. NPDC051051
TCCTTTGCGCACGCGCCGGGGGGGGCCGGGGGGGGGCCCGGCCCGGCGCCGCCCCCCCCGGGCGGGGGGGGGGCGCGGGGGGCCCCCCGCCCGGCGCCCGTGGAGGCCGGCCGGAAAGGGGTTCACCAGGAGTTCGGTCCGTGGACGATCGACGTGCCCCCCGCGGCGGACGGGCCGGCGCCGTCACCGCCGCGAGAACCACCGACTCGTGAGGGATCGACCACAGATTGCTGTGGTATTGGCTCGTACTCTTAGTAGCATTGGCAGTGTTCCCGGCGTAAAGGGGGGTGAGCCCTGCGCCGCACGCCAACCATGCTGAGGGACTATGTGGTTCAGGATGTTAGGTCCGTTAGAGGTCATATCCGGTGGGCAGCCCATCTCGCTGGGGGGCAGCAAACAGCGGGCGACGCTCGGATATCTCCTCCTCCACCCCAACCAGACGGTACCCATCAGTAAACTGCTGAAGGCGCTGTGGAGCGTCGAAGAAGCTCCGATGACCGCCCGCAAGATCCTGCAGAACTCGATCTGGAGCCTGCGCCGCAAACTCGTCACCGGCCCGACCGCGGAAGCGCCCGTGGCGCTGCGCACCCAGCCTCCCGGCTACTCCCTGGACGTCGCCCTCGAACGCGTCGATCTGCACCTCTTCCACCGGTGGGTGCGCGAGGGCCGAACCCGGCTGGAGGCGGGGGAACCCGACGCGGCGGCCACGCTGCTCAGCGACGCCCTGGAGCTGTGGCGCGGTCCTGCCCTCGCGGACCTGACCGAAGTCGGCCTGCTGTGGCCGGAGTTGACCACGCTCCAGAACATGCGGCTGGACGTCCTGGAGGACGTCTTCGAAGCCCAGCTCGCCTGCGGACGCCACTACGCGGTGCTCGGCGAGCTGGAGTCGCTGGTGGAGAACGAGCCGCTGCGCGAGCGCGCCTGCGGCCAGCTCATGCGTGCCCTGTACCGCTGCGGGCGCCAGTCGGACGCGCTGGGGGTCTTCAGCCGGCTGCGGGCCCAGCTGGTCGAGGAGCTCGGTCTCGAACCCAGCCGGGAACTCCAGCAGCTCCAGCAGGCGATCCTCACCCACGACCTCGCCCTCCAGCCCGCGCCGGCCCCCGGCGGCCCGTACTCCGTGCAGGGCACGGCGGCCCTGCTGCCCAGCGCGATGGAGACTGCGCCCCGGCCGCTCGGCCCGCGAGCCGTCCCCGACAGCCCGGCCCCCGCCTCGCCCCGGCCCTCCTTCCAGGACCCGGCCCCCCGCCCGCACCACCCCGACCCGGCGGGCGTCCGGCCCGCCCCCGTCCCGGCCCTGACGCTCGCGGAGGCCCCGCTCCAGCCGCACAGCGCCAGATCCCTGACCGACGGCAAGCTCCCGGCCCCGTCCCGGCCGCCCGTCCAGGGTTCGGGCCCCAGTCCCGACCGTCCGGCCCTGAGGGCCGTCCTCTCCGCCCCCGTCGCGGCGTCGCCCCCCAAGGTGCTGTCCCCCGCGAACGGTTCGGCGCCGAAGAACGGCACGACGACGCACCACGCCCCCGCCCGGGACCTGTCGACGGCGACGGCGACAGCGACGGCGAACACCGGCACACCCACCATCGCTTCCGCGGTACGCAGCGAGGCCAGCCTCCTGCTGGTACGGGCCGAACCCGACCCCGCCTCGACCGAGGCCGGTGAACTCGACGCCGTGATGGACGGGGTGGGCACCCTGATCCACCAGGAGATCGAACGCTGCGGCGGCACGGTCGTCTTCTCGCTGCACGCGCTCACCCTCGCCCTGTTCCCGGCGGACCCGGACGACACCGAGTACCCGCTGCGCGCGGCCCGCGCCGCGAACGCGCTGCGCACGGCCCTGACCGCGTCCGCCTCACGGGCGGGTGCCCCCGTGACCGCCCGCACGGAGCTGCGCACGGCCGTCGCGACGGGCGCCGTGCTGGTGAGCCAGTCCCTCGGCGGCAGCCGGCCGCCCAGGGTCTACGGCGCCACGGTGAAGGAATGCGAGGCGCTGCTGGCCCTGGCGACCTCGGACGGTACCCACGTCTGCGACCGCACGCGGGAGGAGACCAAGGAGCACTTCGCGTACGAGGAGATCCCGGGCACGCCCGTCCGCTGGAAGCTGCTCGGACCCATCGACCCCGGACCTGCCGACGACGCCCACCACCGCGAACTCGACCTGCTGCAGGGGGTGATGACCCACAGCAACCGCTGGTCCCAGCCGCACCTGATCACCGTGCTGAGCACCGAGGAAAGCCCCCGCCGCCGGATGCTCGACAAGCTGGGGGACTTCGCCGGCTCGGCGCTCGACGGGGCCCAGGTGCTGAGCTGGAACGGCCAGGACGCCGCCGAGGCGGGCCCCTTCGGCCTGCACCGGAGGATCATCTCCAGGTTCTCGGGACTGTCGAAGTCCGACCCGCCCTGGGCGGTCCGCCGGAAGGTCAGCGCCGCCGTCCAGCGCCTGGACGCCGGAAAGAGCTGCATCAACTGGCTGGTCGCCCGCTGCACTTCGGTCCTCGAGACGTCGAACCGCTCGCCCGAGCGGCTGGGCGCCGAGGAGTGGCGGGACGTGTGGCGGTACTTCCTGGAAGCCGTCGCCCATGACGGCCCGATCGTCCTGATCATCGACAACCTGCACCTGGAGGACACGGCGACCCGAGAGCTCGTCGGTCTCATCGCCCGGCTCCCCGTCCGCATCCCCCTCACCGTCATCGCGGGCGCCGACCCCGAGCTCCTGCGCCACGCCGACTGGTCCTCGGACCGACGCTTCGCCACCACGGTGCTGCTCGACAAGCTTTCCGACGACGAACTCGCCTGTTCGGACGAGGGCTGCCTGCCCGTCCAGTGAGGCACGCCACCCGGAAGCGGCTGCCGACGCCCACTGACGGGCGCGCCCGCGTCCGACGGCTCCCGGACGAGCCCGAGCGCCCACATGCCGTGCCCCCCCCGCGCACGCACGGGGGTGAAGCCGCTGTCATCGAAATCCCGGCAACGTCGCCGGTCCGCACGGCAGTTCCGTGCCCCCCTCCTGCTGCCCCGTCACGGGCCGGTCGACGACGACCGCCCGCCGGGTGCCGGCGTCGACGACGACCCGGCGGTCCGTCGAGCGGCGGCAGTTCTTCGGCTGTGCGGGGACGGAGCGGTCCCGGGCGGACGACGGCGTGCCGTCCCCACGGCGCGGACCCCGACAGCCGTGCCGGGCCCCGGCGCACCGCGGGCCCGGCACGACGAGGTGCCGCCACCGAGTGGCTGCCCGGTCCGCGGGCGTGCCGCGGAAGACGGCGTGTCCCCGGTGCCGGCCCGGTGCCGGCCACCGGGCAGGCCGGCACCGGACCGCACGCGTGGTCCGCACCGGCCGGCGAGGAGTCCGGGGCTCCGAGCGCATGGCCGGTGCGGGGTGGGCACGCTGTTCCGGGAAAACAGACGGACGCTCTCGTGGGATGTCTTCAACGGTGCGAGGACGGCCTGCGATGAGCCGGCTGTGCCGGTTGGCTCCGTCTCATCGGCCGACGAAGCTCGTCCACCGGTTCGCGCCGGCAGCTCGGCTGTGTCCGAGCAGTCGGGCCTGCTCCCTCTTGAGCTGGGTGAACCTGTCGCGGATGTACTCCCTGAGCGCCCGGTCCGGGAAGGGTATGACGGACAGGTGCTCTTCGTAGTTGCCTCGGGCCCAGCGTGCAGCCGTGATCTCGTAGCCCGAGACGTGGGCGCAAAGCTGGAGGAGGGCCTGGGGCATCTCCTCCTCGATGAGGAGGTCGGCCTTGGTGACCACGACGTCTCGCATGGCCTGGATGTTGGGGATGAAGACGGTCGTGGCCCAGGTGCGCCACTCCGCGAGTTCCCGCTCGGTGGGAGGAGCGTCGTGGCGGAAGGGGTCGCGGCCGTCGGGGCGGGCGTACTTCTCCGACCAGGTGTCGTAGGTACGGCTGTTGGCTTCCATCAGCGCGAACAGCGGCCCGTAGAAGTCACTCAGCTGCTGGTCGACGCGCGTGAGGCGGGCCTGTCTCTGTGCCAGACGCAGCCCGTTCAGATAGGTCGCCAGGTAGCCGATGAACGCCAGCCCGATGGTCACGATCACTGTAGCCATGACCAGCGATGCTGGAGACCGTCCAGTAAATGATCTACAGAATGCCTGCCGGCCTGCTGGTTTCTCCGTCGTCCGGCGGCTGAGCGGCAAAACCAGGTCGACGTAGGCCGGTGCGGCCCCCGATCATGCGTTCATGCCCCTGAAGGAGACCCTTGCCCGAGTCGATGCGGACCTGGCCGCCGGCCGGGTCCCCGTCGCGCGTCAGCGCCTGCGCGGTCTCGTCTCGTCCTTCCCGCACGACCTGACGCTCCGCCGCCGTCTGGCCGAGGTGTACCGGCTCTACGGCGACGCCGCCGAGGCTGGACGCTGGATGTACCTCGAAGAGGACCGGAACGCCGACGAGACCGCCGCCTTCGAGGCGCGGTACGGGTCTCCCGGGTGGCGGATGAAGGCCCTCGCCTGGCGCGGCCCCGAGGCGGAGGCCGCCACCGCCTTCGCGAAGGGGCAGCTGATCGCGGTGCGGACCGCCTGCGCCGAGGAGCTGGGGCACCCCGTCGCCTGGGACGACCCCGCCTCCTACCGGGACGACCTGGAAGGGGAGTACGAGGCGCCCTCCGAGCCGTGGACGGCCGGCGGTGTGCTGGCGGGTGTCGGCTGCCTGGTGGCGGTCCTCGTGTTCCTCGCGATCTGGGTCAACGGACTCGTTGCCCTCTTCGACTGACTCAGGTCACCGGGGCCGGTGAGGAGCGCCGGTCGAGGAACGATCTCGCGGTGTCTGGTGTGATCACGGCTCCGGACCCGTCTCCTGGACAACCTCGTTCACCGGGCGGAGCCCTCGCCTGTTCGGCAAGCCGGTGACCGTACTGCGGCGCGAGCGTGCCGATGCGGCCCGCAAGGGCTTCCTGCCGTCGTCACGCGTGACGACCGTGAACGGTTTGTCCACGCCCGCGCTTTCCCCGCAGCCGAGCGGAACGACCTGCATCTCGTCAGCCGGCCCGGCCCGGACGTCCCGGTGCCGAAAGTTCGGGGAATGGTTGTGGGGGTCGGGGGTAGGCGGGTGTTTGCGGGGAGGACGAGCCGGCGACGACGGACCGGTGGTGTCTTGGTTGATCGATTGGGAGGGGCACATGATGACGACGACCGTGCAGGCCGCTGGGACGGTGGACGTTCCGGAGATCGCTGACCCTTCCAAGGTGGCGCCG
>NZ_JBFBCB010000115.1:0-5178 GCF_040682975.1 Streptomyces sp. NPDC051051
TCCCACGCCTTCCACTCGCCCCACATGGACGACATCCTCGACGAATTCCGTCAGGTCGCCGCCACCCTCACCTACGACAAACCCCGCATCCCCCTCGTCTCCACCCTCACCGGACGCCTCGCCACCACCGACGAACTCACCACCCCCCGCTACTGGACCGACCAGATCCGCGGCACCGTCCGCTTCACCCACGCCCTCACCACCCTGCGGGAAGCGGGAGCGGGCGTCTTCGTCGAGATCGGCCCCGACGCCGTCCTCACCGCCCTCACCCGCGACACCCTCGAAGACACCACCGCCCTGCCCCTCCTCCGCCGCGACCACGACGAGACCCACGCCCTGATCACCGGCGTCGCCCAGGCGTTCACCGCGGGCGTACCGGTCGACTGGTCCGCCTGCCTCGGCCCCCGGACCACCACCCCGACGCCCCTGCCCACCTACGCCTTCCAACGCGAACGCCACTGGATGGAGCGCAAGGACGCCGCCCCGGGCGACGAGGCGCGCGGAGGGAGCTCGCTCGGCCATCCCCTCCTCACCGCGAAGGTCGAACCGGCCGGGGGCGAAGGGGTGTTGTTCAGCGGCCGGGTCTCGGTCGAGACGCATCCGTGGCTGGAGGCGTACGCCGTCCTGGACACCCCCGTTCTGCCCACCGCCGCACTCGTGGACCTCGTCGTGCGCGCCGGTGACGAGGTGGGCCTCGGCACGCTCGACACCCTCACCGTGCACACCCCGCTCGTGCTCTCGGCGCTGACCTCGACGGAGATCCAGCTTGCCGTCGCCGGCCCCGACGACTCGGGTCTGCGGGCCTTCACCCTGTACGCCCGGCCGGCCGACGAGGGCGCTCACTGGATCACCTGCGCGGACGGCGGCCTGGCCGTCGCCGCCGCCCAGCCGGTGCGTCCCGTCGGCGACGGCAGCGGTACGGAGGTGGCGCTCGCCGACGAGCTGCTGCCCGACGCCGTCCGCTACGGACTGCACCCGGAGCTGCTGGAGGCGGCCCTCCGTGCGGCGGAGGAGGCCGACGCCGTCGCCCCGGCCCGTCCTGGCTCCGTTCTCGTCCCCGCCGAATGGCACGATGTGCGGCTGCACGCGAGCGGTGCCACGGTCGTCCGTGTCCAGTGGCAGGCCGTCGACGGGCGCACCCTGGCCGTCCGGCTCACCGACGCCGCCGGCGAGCCGGTCCTCACGGTCGGCCGGCTGGTCTTCCAGGACGTGCCGTACGACCGGTTCACCGCCGCCGGCCGGGCGGCCCTGCCGCTGTACCGCACCGAGTGGGGCGCCGCCGAGCTGCCGGCGGCCGAGGCCCCCCTGCGCTGGGCCGACCTGGGCCCGGACGACGGCGACGGCACCGGCATCACCTACGCGACCCTCTCCGAAGCGGCCGAGGCCATCGCGGCGGGCGCCCCCGTCGACGCCTTGCGCATGTGGGCGCACGACGGGTCCGGCACCGACGTGGTCGACGCCCTGCACCGGCGCACCCGTGACGCCCTCTCCCTGGTGCAGGGGTACCTGGCCGAGGAGCGTCTCGGAAACGTCCCGCTGGTCGTGGTCACCCGCGGTGCCGTCGCCGTCGGCGCCGAGGAGGTTGCCGACCTGGCCGGTGCCGGAGTCCGGGGTCTCCTGCGCTCCGCGCAGGCCGAGGCACCGGGCCGGATCTTCCTCCTCGACCTGGAGCGGTCGGCGGACGGCGGGGGCGAGCCGCTCGAACTGGATGCGCTGCTGTCGGCGGTCGTCGCCGCCGACGAGCCGGAGGCCGCCGTACGCAACGCCGGGATCCGCGTGCCGCGCCTGCGCCGCGTCGGCCCCACCGCGGCCGACCCGTCCAGCTCCGCCCGAACCGACGCCGCCTCGTCCCGCCCCGGCTTCGGCCGGTCGCCCGAGGGGACCGTGCTGGTCACCGGCGGCACCGGAGCCCTCGGCGCTCTGGTGGCCCGCCGCCTGGTGGCCGAGCACGGCGTACGGCACCTGCTGCTGATCGGCCGTGAGGGCGCCGCCGCCCCGGGCGCCGAGGCCCTGGTCGAGGAGCTGACCGGAGCGGGTGCCACGGTCACCGTCACGGCCTGCGACGCCGGGGACCGTGCCGCGCTCGCGGCCGTCCTGGACGGCATCCCCGCCGAGCACCCCCTCACCGCGGTCGTCCACGCCGCGGGCGTCCTCGACAACGCGCTGATCGCCGACCTGAGCGCACCGGGTCTGGCCGGGGTCCTCGCGGCCAAGGCCGATGCGGCCTGGCACCTGCACGAACTGACACGGGGCCGGGACCTGTCCGCCTTCGTCCTGTTCTCGTCGAGCGTGGGCGTCCTCGGCGGGCCGGGTCAGGCCAACTACGCCGCCGCCAACGCGTTCGTCGACGCCCTGGCCGCCCTGCGCGCCGCCCAGGGCCTCGCAGCCACCGCGATCGGCTGGGGCGTGTGGGACCCCGCCGAGATCGGCGGCGGCATCAACGCCGCTCTCGGCGAGGCGGGCCGCAAGCGCTACACCAGGGAAGGCTTCCGGCTCATCCCCGCGCAGGAGGGCCTCGGCCTGCTCGACGCCGCGCTCGCGGAGGGCGCGGCCCACCTGGTGGCCCTGCCGCTGGACCTCGCGGCCCTGCGGGCGCACGGCCGGGTACCGGCCGCGCTGCGCGACCTGGTCCCCTCGCCGGGCCGCCGGGGCGCCGCGCACGGCGCGGACGCCACGGGCGGTGCCACCGGCCGGGTCTCGCTGGAGCAACGGCTGGCCGCCCTGCCCGCCGAGGAGCGCGAGCAGGCCGTGCTCGACCTGGTGCGCGACGAGATCGCGGCGGCGCTCGGCCACGCCGGAGCCCATCAGGTCGCCGCCCACCGGGCCTTCCAGGACCTCGGTTTCGACTCGTTGACCGCCGTCGACCTGCGCAACCGGCTGACGACCGCCACCGGTCTGCGGCTGCCCTCCACCCTGGTGTTCGACCACCCGAACCCCGAGGCGCTCGCCGCCCACCTGCTGGGCCGGCTGGACGTGGGTGACGCACCGGGCGGGACCCCCGCCCTGGCGGAGCTCGACCGCCTGGAGGCGGCACTGCTCGGTGCGGACGCCCCCGACGACGAGGAGACCCGCTCCGCGGTCACCGCCCGGCTGAAGGCGCTGCTGGCGCGGATGACGGCGGCGGAGACACCCGAGGACGACGCGGCGGACGTGACCGAGTCCATCGAGGCCGCCACGGCGGACGACCTCTTCGCCTTCATCGACACCCAGCTCGGCCGTTCTGCGCACTGAACTTCGGCGGGGGCGCCCCACCGGCGCCCCCGCCCGGACTGAGGAGAGACGAACCAGCATGGCCACTGAGTCCAACGACCGGGCCCGGCAGACCCCCGCCGCCAAGGGACAGACCAACGAGGAGAAGCTGGTCGAGTACCTGAAGTGGGTGACCGCCGACCTGCACAAGGCCAAGCAGCGGATCACCGAGCTGGAGAGCGGTCAGGACGAGCCCGTCGCCGTCATCGGCATGGCGTGCCGCTACCCGGGCGGGGTGACCTCGCCCGCCGAGCTGTGGAGGCTCGTCGCCGACGGGGTGGACGGCATCACCCCCTGGCCCACCGACCGCGGCTGGGACATCGAGGGCCTGTACGACCCGGAGCCCGGCAGGGCGGGCAAGTCCTACACCCGTGAGGGCGGATTCCTGGAGGGGGCCGCCGAGTTCGACGCGGCCTTCTTCGGCATCTCACCGCGCGAGGCCCTCGGCATGGACCCGCAGCAGCGCGTCCTGCTGGAGACGGCGTGGGAGGCGCTGGAGAGCGCCGGTCTCGACCCGGCCGCCCTCAGGGGCAGCCGCACCGGCGTGTTCGCCGGCCTCGTGGAACAGAGCTACCTCGACCGCGAAGGCCCCGAGGAGCTCGAGGGCTACCTCATGACGAGCAAGCTCTCCAGCGTGGCCTCCGGCCGGATCGCCTACACCTTCGGCCTGGAGGGCCCGGCCGTCTCCGTGGACACGGCCTGCTCCTCCTCGCTGGTGGCCCTGCACATGGCGGTGCAGTCGCTGCGCTCGGGCGAGTCCACGCTCGCCCTCGCGGGCGGCGTCACCGTCTCCGGCTCCCCGAGCGGCTTCGTGGACTTCTCCCGCCAGCGCGGTCTGTCCGCCGACGGCCGCTGCAAGTCCTTCTCCGACGACGCGGACGGCACCGGCTGGTCCGAGGGCGTCGGCATGCTCCTCGTCGAGAAACTCTCCGACGCGCGGAAGAACGGCCACCGCGTCCTGGCGGTGATCCGCGGCACGGCGGTCAACCAGGACGGAGCGAGCAACGGGCTGACGGCCCCCAACGGCCCCTCCCAGGAACGCGTGATCAAGCAGGCCCTGGCGAATGCCGGTCTGAGCACGGCCGACGTCGACGCCGTCGAAGCCCACGGCACGGGCACCCGCCTCGGCGACCCGATCGAGGCCCACGCGCTGCTCGCCACCTACGGTCAGGGGCGGCCCGCCGGGCGTCCCCTGTACCTCGGCTCGCTCAAGTCGAACATCGGCCACTCGGTCGCCGCGGCCGGAGTGGGCGGCGTCATCAAGATGATCGAGGCGATGCGGCACGGGGTGCTGCCGAAGACCCTGCACGCGGACAAGCCGTCCAGCCACGTGGACTGGGACGCCGGTGCGGTGGAGCTGCTGACCGAGGCGCGGGAGTGGCCCGCGACCGACGGCCGGCCGCGCCGCGCGGGCGTCTCCGCCTTCGGCGTGAGCGGCACCAACGCCCACGTCATAGTCGAGCAGGCCCCCGCCGAGGACGCCCCGGAAGCCGATCCGGCCGAGTCCGCCCTCCCTGTAGTTCCCTGGGTGTTGTCGGGCAAGAGCGTGCAGGCGGTCCGTGACCAGGCCGCACGGCTGCTGGCCCACCTGGACACCCACCCCGCACTCGCCGCACAGGACGTCGCCCTGTCACTGGCCACCGAACGGACGGCGTTCGACCACCGCGCGGTGGTCACGGGCACCGACCGCACCGAACTCACCGACGCCGTACGAGCCTTGGCGGAGGGTGGCGGTGCGGAGCCGTCACGGGTGCACGCCTCGAGCGGGACGGCGTTCCTCTTCACGGGGCAGGGAGCACAACGGCTGGGAATGGGCCGACAACTGCACGCGGCCTTCCCGGTCTTCGCGACCGCCTTCGACGAGGTCGCCGCAGCACTCGACCCCCACCTGCCCCGCCCGATCGGCGACGTCATCACCGACGGAGACGG
>NZ_JBFBCB010000116.1:0-4689 GCF_040682975.1 Streptomyces sp. NPDC051051
CGGGGCGACCCTCCGCCTTGCGATCGCACGCACCAGACGCCGCCGGGCCTGCCCTTCGGGCAGACGACGCTACTTTCGAAACACGCCCTAGGGTCCGGCGGGGCCCCGGTCGTCGTCGGGCTCGCCCTTGTCGTCCTTCCCGGTGTCGTCGAGCGACTTCAGGAACTCGGGGTTGTCGTCCGGGGCGATCCACTGCCGCTGCTGCGGGCGGCCGCCGCGGACGCCGGACCAGCCCTCGGCTGCGGGGCTGCGCTTCTTCCCCGCGACGATCCACGAGATCGAACCGACGAGCGGGAACAGCAGGACGAGGATCGCCCACAGCGGCTTGGGCATGTGGCGGATGTCGTCGTCCTTCGTGCTGATGCAGTCGATGAACGCGTAGACGCTCAGAGCCAGCGGCACCAGGAACATCAGTACCCGCAGCATGGGGTCTCTCCAGCACAGAGGGGGCGGGGCCACGAGGACAGGCCCCAGGTACGGGGCCAGGGTAGCCCCTCGGGGATACTTGACCGCATGGCTTACGACGATCTTCGTTCCCTGCTCAGGGCGCTGGAGCGCGAGGGCGACCTCAAGCGCATCAAGGCCGAGGTGGACCCGTACCTGGAGGTCGGGGAGATCGTCGACCGGGTGCAGAAGTCCGGCGGCCCCGCGCTCCTCTTCGAGAACGTGAAGGGCTCGGCGATGCCCCTCGCGATGAACGTGTTCGGCACCGACCGCCGCCTGTTGAAGGCGCTCGGGCTGAAGTCGTACGCGGACATCTCGGACCGGATCGGCGGGCTGCTCAAGCCCGAGCTGCCGCACGGCTTCGTGGGGGTCCGCGAGGCGTTCGGCAAGCTCGGCGCGATGACGCACGTCCCGCCGAAGAAGGTGAAGGACGGCCCCGTGCAGGAGGTCGTCCTGCGCGGGGACGAGGTGGACCTGGAGCAGCTGCCGGCGCTGTTCACCTGGCCGCAGGACGGCGGCTCGTTCTTCAACCTGGGGCTGACCCACACCAAGGACCCGGAGACCGGGGTCCGCAACCTCGGGCTCTACCGCCTCCAGCGCCACGACCGGCGCACGATCGGCATGCACTGGCAGATCCACAAGGACAGCCGCAACCACTACCAGGTCGCGGCGCGCCGGGGCGAGCGGCTGCCGGTCGCGATCGCCTTCGGCTGCCCGCCGGCCGTCACGTACGCCTCCACCGCGCCGCTCCCCGGCGACATCGACGAGTACTTCCTCGCCGGGTTCCTGCAGGGCAAGCGCATCGAGATGGTCGACTGCAAGACGGTCCCGCTCCAGGTCCCGGCGCAGGCGGAGGTCGTGCTGGAGGGCTGGCTGGAGCCGGGAGAGATGCGCCCGGAGGGCCCGTTCGGCGACCACACCGGTTTCTACACGCCGCAGGAGCCGTTCCCGGCGCTGACGATCGACTGCGTGACGATGCGCAGGCGGCCGCTGCTCCAGTCGATCGTGGTGGGCCGCCCGCCGACCGAGGACGGCCCGCTGGGCCGTGCGACGGAGCGGTTCTTCCTCCCGCTCCTCAAGATCATCGTCCCGGACATCGTGGACTACCACCTGCCCGAGGCCGGCGGTTTCCACAACTGCGCGATCGTCTCGATCGACAAGAAGTACCCCAAGCACGCGCAGAAGGTCATGCACGCGGTCTGGGGCGCCCACATGATGTCCCTGACCAAGCTGATCGTGGTCGTCGACGCCGACTGCGACGTCCACGACCTGCACGAGGTCGCCTGGCGGGCCCTCGGGAACACGGACTACGCCCGCGACCTGTCGGTCGTCGAGGGCCCCGTCGACCACCTCGACCACGCCTCCTACCAGCAGTTCTGGGGCGGCAAGGCGGGCATCGACGCGACGCGGAAGTGGCCCGAGGAGGGCTACACCCGCGACGGCGGCTGGCCGGAGATGGTCCTGTCGGACCCGGAGACGTCCGAACGGGTGACGCGGCGCTGGAAGGAGTACGGGCTGTGAGTTCGGCATCCGCGGCGATCCCGCGTCCGGGACGCACGAAGGCCTTCCTGCGCCTGGTGATGATCGAGCACTCGGTCTTCGCGCTGCCCTTCGCCTACATCGCCGCGCTGACCGCGATGTTCGAGCTGGACGGGAACATCCACTGGGGCCGGCTGCTGCTGGTCACCGCCTGCATGGTGGGTCTGCGCACCTTCGCCATGGCGGTCAACCGGATCATCGACCGCGAGATCGACGCGCGGAACCCGCGCACCGCCCAGCGGGAACTCGTCACCGGCGCGATGTCGGTGCGGCACGCGTGGACCGGCGCGCTGATCGCCCTGGTGGTCTTCCTGGGCTCGGCGGCCCTGCTGAACCCGCTCTGCCTGGCGCTGGCCCCGGTCGCCGTGATCCCGATGGTGGTCTACCCCTACGGGAAGCGCTTCACGAACTTCCCGCAGGCCATCCTCGGCCTCGCGCAGGCGATGGGCCCGGTCGGCGGCTGGCTGGCGATCACGGGCGAGTGGTCCTGGGACGCGGTGATCCTGGGCCTGGCCGTCGGCATCTGGATCGGCGGCTTCGACCTGATCTACGCCTGCCAGGACGTCGAGACCGACCGCGAGATCGGCGTCAGGTCGGTCCCGGCACGCTTCGGCATCCCCGCCGCGATCTGGGGCGCCCGCGCCTGCCACGCCGTCACGACGGCCCTGTTCGTCTGGTACGCCCTCGCCACCGGCGCCGGTGCCTTCTTCTGGCTGGGCCTGCTGATCGTCGCCGGCGCGTTCGTCTACGAGCACACCATCGTGCGTCCGCACGACCTGTCCCGCCTGAACAGGGCGTTCTTCTCCACGAACGGCTTCATCGGCATCAGTCTCTTCGTGTGCGCGCTGATCGACCTGCTGGTGCGCGGCCTCACCGTCTAGTCCGGTCCGGACCGCACGTTCCGGTCCGGTCCGGGCCACCGTCCCGTTCGCCGGTACGCTCAAGGTGTGAACGCAGGAGAAACGCAGCGCGTGCCTTGGATCGTGGGGGTGTCCGGGGCGTCCGGTACGCCGTATGCCGCCGCCGTGCTGCGCGCGTTGCTCGCCGGGGGCGAGAGCGTCGACCTGGTCGTCAGCCGGGCCTCGCGGCTCACGCTGCTCGACGAGACGGGGATCTCCTTCCGGGACGCGCACTGGCGGGACGACCTGCGGGAGTGGCTCGCGCGGGGCGCCGACGGCAAGCCGGACGCCTTCGACGTCGACGTCGAAGGGGACGCCGTGCGGTACTGGGCCGCCGGTGACCTGGCGGCGGGGCCGTCGTCGGGGTCGTACCCGGCGAAGGGGATGCTGATCGTGCCCGCCTCGACGGCCTGCGTGGCGGGCGTCGCGCTGGGGCTGTCCAAGGACCTCCTCCAGCGGGTGGCCGGTGTGACGCTCAAGGAGCGCCGCACGCTCGTCGTCGCCGTCCGGGAGACCCCGCTGAACGGGCAGACGCTGCGGCACCTCGTCGCCCTGGACGACGCGGGCGCGAGCGTCGTGCCCGCCTCCCCGGCCTTCTACGCGGGCGCCACCCACATCCAGGACCTGGTCGACTTCGTCGCCGGCCGGGTCCTCGACGCGGCGGGCGTGGGGCACGGCCTCTACCGCCGCTGGAAGGGCGAACTCGGCGGCGGCGCCCGCCCCGCCTGAGGCCGCGCCGGAGAACAGCGCCACCGGCACCACCTCGCACGACTCCAGTAACTCTTCAGATCTCTCAGACCTCTCAGACCTCTTCATCGGAAGGCTCGATCGCATGGACGCGGTGGACAGGCAGCTCATCCAGGCCCTGAGGGAGAACGGCCGGGCCTCGTACGCGGAGCTGGGGCGTCTCGTCGGCCTGTCGGGACCCAGCGTCACCGACCGCATCAACCGGCTGGAGGCGGCCGGCGTCATCACGGGCTACCGGGCCACGGTGAACGCCGCCTCGCTCGGCCTCGGCGTCACCGCCCTCATCGGCATCTCCCTCTCCGACGCCGCCGACCACGAGGACGTGGCCGCGCGGATGAAGGACCTCGGCGAGATCGAGGACTGCTGGTTCATCGCCGGCGACGACTCGTTCATGCTCAAGGTGCGGGCGAACGACGTCGACGGGCTGGAGCGGATCATCCGCCGGCTGTCGGGGACGAAGGGCGTGTCCCGGACCCGTACGACCATCGTGCTCTCCACCAAGTGGGAGAACCGGGTGGGGGAGCTTCCGGAAGAGGTCTGACGGCCGGGTCCGACGGTCGGGTCCGCGGGCCGGGTCCGGCGGCCGGGTCCGACGGTGTCGGGGCGTACGGTTGACGAAGTCTGTCTCAGGGCGAACGGAAGAGGTAGGGGCATGGACGTCGGGCTCAAGCGCGAGCTGGAGCAGAAGGTCGCGGCCGGTGAGCGGCTGACCCGCGAGGACGGCATCGCGTTGTACGAGTCGGACGACCTGGCCTGGCTGGGCGGTCTGGCGCACGAGGTGCGGACGCGGAAGAACGGCGACGTCGTGCACTTCAACGTCAACCGGCACCTCAACATGACCAACGTGTGCACGGCCTCCTGCGCGTACTGCTCCTTCCAGCGCAAGCCGGGGGAGAAGGACGCGTACACGATGCGCATCGAGGAGGCCGTCAAGCTGGCGAAGGCGATGGAGAACGAGCACCTCACCGAGCTGCACATCGTCAACGGGCTGCACCCGAACCTGCCGTGGCGGTACTACCCGCGCTCCCTGCGCGAGCTGAAGGCCGCCCTGCCGAACGTG
>NZ_JBFBCB010000117.1:0-4675 GCF_040682975.1 Streptomyces sp. NPDC051051
GGGGGGGGGGGGGGGTGCGCGGCGCGGCGGGCGGCCGGGGGGGCCCCCCGGGCGGGGGGGGGTCACCCCGGGGGGGGGGGGCCGGGGGGCCCCCGCCCCCCCGCGGTGCCCGTCCGGACGGGCACCGCGGTCGCGCGCGTGCCGGTCAGCCGGCGGGGACGACGACCACGGGGCAGTGGGAGCGGTGCAGCAGCGTGGGACCGACCGCGCCGGGGTGCGGTCCCGGTCGTCCGTCGCTCCGGCGGACGCCGATCACGACGACGGCCGCGTCCCGCGTTGCCTCCAGCAGCGCGTGCGCCGGTCCGGTGCGGACCGTGTCCGCGACGACCTCCACCTGCGGGTGCAGGTCGCGCAGCGCGGCCAGGCCGAAGCGGGGCACGGCCTCGTCGGCCCGTTCCCTCCGGACGAGCCGTTCCTGCCCCGGGCTCGTCGCGGGCACGAGCGAGGGCAGTTCGGGCAGGACATGCCGGTGGGCCGGGGTGTGCAGCACCCGCAGCCGGGCACCGCGCCGCCGCGCCTCCTCGAAGGCGTAGTCGGCCACGGCCGCGTCGGCGTCGTCCGGCAGGTGGAGCAGTACGTCCCCACCGCTGCCGTCGGCGTGGTCGCCGCGCACGACGAGCAACGGGCCGTGGGTGTGCGCGGCCACGCGCAGGCTCACCGAACCGAACAGCAGGCCGCCGAACCCTCCGAGGCCCCTGGTGCCCACCACGGTGAGGGCCGCCGAGCCGCTCGCGTCGGCCAGCGCCCGCGCCGCCCCGCTCTCGGCGGCCACGGTCTCCACCGCGAGCGCCGGATGGCGGTCGGCGACGCGGGACACGGAGGACGCCAGCACCGGTGCGGCCTCGTCGCGGTCGGGCACGGCGTAGACCACGCGCAGCGGGCAGCGGCGGCGGGCCGCCTCGTCCGCGGCGCGGTCCAGCGCCCGTACGGAGACGAGCGAGCCGTCCACTCCGACGACCACTCGTTCCCGGACGACCGCTCGTTCCTGGTGCTGATGGTGGTGGGTCATGGCTTCCTCCCCTTCGGCTCCGCCCGACGACTGCGCGGCGGTTCACGGCCGATGCTCGTCCTCGGGCCGGGGCCGGGGCAGGGGCCGGGGGAACCCGGCGGCGCGCCGAACGGCCCCTTCCGCCGTGCCGTCCGGTCCCCGCACGCTCGTCGGGCGCCCCGGTCACCTCACCGCTGTTCCGCCCGCACGGCCACGGAGTCGTGCCGCTGTCCTCCGAGCACGACCTTGAGCGCGCCGGTCTCGGCGGCGTTGCCGAAGACGTCGTACGCCTCCTGCATGCTGTCGAGGGGGAAGGTGTGGGTGACCAGCTGGGAGGTGGGCAGCCGGCCGGCGGCCGCCATCCGCAGCAGGGTGGGCGTGGAGCGGGTGTCGACCAGGCCCGTGGTGATGGTCACGTTCTTGATCCACAGGTCTTCCAGATGCAGCGTCGCCGGCTTGCCGTGGACGCCGACGTTGGCGACCCGGCCGCCGGGCCGGACCATCCGGGTGCACATCTCGAAGGTCTCCGGCACGCCGACCGCCTCGATGACGACGTCGGCGCCCAGGCCGTCGGTGAGGTCGGCGACCAGCTGCTCGGGGGCCTCCCGGGCGTCCGCGACGGTCTCGGCCCCGAGTTTGCGGGCGGCCTCCAGACGGGACGCCGCCACGTCCACGGCGATGATCCGCTCGGGCGAGAACAGCCGGGCGGTGGCGACGGCCGCCAGCCCGACGGGGCCGGCCCCCACGACGACGACGGTGTCTCCGGGACGGACCCGGCCGTTGAGCACGCCCACCTCGTAGGAGGTCGGGAAGATGTCGGCCAGCAGCACGGCGTCCTCGCTGGTCACCGCGCCCGGCAACGGGTGCACGGAGAGGTCGGCGTACGGGACCCGGACGTACTCGGCCTGGGTTCCGTCGATCAGGTGACCGAGGATCCAGCCCCCGCCGCCCCGGCACTGGCCGTACATGGCCTCGCGGCAGTAACGGCACCGCCCGCAGGCGCTGATGCAGGAGACCAGGACCCGGTCCCCCGGCCGCACCGTACGCACGTCGCCGCCGACCTCGACGATCTCGCCGACGGCCTCGTGGCCCAGCACCGTGCCCGGGCGCACCTCGGGTACGTCGCCCTTGAGGATGTGAAGGTCCGTGCCGCAGATGGTGACGGCGTCGACCCGGACGATGGCGTCGGTGGCCTCCCGGATGCCGGGGTCCGGCATCTCTTCCCAGGCGGACTGTCCGGGACCGTGGAATACGTAGCCTTTCATGCCGCACCTCTCGGGTTCTCGCTCCGGAGCGGGAACCCGACCCCTGCGCCGCCGTCGGCGGACGGAGCCCGGCTCCCGCGCACTGCGTTTCTCTCCCCCGCCACCTCCAGCCTGTCCCATGGTCCCGGAATCCGCTTGGGCCGGACGGCCCGCGCGCGCGGAAACGTCCGGAACGCCGGAGCGGCGCACCGCCCGCGGGCGCCGTGCCGCGGAGAGCCCAACGGCCTCTCGGCGGGGCCGGGGCGGGTCCGTTCGGCCCAGGGGAGCCGCCCCCTCGGCCCCTGTCCCGCGCCCGGCTTCGCTGCCACCGTCGAAGAAGGACGAGGACGGGCGAGGAGGTGCCGGCGATGCGCGGCAGCAGGGGTGTGGGAATGCCGTGGCGGAGGCGGGACGATCCGCTGCGGCGCCACGAGGACGTCGTCGAGGCCTGGATCATGCTGGTGCTGTGGACGGTCGTGCTCGTCGGCGGGACCCTCGCCGGGTTCGTGACGGCCCACGCCGCCGCCCAGGCGTCCGCCCGGGAGCGTGCCGAGCGGCACCCCGTCACGGCCGTCGTGCTCGCCGACGTGCCGCGCGCCACGACGGACGCCGGGAACGTCTACCGGATGAGGACCGAGGTGCGCTGGACGGCTCCCGACGGCACCTCGCGGACCGGGCGGACGCCGGTCAGCAGGGGCACCGGGGCGGGCGCGAGGATCACGGTCTGGCAGAACGACCGCGGCACCCTCACCCCGCAGCCGACGGGCGCCACCGAGGGCGCCGTCGAGGCGGCCTTCTTCGGCGCCGGCGCCGCGCTGGCCGTCGCCGGCGCCGCGCTCGGCGTCGGCGCTCTCGCGCGGTGGCGGCTCGACCAGGACCGGCTGGCCCGGTGGGCCGCGGAGTGGGAGCTGATCGGCCCGCGGTGGACCCAGCGGACCGGATGACCGGCGGCGGGCACCGCGCGGCCCCTCGCGGGCCTCTTCACCGGAAGGGGCCGACCGGGCCCGCGGGCGGGGACGCCCGCCGCTGCGCCACGGTCACGCGCGGGTGCTGCAATGAACATCGAGGCGGCCGACCGCCGCCGCGCCCCAGGAGGTGGCGTATGCGCCACGACGACCGCGCGGAGGCCGCATCGCGGCCGACCCGTACTCCGCGGCACCCGTACCGCACCGACGTCGTGACGCCGGGCCCCCCGGACGGGGCCGTGACGGCGCACGAGGCCACCGGACGCCCGGATGCACCCCCGCACACGCCGGCGGCGGGCACTCCGAGTGCGCCCCGCCGACCGGGCCCGGACTCCGGCCCCGTCGGCCCGTCGGGCCCCGTCGGCCGCGCACCGGAGCACCGGGGGCGGCTCGGCCGTCCTGTCCGCCCGCCGCGGCAGCCCGGCCGTGCCGCCGCGGCGGCGGACGAGGCGCCGGTTTTCGCCGATGCGGAAGGTACGCCGGCACGGCTGCGACGGCTCGCCGAGGACGTTCTCCGTGCCAGGAGGTCTCCGCACGATCCCGGTTCCGCGGGCGCCCGCCACCGAACCGCGCCCGGTACCGGCCAGGGCGCGGCGCGCGGGCCGGCCGCGGCCGGTGCGGCCGCCTCGCCGGCGCTCGACGGGACGGCAGCGCGCGGGGGGAGCGCCGTACCGGACGGGCCCTGGCCGCGGGGCGAGGTCGAGGTGCCCGCCGGACCGGTGCGGCTGAGCGGGCGGCTCTCGCTTCCCGCCTCCCCGTGGGCGATGGTGGTTCTGGTGCGCGGCTCGGGCCGTCACGGCGCGCGGGAACAGCGCTTCGCCGACGCCCTGCGCGGACGGCACCTCGGCGCCCTCCTGCTCGACCTGCTCGCCGAGGAGGAACGCACCCCGCACAACGTCCACGACGTCGTCCTGCTGGCCCGGCGTCTGCACGCCGCCTCCCAGTGGCTGCGCCGCGAGATCCCCCTGCCGGTGGCCTACTTCGGTACGGGCACGGGTGCGGCTGCCGCTCTGGAGGCCGCCGCGGGCGACGACATCCGCGCGGTCGTGTCCCGCAGCGGCCGTCCGGACCTGGCCGGGCCGGCCGCGCTCGCCGCGCTCGAGGCTCCGACGCTGCTCGTCGTCGGCGGGCTCGACACGCGGGTGCTCGGCCGCAGCCGGGTGGCGGCCGACTGGATGCGCTGCGAGCACCGCATCGCCGTGGTCCCCGGCGCCGCGCACGCCTTCACCGAACCGGGTGCCCTGAACACCGCGACAGCGCTCGGCCTGGACTGGTTCACCGATCGCCTGCTCCGGCCGGGCCCCGCCATCGCGCGCCCCGGCGCGGCGTGACCGGCCGACGGGCCTGCCGACCGGTCCCGTCGGCGGGTCCGCCCCGCAGGCGGCGCAGGCCCCGGCGGACGACCTGGTGGTCGTCGACGAGCAGCACCTTGATTGCGTCAGCCACCGGGAGCCTCCATCTCGATCGTGGTGCCCTTG
>NZ_JBFBCB010000118.1:0-4329 GCF_040682975.1 Streptomyces sp. NPDC051051
AACGCGTCCGCGAACACCGGGAACACCTCATACAACTCCCGCCCCATCCCCGCACGCTGCGCACCCTGACCCGAGAACAAGAAGGCGACCTTGCCATGGCCCTGCGCGGTGTCGGTGAAGACGTCCGCCGTGACTTCGCCGCGGGCCAACGCCTCGACGGCGGCGGTGAGGTCGGGGAGGCCGGTGCCGAGGACGGCGGCGCGGTAGGGGTGTGCGGTGCGGGTGGTGGCGAGAGACGCGGCGAGATCGTAGAGGTCGGTGTCCGGGTGGGCGGTGAGGTGGTCGGCCAGGCGGCGGGCCTGGGCGCGCAGGGTCTCTTCGTCATGGGCGGACAGGACCACGGGCAGTACCGGAAGGGCCGCTCGCGGCACCGTATCGGTCGCGTCGGCGTCCTCGGCCGAGGGCTGGGGGGCCTGTTCGACGATGACATGGGCATTGGTGCCGGAGACACCGAAGGCGGAGACACCGACACGGCGCGGGTGGTCGGTCTCCGGCCAGTCGTGCGCTTCGGTGAGGAGCCGGACGTGACCGGCGGTCCAGTCGACGTGGGTGGAAGGCCGGTCGGCGTGCAGTGTGGGGGGCAGCACGCCGTGGCGCAGGGCGAGGACGGACTTGATGACGCCGACGACACCGGCGGCGGCCTGGGTGTGGCCGAGGTTGGACTTGGCCGAGCCGAGCAGCAGGGGCCGGTCGGCGGGGCGGCCCTGGCCGTAGGTGGCCAGCAGGGCCTGGGCCTCGATCGGGTCGCCGAGCGCGGTGCCGGTGCCGTGTGCCTCGACGGCGTCGATCTCGGTGGCGGGCACCCCGGCGTTGGCCAGGGCGGCGAGGATGACGCGCTGCTGGGACAGGCCGTTGGGGGCGGTCAGGCCGTTGGAGGCGCCGTCCTGGTTGACGGCGCTGCCGCAGACGACGGCGAGCACGGAGTGGTTGTTGCGGCGGGCGTCGGAGAGACGTTCCACGACGAGGATGCCGGCGCCCTCCGCCCAGCCGGTGCCGTCGGCGTCGTCGGAGAACGCCTTGCAGCGGCCGTCGCCGGCGAGGCCGCCCTGCCGGGCGAACTCCGTGAACGCGCCGGGGCTGGACATCACCGTGACGCCGCCGACGACGGCCAGTGAGCATTCCCCCGAGCGCAGCGACTGGGCCGCCAGGTGGAGGGCGACCAGGGAGGAGGAGCAGGCGGTGTCGACGGTGACGGCGGGCCCCTCCAGGCCGAGGGTGTAGGCGACCCGGCCGGAGAGGACGGACATGGAGTTGCCGGTGAGGAGGTGTCCGCGGACGTCCTCGGGCACCTCGGTCAGTCCGGAGGTGTACCCCTGGTCGCTGCAGCCGACGAAGACTCCTGAGCGGCTGCCGCGCAGGGTGGCCGGGTCGATGCCGGCGTGTTCGAGGGACTCCCAGACCACTTCCAGCAGCAGGCGTTGCTGCGGGTCCATGGCGAGGGCCTCGCGCGGGGAGATACCGAAGAAGGAGGGGTCGAAGCGGTCGGCGTCACGGACGAAGCCGCCCCGGCGGTGGCCGGAGTCGGTGCCGGACGCGGTGGGCCAGCCGCGGTCGGTGGGCCACTCCGTCACCGCGTCGGTACCGGAGACCAGCAGGTCCCAGAAGCCGTCCGGGGTGCGCACATCACCGGGCAGCCGGCAGCTCATGCCGACGATGGCGATGGGCTCCTGCTCGCGGGCCTCCAGCTGCCGCAGCTTGCGGCGCGTGGTGTGGAGATCGACGGTGACCCGCTTGAGGTAGTCCCGAAGCTGCGCTTCATTCGTCATGGACTGCCCCCATTGCTGTTCGGTTCGGTGACGGAACGGGTGGTGCCGCGGGGAGCTCCGGGTGCCGGGCCGAGCCCCTGGGGGGGTCGGCCGGTGGTGATCTCCTCGTGCGGTGGGGACAGCATGACTCGCGCGGTGACCTGATTTCGGCCTGCGGCGACGTTGTTTGGGGAAACCCTTGGAAATCGTCCGCGCTTCGCCATCCGCGCAGGCCGGAGCGTCGACCGTAACGGTGCCGAGTCGCTCTACGGCCCTACGCCCGCTGATAGTTGGGACCGGGGCTGTGGTCGTCGCAGCGCGGCTTGTGAGGCCGGGAGGCCGACCGAAGGGGGCGGCCGGCCCTCGGCCCGGCGATCGGCTGGACGGCAGCGGTACTGCTCGCAGGCTTCCGGCGGTCGGCCCGAAGCTGAAGCGGGCGGAGTCGCCACCCGGTTTCGTCCGTCAGCCGTAGGGCGGTGGAGCACCCCGCGTGAGCACGGTGCACAGGAGCGCGAAGGCGTCGTGCAGGGCGGCCAGCGCCTCGGGGATGCGCCAGGCGAAGCGGTCGCGGCGGCCGACGGTGTTGGAGATGGTGCGGATCTCCAGGAAGGGCGTGCCGTGGCCGGCGGCGGCCTCGGCGGCCCCGAATCCCTCCATCGCCTCGGCGGCGGCGTCGTGGCGTTCCCGCAGGGCGGCGGCGCGTTGGTCGGTGCCGGTGGCGGTGGAGACGGTGAGGACGGGGGCGTGGACGGCACCGAGGCTGCGGGCGACGGCCGCGGCGAGGTGGGGGGCGCAGACGTGCTCGGTGGTGCCGAAGCCGAGGGCGTCGACGGACAGGAACCCGTCGGGCGTGTCGGCGCCCAGGTCGGCGGCGACGACCCGGTCGGCTACGACCACGGAGCCGAGCGCGGCGACAGGCGCGAACCCGCCCGCGATACCGGCGCAGACGACGAGGTCGTACGGTTCGCCGCGGGCGTCCGCCGAGGCGAGCGCGGCCGCGGTGGTGGCCGCCGACGCGGCCGGTCCGACGCCCCCGGCGACGAGGTCGGCGCGGATCGGCCGGTGGCCGAGGCCGTCGCTTCCCGTCGTGACGCGGACGGCGTCCCGTCCCGGTGACGCGGACGGCGGGCAGGTGGCTGCGGGGCCGAGCCCGTGGGCCGCGGCGTCGCGTTCGGCGGCGACCGCGGTGACGACGAGGAGGCGGACGGCGCTCATGAGGAGATCTGGACCTGTCCGTGGTCTCCGATCACGAGGCGGTGGGTGGCGGGCAGCCGGGGCGCGAGGGTGACCTTGACGTTGCGTCCGACGAGGGACGCCTCGACCCGGCGGATGCGGTCGAAGGAGGACTCGCGCAGGACGATGGAGTACTCGATCTCGCTGTGGGTGATCCGGCAGCCCTCGGCGACCGAGGTGGACGGTCCGACGTAGGAGTCGGTGACGACGCTGCCCGCGCCGATGATGGCGGGACCCACGATGCGCGAGCGCCGGACCTGGGCACCGGCCTCGATCCGGACCCGCCCGATGATCTCGCTCTCCTCGTCCACGTCCCCGTCGACGCAGGGCTGGAGGCGTTCCAGGAGGGTGCGGTTGACCTCCAGCATGTCGGTGACGTTCCCGGTGTCCTTCCAGTAGCCGGTGATGACCGTGGAGCGTACGGCCATCCGCTGGTCGATCAGCCACTGCAGGGCGTCGGTGATCTCCAGTTCGCCGCGGGCGGAGGGCCGGATGGCGCGCACGGCATCGTGGACGGCAGGGGAGAAGAGATAGACGCCGGCGACGGCGAGGTCGCTGCGCGGTTGCCGCGGCTTTTCCTCGAGGTCGACGATGTTGCCCTGGTCGTCGGTGACGGCCACGCCGAAGGCGGTGGGGTCGCTGACACGGGTGAGCAGGACCTGTGCGTCACAGGGGCTCTTGCGGAACTCGTCGACGATGTCGCTGATGCCGTCGAGGATGAAGTTGTCGCCGAGGTACATCACGAAGTCGTCGTCGCCCAGGAAGGATTGGGCGATGAGGACGGCGTGGGCGAGTCCGAGGGGTTGGCTCTGCGGGATGTAGGTGACGTCGAGGCCGAAGGCGGAACCGTCGCCGACCGCCGCCTTGATCTCGGCGGCGGTGCTGCCGACGATGACGCCGACTTCGGTGATGCCTGCGGCGGCGATGGATTCCAGGCCGTAGAAGAGGATCGGTTTGTTGGCGACCGGGACCAGCTGCTTGCTGGACGTGTGGGTGATCGGTCGCAGTCGCGTACCGGATCCCCCCGCGAGCACAAGAGCCTTCACTGTTCCATCCAGGTGACAGAGGTGGACGGCCGGTGCGGCTGGGGCGTTCCGGCCGTGTGGAGCGGATCGGCGGGCGTGGCGCGCGCAGTCGGGCCGGCGGGCGCCTGTTGCTTGGCCTTCGGGCGCTTCGGACGAGTCGCGTACCGCGTGCGACTCCGGAGGAGCAGCGCGATCCGGGCGTTCGGTGGCCGAAGGCGGGTGGAGCGTGGTCCGGGGAGTTGCCGGTGCAGGTGCGCCGCGGTCACGGTGTCCGGGCCGGCCAGTTCCCAGAAGGCCGCGACCTCGGGGTCGTTCATCCACCGGGC
>NZ_JBFBCB010000119.1:0-4267 GCF_040682975.1 Streptomyces sp. NPDC051051
GGACTACGACAGCCAGCTCCTCGAGTCCGTCTCCGTGCGGCGGCGGCGGTTGCGGGATGCGCTGTTGTTCGGGCCCGCCGCGGACGGCCGCCGTCCGGAGCGCCGCCCTTGGCCGCCGGTGCCTCGGTCACCGGCGCCCCGGTCAGCGGTGGAGAGGGGGGCCGACCGGCCCCACGACCGGCCCCTGACAGCCTCTGGGCCTCCCCCGCGCGCCGCCCGACGATCGACGTAGCGACAAGCCCCGAAGGAGCCCCCGATGACGGACGACCTGCTCAGCCGGCCCGGAGTCCACGCCCTGCTCGCGGACGGCACCACCGTGTGCATCCGTCCCGTACTGCCGGGCGACCACGACCAGCTGGAGGGGCTCCACCAGGAGGTGTCCCCGCAGAACCCGCGCCGCGGGTTCTCCGCGGGGGAGGGCCGGTCCGCCGGGACGGCCGCCGACCGGGCCTGCGCCCCCGCGCGGCCCGGCCACCGCGCGCTGCTGGCCGAGGCACAGGGCAGCGTCCTCGGGCTCGCACAGTACGACGCACAGGACGGCACCGACGGCGCGCCCGACGCCGCGGACCTCTTCGTCGCCGTCGCCGCGGGCCTGTACCACCGGGGCGTGGGCACCCTCCTCGTCGAGCACCTCGTGTCGGCGGCCCGGTCGGACGGCATCACCACCTTCACGGCGGACGCGCTCGGCGAGGACCGGGAGGCCCTGTGTCTCTTCGCCGACCTCGGCCTGCGCGTCGACCGCCGCCCGGAAGGACCGGACGTCCGCTGCACCGTCGCACTGGGCGAGGACGACGCCTACCTGTCCGCCGTCGAGGCCCGGGGCAGGGTCGCCGACGTCGCCAGCCTGGAGCCGCTGCTGCGGCCCAACGCCGTCGCCGTCGTCGGCGCCGGACGGGTCCCCGGCTCCGTGGGGCGGGCCCTGCTGCACCACCTCCACATGGGCGGTTTCACGGGGCGTCTGTTCGCGGTCAACCCCGGCGCCACCTCGCTGCTCGGCGTGCCGTCGTACCCCTCCGTCGACTCCCTGCCCACGACGCCCGACCTCGTGGTGATCGCCGGGCCCGCCGCCTCGGTGCCGACCGTGGCGGAGCAGTGCGGCAAGGCCGGCGTACGGGCCCTGGTCGTCGTCACGGCGGGGCTGGACGACGACCGGGCGCGCGCTCTGCTGACGGTCTGCCGCACGTACGGCATGAGGGTGGTGGGCCCGAACTGCCTCGGCGTCTCGAACACCGAACCGCGCCTGTGCCTGGACGCCACCTTCGCCGCCGGCCATCCACTGCCGGGGACCGCCGGGGTCGCCGTGCAGTCGGGAGGCGTCGGCATCGCGCTGCTGGAAGGCCTGTCCCGGCTCGGCATCGGCGTCTCCACCTTCGCCTCGCTCGGCGACAAGTACGACGTCAGCGGCAACGACCTGCTCCAGTGGTGGGAGAGCGACGGCCGCACCGACCTCGCCGTGCTGCACCTGGAGTCCTTCGGTGATCCACGGGCCTTCTCCCGCACCGCGCGGCGCGTCACGCGCCGCATGCCGGTGCTGACCGTCGACGCCGGCCGCACCGAGGCCGGCCGCAGGGCCGCCACCGCGCACACCGCCGCCGCGGCCACCCGCACCATGACCCGCCAGGCCCTCTTCACCCAGGCCGGCGTCACCGCCACGCACTCGATCGGCGAACTCCTCGAAACCGCCGCCCTGCTCCACACGCAGCCGCTGCCCACCGGCACCCGCGTCGCCGTTCTCACCAACGCCGGCGGGGTGGGCGTCCTGGCCGCCGACGCCTGTGCCGAGGCGGGACTCGTCCTGTCCCGGTTCGGCACGCGACTCGTCGACGACCTGCGCGCCGCCCTGCCGGCCGGAGCCGCCGTGAGCAACCCGGTGGACACCACCGCGGCCGTCAGCGAGGAAGAACTGCGCACCTGCCTGGACCGGCTCGCGCAGGACCCGGCGATCGACGCCCTGCTGCGGGCCGTCACCCGAGGACCCGGACGGCGGGCGCGGCCGGTCGCCGTCGTGCGCCTGGACCAGGCGGTGCCCGTCACCCTGCTGCCCGCCGCCGACGACGACAGCGTCCCCTCGTACGCGGAACCCCGGGCGGCGGCGCGCGCCCTGACCCACGCAGCCCGGCGCGAGGCCTGGCTGCGCCGGCCGGCACCGTCGTGGACCCCGACGGAGTCGACACCGAACGCGCCCACGAGATCGCCGCGGCCTACCTCGCCGCCCACCCGGACGGCGGCCGGCTCGACCCCCGAACCTGCGCCGACCTCCTGTCCTGCTACGGCATCCCCCTGACGCCGTGGGCCTGGGCCGAGACGGAGGACGACGCCGTGCTCGCCGCCGACCGGCTGCGCGGCCTCGACGGCCGGGTCGTCATGAAGGCCCACTGGCCCGGACTGATCCACAAGAGCGCACAGCACGCGATCCACCTCGGCCTACGGGGCGGGGACCAGGTGCGGGCCGCCTTCCGCGACCTGGAGACGCGCTTCGCCGGACTGATGACCGGCGTGGTCGTGCAGCCCCTCGCCGAGCGCGGCACCGAACTGTTCGCCGGCGTCGTCCAGGACGACGTCTTCGGGCCGCTCGTCCTGTTCGGCCTCGGCGGCACCGCCACCGAGGTGCTGGCCGACCAGGCCGCCAGGCTCGCCCCGCTCACCGACCACGACGTGCACGACCTGATCACGTCCCCGCGCTGCGCCCCGCTCCTGTTCGGCGCGCACGGCGACGGCCCCGTCGACCTCGAGGGCCTGGAGCAGCTGCTGGCGCGGCTCTCCCGGCTGGCGGGCGACCTGCCGCAGCTCGCCGAGGCCGACCTCGACCCGGTCCTCGCGGCCCCCGGCCCGGTCTCCGTGCTCGACGCGCGGATCCGGCTGCTGCCGCGCCGGGCCCACGACCCCTTTCTGCGCCGGCTCCGCTGAGGAGGCAGGACGATGCGAAACGCCGAGGTCGCGTCCGTGATGACCACCGACGTCGTCCGAGCCGAGTACGGCACCCCCTTCAAGGCCGTCGCGCGGCTGCTCGCCGAGCACCGCACCGGCGGACTGCCGGTGGTCGACGAGCACGACCACGTCATCGGTGTCGTCTCCGAGACGGACCTGATGAGGCGCCAGGGGGAGACATCCGTCTTCCACCGGCCCGCCCGGCGCGCCGGACTGCCCGCGCTCACGTCCGGCGCCCGGCGGCGGGCGTCCGGCGTCCGGCGGCGGGCGGCCCGGGCGAGGGCCCGTACCGCCGGACAGCTCATGACCGGGCCGCCCGTCACCGCGCACGCCGACGACACCGTCGTCCAGGCCACCCGCACCATGGCCCGACGGCACGTGGAGCGGCTGCCGGTGCTCGACGCCGAGGGCCGGCTGGTCGGCATCGTCGCCCGGCACGACCTGATGCGGATCTTCCTGCGGCCCGACGCCGAGATCCGCCGGGAGGTGATCGAGGAGATACTGGTGAAAGCACTGTGGCTGCCACCCAGGAGCGTCGACGTCTTCGTGACGGAAGGCGTGATCACCCTGGACGGCCGCACGGAGCGCAGGAGCGAGACCGAGATCGCCGTGGCCATGGCCCGCCGGACGGTCGGCGTGGTCGACGAACTCACCCACCGGATGGACGACACCCGGCCCCGGCCCGGCACCCGGGTCCCGCACGGCGTGGCCGACGAACGGCCGCGACGTGTCCGAGAGACGCATCCGAGAGACGCATCTGAGAGGAGGCGGATCGCCATGCCGGACAACGTACTGGTCGCCTACGGGACGAAGAACGGCTCGACGGCGCAGATCGCGGAGGCGATCGCGGAGGTCCTTCGCAAGGACGGACTCGCGGCCGAGGCACTGCCCGCCGGGTCCGTGACGGACGTGGCGCCCTACGACGCCGTGCTGGTCGGCGGCGGGCTGTATGCCGGACGCTGGCACAAGGACGCCCGCCGCTTCGTACGACGCCACCGCCGGGCGCTGACCGGGCGCCCGGTGTGGTTCTTCAGCAGCGGACCGCTGGACGCCTCGGCCTCCGAGCGGGACATCCCGCCCGTGCCCGGCGTCCGGCGCGCCATGGACGAACTCGACGTCAGCGAGCACGTCACCTTCGGCGGGCGGCTGGAGGAGGGGGCCAGGGGACGCATCGCCCGCATGATCGTCCGGTCCGGGAAGGGCGGCGACTTCCGCGACTTCGCCGTGATCGAGTCGTGGGCGGCGGGCGTCGCGAAGGCCCTGCACGACCGCGGGAGCCCGTAGCGAGCGGGCCGGCGAGCCCCCGCCGCCCCGCCACCGGGAGGGGGCGCCGGGGGCG
>NZ_JBFBCB010000120.1:0-4265 GCF_040682975.1 Streptomyces sp. NPDC051051
CGGGGCGACCCTCCGCCTTGCGATCGCACGCACCAGACGCCGCCGGGCCTGCCCTTCGGGCAGACGACGCTACTTTCGAAACACGCCCTAGCCCGGATGGACCTCGCCCCTGTTCAGGCGCGCGCCGTCCGTTCCCTCTCCGGTTCCACCCGGCGGTCCTCCCCCGGGGGCGTCGCCTCCGCCGACCCCGCCCGCGGTCCCTGCAGCAGGTACGCCAGCCCGAAGCCGGCGAGGACGACGACGGCGCCGCCCGCCGCGTCGAGGACCCAGTGGTTGCCGGTGGCCACGATCGCCGAGACCGTGAAGAGGGGGTGCAGGAGGCCCAGGGCCTTCATCCACCACTTCGGGGCGACGATCGCGATCACCATGCCGCACCACAGGGACCAGCCGAAGTGCAGGGAGGGCATCGCCGCGTACTGGTTGGTCAGGGACGTCAGCGTGCCGTAGTCGGGCTGGGTGAAGTCCTGCACGCCGTGGACGGTGTCGATGATGCCGAGGCCCGGCATCAGGCGCGGCGGGGCCAGCGGGTAGAGCCAGAAGCCGGCGAGGGCGAGCAGGGTCGCGAAGCCGAGGGAGGAGCGGGCCCAGCGGTAGTCCACGGGGCGGCGCCGGTAGAGGACGGCCAGCACCGACAGCGGGACCACGAAGTGGAACGACGTGTAGTAGAAGTCGAAGAAGTCGCGGAGCCGGCCAGCCTCGACGACCGCGTGGTTGGCCCAGTGCTCGATGTCGATGTGGAGGAAGCGCTCGATGTCGAGGATCTGCCGGCCGTGGGCCTCCGCCCGCCGGCGTCCGCCCGAGATCGTGCCGCCCGTCGCCGCCAGCCGGACCTGCTGGTAGGCCGCGTAGGTGACGCGGATGAGCAGGAGTTCCAGCAGGAGGTTGGGGCGGGTGAGGACCCGGCGCGGGAACAGCTGCAGCGGGACGCGCTTCCAGCGGGCCGGGACGGGGGCGGCGTACTGCGTCGGGACCGGGGTGCGGTGGTACGGGGAGGTGCGCGGCAGGAAGGGCACGACCGTCGCGGCGGCCAGCGCGGCCAGCAGGACGACGTTGTCGCGCAGGGGGTACAGGACCGCCATGTCCGGCAGCATCATCTTCGCCGGGAGGGTCATGACCAGGACGACGGCGACCGGCCAGACGTAACGGTCCGAGGCCCGCGTGCCGACCCGCCCGACCACCGCCGGCAGGAGCCACAGGAGCTGGTGCTGCCAGGTCGTCGGGGACACGGCGATGGCGGCGCAGCCGGTGATCGACACCGCGAGCAGGAGCTGGCCGTCGCGGGCGTACCGCACCGCCCGGCGGACGCCGAGGACGGCCACGGCCGCGCCCAGCGTCAGGAACAGCGCGATCTCCGGCGGACCGGACAGGCCGAGGCGCAGCAGGGCGCCGTGCAGGGACTGGTTGCCGAGGGCGTCCGCCTCGCCGCCGAGGCCCACGCCGGCCATGTGGTGGACCCAGTAGGTGTACGAGTCGTGCGGCATCGCCGCCCAGGCCAGCAGTGTGCACGCCAGGAACGAGGCACCCGCGGCCGCGGCGGCCCGGCGCCGGCCGGTGAACCACAGCAGCGCGGCGAACAGCAGGACGGTCGGCTGGAGGGCCGCAGCCAGGCCGATCAGCGCACCGGCCGCGTGCCGCCCCCGCACGACGAAGCAGCCGAGCAGGACGAGCAGGACGGGGATGATGCTGGTCTGGCCGAGCCAGAGGGTGTTGCGGACGGGCAGGGACAGCATCAGCAGGCTGATCGCGACGGGCGCGGCCAGCAGCGAGGTGCGTCTGCTCACCGGCTGCGGCAGGGCCCGCGCGACGACCAGGCCGAGCGCGACGACCAGCAGCAGGGTGCCGAAGGTCCAGCCCCAGCCGAGAGCCTGTTCGGCCGCCCGGGTGAGGGGCTTGAGGACGAGTCCCCCGAACGGGGAGCCGGTGAAGCGTGTCGAGTCGTAGAGCGAACCGTTGACGTGCAGGACGCCGTCGGGTCCGACCCAGGTCTCCAGGTCCGTCAGCCGTTCTCCGCGCGGGGTGCCGAGGACGACGGCCACCTGCCGGACGGCGAGGACGGCCGCGACCAGCCAGAGGCCGAGGCGGGCCACGCGCAGGCGTGCTCTCGCCGTGCCGGCCGCGGTCGCTCCGAAGGGTTCTGCCGGTCGCCCGCTGTGCTCCGCATTCGCCACGCCTCGTAGGCCTCCCGCCCCGTAGGTCCCGCACGTTCCCTCGTGGGGTTGCTTCACGAGCCCTCTCCACCAACCCTATGAGGCTCGCGGCACCCCCCGACGAAGACGCGGGCCGTCCCGCCTTCACCTGACGTCCGTTCTCCTTTTGTCCGGAAGACGATAGTGCGCGGGGCGGGGACCGGTTCCGCGCGGCGCGGGGCGATCCGCCGGGCCGGACCGGGCGACGGGGGCCGGTGAGGGCGCTGACCGGCGGGTTCCCGCCGACGCCGGTCCCGCGGGGTCCGGGCGGACGGGAACTCGGGCACGGTGCGCGGCGTTGACGAACTGATCAGCGTTTCCGACAAGTGCCGTCACGACCGGGAGGCAGAGCGCATGGACGAGTCGCAAATCTGGGACACCGTCGACGCCTACTTCACCACCCACCTCGCCCCGGACGACGAGGTGACCGCGGCCGCGCTGCGCGACAGCGAGACGGCCGGGCTGCCGCCGGTCAACGTCACGGCGAACCAGGGCAAGCTGCTCCAGCTCCTCGCGGAGATCCAGGGCGCCCGCACCGTCCTGGAGATCGGCACACTCGGCGGATACAGCACCATCTGGCTGGCCAGAGCCCTCCCGGCCGACGGCCGGCTCGTCTCCCTGGAGTACAGCCCGAAGCATGCGGAGGTCGCCGTGCGCAACATCGCGCGGGCGGGCCTGGACGAGCGGGTCGAGGTGCGGGTGGGCGCGGCCCTGGACTCGCTGCCGCTGCTGGCGGACGAGCACCCGCCGCCCTTCGACCTGGTCTTCATCGACGCCGACAAGGCCAACAACGCCCACTACGTGGAGTGGGCGCTGCGACTGACCCGCGCCGGCAGCCTGATCGTCGTCGACAACGTCGTACGGGACGGCCGGGTGGTGGACGCGGACGGCGGCGCGGAAGACGTGCGGGGCACCCGCGAGGCGCTCGAGCTCATCGGCGCGCACCCGAGGTTGAGCGGTACGGCGATCCAGATGGTCGGCGCCAAGGGCTACGACGGCTTCGCCCTGGCGCGCGTGCTGGCGTAGCCCCGGGCCTCTTCCGGCTCCTGGACCCCGGACCGGTGGGGTCACGCCCCGCCCTCAGGCCTCGTGGTAGAAGCCCACGTTGACGCTGCGCGGGCCGGTGCGGTCCGTGATGACGATCTCCCCGTTGCCGCCCCGCGGGAGCTGCACGGTCCCGCCGTAGGCGATGGTCTGGGCGTACTCGCCGACCACCAGCCGGACCTCGGAGGACGGGTCCGGCTGGGAGCCGCGCAGCCAGCTGACCTGCCAGACACCCTCGGGGCCGCACAGGAACTCCAGGTGGACCCGGGAGACGAACAGCCACTCCTCGGGTGTGACCAGGCGGCACACGGACTTGTCCCGGCCCACCCGCAGCACGGCGCCCGGCTCGCTGGGCGCGTCAGCCATGAGCATGCCGGCCGTGGCACCCTCTTCCGTCCCGGAGACGGTGGCCATGGTGAGTTCGAGCACGTGCGCTCCTCAAGAGATGTCTGTCCGACAGCGTCCGAACTGTGCGTGCACAGCCGCCGCATACTAAATCGCCCGGCCCCGCCGCGTCCGGCACAATGGACGCATGACCGAGCGAAAGCCACCCGGCGTCCCGTTCGAATCCTGGGTCGACAAGCAGATCCAGGAGGCGGAGCGGCGTGGCGAGTTCGATCAACTTGCGGGTGCGGGAAGGCCGTTGGACCCGGAGCTCGAGAATTCCTACGACGAACTGTGGTGGGTCAGGCGCAAGATGGCACGTGAGGGGCTCTCGGTCCTGCCTCCCACGCTGGCACTGCGCAAGGAGGCGGAGGACGCCCTCGCCGCGGCGTACGCGGCACCGTCGGAGCGGATCGTCCGGAAGATCGTCACGGACGTCAACGTCAAGCTCCGCGACATGATGTTCAAGCCGCCGCCCGGCCCCCCGCTGGGCATGAAGCCGTACGACGTCGAAGAGGTCGTACGGCAGTGGCGGGAGCGCCGGGCGGCGGCCGGGGACGGCTAGGGCGTGTTTCGAAAGTAGCGTCGTCTGCCCGAAGGGCAGGCCCGGCGGCGTCTGGTGCGTGCGATCGCAAGGCGGAGGGTCGCCCC
>NZ_JBFBCB010000121.1:0-4208 GCF_040682975.1 Streptomyces sp. NPDC051051
TCCCCGAACCGCGCCGCGAACACCGGCGAAGAATCGAGGAGTTCCACCGCCATACCCGCCCACTGCGCCCCCTGACCCGGAAACACGAACACCGGGTCGACGCTCTCGCCGGGACTCGTGGTCAGGCCGCGTGCGGTGCCGACGGGCTGCTCGTCGCGGGCGAGTGCGCGCAAGGCGTTCAGCAGGGCATCGCGGTCGGTGCCGACGACCACCGCGCGCTCCTCCAGGGCGGCGCGGCCGGTGGCGAGGGTGTGAGCGACGTCCGCGGCGCCGAGGTCCGCGGACTGCACGCGCTCGACGAGCCGCTGGGCCTGTTCCCGCAGCGCAGCTTCCGAGCGCGCGGACAGCAGCCACGGTACGACGGCGTTGGGCCGCTCGTTGGTGGGGGCCTCCGACTCCTGTGTGGCGGGAGCCTGTTCGAGGATGATGTGGGCGTTGGTGCCGCTGCCGCCGAAGGAGGAGACGCCGACGCGGCGCGGCCGGTCGTGCGCGGGCCACTCGACGGCCTCGGTGAGCAGGCGCAGGGTGCCGGAGGACCAGTCGACGTGGGGGGTGAGTTCGTCCGCGTGCAGGGACTTGGGGACGATGTCGTGCCGCAGGGACTCGACCATCTTGATGACTCCGGCAATGCCGGAGGCGGCCTGTGTGTGACCGATGTTGGACTTCAGAGAGCCGATCAGGAGGGGGTGATCGGCGTCGCGGTCCTGGCCGTAGGTGGCGAGGAGGGCCTGCGCCTCGATCGGGTCACCGAGCTTGGTGCCGGTGCCGTGCGCCTCCACGACGTCCACGTCCGCCGCCGGCACACCGGCGTCCGCCAGGGCGGCGCGGATGACCCGTTGCTGCGAGGGACCGTTGGGCGCGGTCAGCCCGTTGGACGCACCGTCCTGGTTGATGGCGGAGCCGCGCACCACCGCGAGGACCTGGTGACCGTGCGCCCGCGCGTCCGACAGCCGCTCCAGCAGGAGCACGCCCACGCCCTCGCCCCAGCCGGTGCCGTCGGCTGCGGCGGCGAACGGCTTGCAGCGGCCGTCGGGCGCGAGACCGCGCTGACGGCTGAACTCGATGAAGTTGCGCAGGGTGGCCATGACGGTGGCACCACCGGCGACGGCCATGGAGCATTCGCCGGAACGCAGGGCGCGGACCGCGAGGTGCAGGGCGACCAGCGAGGACGAGCACATGGTGTCGAGGCTGACGGCGGGGCCCTCGAAGCCGAGGCTGTAGGCGATACGGCCGGACAGGACGGCGGCGGAACCGCCGGTGAGCAGGTGACCCTCGACGCCTTCGGGGGCGCCGGTGCCGTCGGCGGCGTAAGCCTGGTTGCTCGCACCGATGAAGACGCCGGTGTCGCTGCCACGCAGGGTGGTCGGGTCGATGCCGGCCCGTTCGAAGGCTTCCCAGGTGGTCTCCAGCAGCAACCGCTGCTGCGGGTCCATCGCGGTCGCCTCACGCGGCGAGATCTCGAAGAAGCCGGCGTCGAACTCGGCGGCGTCGTACAGGAAGGCGCCCTGGCGGACGTAGCTCGTGCCGAGTCGTTCGGGGTCCGGATCGTAGAGAGCGTCGATGTCCCAGCCCCGGTCGGTCGGCAGGTCCGAGACGGTGTCGACGCCGTCGGCCACGACCTGCCACAGGTCCTCGGGGGTGCGCACGCCGCCGGGCATCCGGCAGGCGGTCGCCACGATGGCGATGGGTTCGTGCGCCCGCGTCTCCAGGTCGGTGAGCCGGCGCCGCGTCTGGCGCAGGTCGGTGGTGACGCGCTTGAGGTACTCGCGGAGCTTGTCCTCGGTGTTGTCCTTGTTGCCCATGGCAGTCAGCCCTTCGAGAATCGGGAGATCGTGTCGGGGGACCGCTCAGGAGATCCCGAGTTCCCTGTCGATCAGGTCGAACATGTCCTGGTCGGAGGCGCCGACCAGTTCTTCGTCGACGGCCGTGTGCTCCGGCTCGCCGGTGGGTGTCGTCCAGCTGTCCAGCAGGTCGCGCACGGCGTCCGCGAGTTGCTGCCTGCCGTCCGGGTCGGCCGTGGCACGGTAGGCCGCTTCGAGTTCCCGCAGCCGGGGGTCGAGGACGGGGCCGGAGTCGTCGTCCGGGAAGAACTCGGCGTCGAGGTGATCGGCCAGAGCGTTCGGTGTGGGGTGGTCGAAGACGATGGTCGCGGGCAGCCGGGTACCGAGCGCGGCGCCGAGCCGGTTGCGCAGTTCGATCGCGGTCAGCGAGTCGAAGCCCATGTCCCGGAACGCCTTGCCCGCCCTGATGTTGTCGCCGGAGCCCAGCACCGTGCCGACGTGGGTCCGGACGAGTTCGACCAGGCGGCGCCGCCGCTTGGCGGGAGGCAGAGCGGCGAGTTCGCCGCGCAGTCCGGCGACGGCCGTGGCGTCGCCCTGCTCGGCGGTTTCCTCCTCACGCCGCTCCGCCAGCAGCTCCCGGACCTCGGGGACGTCCTCGATGAGCGGCCGGTGGCCGTGCGCGCAGTACGCCGGCACGAAACGGTCCCAGCGGATGTCGGCGACGACCAGCGTCGTCTCGGCGCCCGCGACCGCCTCGCGCAACGCCCGCACGGCGAGGGGCGGTTCCATCGCGGGCACGCCCCGGCGCAGCAGCTGCTCCCCGACCTCGGCGTCGACCATGCCACCGCCCGCCCAGGCGCCCCAGGCGATCGAGGTGGCGGGCAGACCGGCGGCCCGGCGCCGCTCGGCGAGTGCGTCGAGGTGGGCGTTGGCGGCGGCGTAGGGTGCCTGTCCGCCGTTGCCCCAGACGCCGGCGCCGGAGGAGAACAGGACGAAGACGTCCAGCGGACGGTCACCCAGCAGGTCGTGCAGGTGCTGGGCACCGGTGACCTTGGCGTGCATGAGGTCGATCGCTTCGTCCGCGTCGATCTCGGTGAGGGGCCTGGCCTGGTCGACGGCCCCGGCGGTGTGGACGACCGCGGTGAGCGGCAGTTCATCCGGTACGCCGGCCAGGAGGGCGGCGAGCGCGGCGCGGTCGGCGACGTCACAGGCGGCGATGGTGACGCGGCAGCCGAGGGCGGTCAGCTCCCGCTCCAGTTCGGCCGCACCGGGGGCGTCGGGGCCGCGCCTGCTGGTGAGCAACAGGTGTCCGGCGCCCTCACGGGCCAGGTCCCGGGCCACGTGGGAGCCGAGCGCGCCGGTGCCGCCGGTGATGAGGACGGTGCCGCGGGGCTTCCATACGCTGTCGGCGGCCGTCGTTTCCGCGTCCCGGGGCGAGCGCACCATGCGCCGGACGTGCACACCGCCGGCGCGCACGGCGAACTCCGTCTCCCCGCCCCCTGAGTCGCCGTCTCCCGCGTCGGCTGCGGCGAGCAGGGCCGGCAGACGGGACAGCAGGTCGTGCGCGCCGTCCCCGGCAGGAAGGTCCACGAGGCCACCGGACCGCTCGGGGTCGTCGAGCGCGGCCACCCGCAGCAGACCCCAGACGGCGGCCTGACCTGTGTTCGGCGCCTCCGAGGCGGCGTCGACGGCGACCGCTCCCCGGGTCATCGTCCACAGGGGGGTGGTCAGTCCAGTGTCCACGAGCGCCTGGTGCAGGGCCATGGAGGCCAGCAGACCCCGCGTGACACCGCTGCTCCGCTTGTCGGGTGTGTCGTCCAGCGCGAGGAGCGACAGTACGCCTGCGGGCGGTTCCTCAGGAGACCTGACGGCAGCCAGTCGTTCGGCGAGAACCGTCCGATCCGCGGCTTCGGGCACGGCGAGGCGTACGACGTTCGCGCCCGCCTCTTCCAGTGCGTTCCGCGTTTGCACTGTCAGCTCGTCCTCGGCCCACGTCTCGGGAACGGCGAGGAGCCAGGTGCCGTTCAGGGTGCCGACGGCGGGCAGCTCGTAGGGCCGCCAGACCACCCGGTAGCGCCAGTTGTCCACTGTGGCGCGCTCCCGGTGTGACCGCCGCCAGGCGGCCAGTGCCGGTACGACGGCGTGCAGGCCGTCCTGGTCGGAGACACCGAGCGTGGCGGCGAGTTGCGGCAGGTCGCCCTCCTCCACCGTGCGCCAGAACTGTTCCTCCACCGGATCGGCCGCCTGCTGCCCGCCCTTCGGCGTCTCCAGCCAGTACCGCCGCCGCTGGAAGGCGTAGGTCGGCAGGTCGACACGGCGCGGGGAGAGTCCTTCGAAGGCGGGTGTCCAGTCCACGGCGACACCACGCGCCCACGCCTCACCCAGCGACACATACAACCGGCCCAGACCCCCCTCACCCCGGCGCAG
>NZ_JBFBCB010000122.1:0-3908 GCF_040682975.1 Streptomyces sp. NPDC051051
ATCGGGGCGACCCTCCGCCTTGCGATCGCACGCACCAGACGCCGCCGGGCCTGCCCTTCGGGCAGACGACGCTACTTTCGAAACACGCCCTAGACCACGGGCACCCGTCCGGCCCGCCGCTCAGGACCCGTACGGGGTGGAGGGGGCGTACGGGTGCGGCGCGGCGTACGGGGCGGGCGAGGCCTGCGGGTGGGGCACGGCGTGCTGAGGGGAGGCGTACCCGGGATACCCGTAGTACCCGGACGGCGGGTGCGCCGCCCCCGGCGGGAACCCGTACCCCCCGTGCATGCCGTACATCCCGTAGACCGGCAGCGGTGCCGGGGCCGCCAGCCGGGACGCGTGCTCCAGCGCCGGCCGGGCCACCTCCCTGCGCCGCCACAGCTCGTTGAGCAACTCCCGTTCCCGTACGACGAAGTCGGCGCCGCCCCGGCCGTGCCGGCCGCGGTGCCGCAGGAACGCGAGAGACGTGGCGTAGGCCTCGTACTGCGCCACCTCCCGCCCCGCGGGCCTGCCCAGGTGCCGTCGGGCGTACTGCCGGGCCAGCCTGCGGGCCCGCATCGAGCCGAGGGCGTAGGGCTCGGCCGGGCCGAGCCAGCCGGCGGCCGTGTACGCGGGCAGCTCGTCGCGCACGGTGCCCAGCTCGCGCTGGCGCGTCCACACCACCAGCCAGGTCAGCACTCCGAACGCGGGCACCATGAACGCCCCGTACACGGCGAAGAACCCCCAGTCGCCGAAGGTCGCGGAGCCGTTCCACAGGGCGTGCATGAGCATCGCGAGCAGCAGTCCGCACAGCGGCAGCACCACGCGCCGCACGCGCTGACGCTCACCGGACAGCGCGGCGATGCCGAAACCCAGGCCGGTCAGGACCGTGAACAGGGGGTGCGCGAACGGCGACATGACGACGCGCACGAAGAACGTGGCGACGGTGACGGAGGCGATACCGCCGTCCCCGGTGAGCTGGTCGGTGCCGAAGGCGTTGCCGAGGTAGAGGATGTTCTCGGTGAACGCGAAGCCGGTGGCGGTGATCCCGGCTATCACGACCCCGTCGACGATCCCGGTGAAGTCCCGCCTGCGGAACAGGAACACCAGGAGGACGGCCGTCGCCTTGGCGGTCTCCTCGACGACCGGCGCGATCACGGTCGCGCCCAGGGTGTCGGCATGGGCCGGGTCGGCCGTCGCCGTCGCTATCCAGCGCACCGCGAAGCTGTTCGCGACGATCGCGATCAGCGCCGCTGCGCACGCGCCCCAGGAGAAGGAGAAGACCAGATTCCGCCAGGGGCCGGGTTCCACCCGGTCGAGCCAGCGGAACGCGGCCACGAGCAGGGGCACCGGAAGGATCGCCAGGCCCAGTCCGACCAGGAACCCCTCCGTGCCCGTCTGCTCGCGGACGAGGGCGACGATCACCAGTCCCGACAGGGCGAGCAGCGTGATCAGCGCGCCGTAGCGGACCCACTTGTGCTGCCACCAGTGCGCGTGCCGCAGCACACCGCCCTCGGCCGGGCCGCCGGGGTGCGGCGGGTGAGGGGGAAGCGGTGGGAACGGGGAACTGGTGGCCACGGCATCGACCCTAACGAGGGAGCGGACGGTGGTGGAGGGGATTTCGGCTGGTCAGTGATCCCGGCGACCCTCGTGCTGTACGCGGCGGAAGAGCAGATCGCTCACCACGTGACCCTTGTCCAGTCCCTGACCCTCGAAACGGGTCAGCGGCCGGAAGCCGGGGCGTGGTGCGAAACCGCCGTCGGCGCGGGTGTTGGCGAAGTCGGGGTGCGCGGTGAGCACCTCGAGCATCTGCTCCGCGTACGGCTCCCAGTCGGTCGCGCAGTGCACGAGCGCGCCCGGTCTCAGCCGGGTGGCGGCGAGGCTGAGGAACTCCGGCTGGATCAGGCGCCGCTTGTGGTGGCGCTTCTTGGGCCAGGGGTCGGGGAAGTAGACGCGCAGCCCGGCGAGGGAGTCCGGGGGGAGCATCTCGCGGAGCAGGATGATCGCGTCGCCGTTGCCCACCCGGATGTTCGTCAGGCCGCCCCGGTCCGCCAGGTTGAGGAGATTGCCCTGGCCGGGGGTGTGGACGTCCACGGCGAGGATGTTCGTCCCGGGGTCGGCGGCGGCCATCTGGGCGGTCGCCTCGCCCATGCCGAAGCCGATCTCCAGCACGACCGGGTGGTCGTTGCCGAACAGCTCGGCGAGGTCGACGTTGTGCCCGTCGATGTCCAGGCCCCACTTCGCCCACAGCCGTTGCAACGCTTCGGCCTGGCCCGCCGTCACCCGGCTGCGCCGGGGCTGGAAGCTCCTGATCCGCCGCTCGAAGTGCGACCCGGCGGGATCGGCCCGCGGACCGTCGGGGAAGCGCGGCTCGCCCTTGGCGCGGGTACGGCGGACGGACTCGCCGGGGTGGGGATCACCGGGGGCGGGCCTGGCGGGTTCTGGGGCACTCAACGAATCAGACACAGTGGGCTCGATTTTACGGGCGGCGGCGGCGGGGGCGGCTCGGGACGACGGGGGAGGGGAGCACGTGCGGTGGACGCCCGCCTACACGGGCCCCAGCGCCTCCAGCGCCCTGCGGGCCACCTCCCGGCCGATCGGCAAGGAGGCCGTCGCCGCGGGGGAGGGGGCGTTCAGCACGTGGACCGCGCGCGGGGACCGTCGTACGAGGAAGTCGTCCACCAGGGAGCCGTCCCGCCGGACGGCCTGGGCACGGACGCCGGCAGCCGCGCGCACCAGGTCCCGCGGCTCGACCGCGGGCAGCAGACGGCGCACCTCCGTCACGAAGGCGCGCTTGGACAGGGACCGGTGCAGCTCCCCGACGCCGTGGCGCCAGTGCCGGCGGGCCAGGCGCCGGGCGCCTGGCCAGGCCGCCGTCGCGGCGGCCTCCCGCGGGCGCACGACCCCCCAGCCGTACCCTTCGCGGGCCAGGGCCGGGACCGCGTTGGGTCCGACGTGGACGCTGCCGTCCAGGCCTCGGGTGAGGTGCACGCCGAGGAAGGGGAAGGCCGGGTCGGGAACCGGGTACACCAGGCCGCGCACCAGGTCGCGGCGGGCCAGTTCGTAGTACTCGCCGCGGAAGGGGACGATGCGGACGTCGGGCTCGTCCCCGGTCAGGCGGGCGATCTCGTCGCAGTGCAGACCGGCGCAGTTCACCAGGACGCGGCCGCGGACGACGTCCCCGCGCGCGGTGCGGACGGCCACCCCGCGGTCGGCGCGGCGGTCGATCCGGACGACCTGCGCGCCGTAGCGGAGCTCCGCGCCGGAGGCCTCGCCGAGCTGGCGGGCGACCGCGGTGAAGTCGCAGGTGCCGGTCGAGCCGACGCGGATCGCCGCGAGGCCGGTGACCTCCGGCTCGTACTCCGTGATCTGGGCGGGGCCCAGCTCGCGGACCGCGATCCCGTTCTCCCGGCCGCGCTGGGCCAGGGCGTGCAGGCGAGGCAGCTCGGCGCGGTCCGTGGCGACGATCAGCTTGCCGGTGACGGCGTGCGGGATGCCGTACTCCGCGCAGAACTTGATCATCTCGGCGGAGCCCCGGACCGCGTAGCGCGCCTTGAGGGAGCCGGGGCGGTAGTAGACGCCGCTGTGGATGACGCCGCTGTTGCGGCCCGTCTGGTGGCGGGCCGGACCCGGCTCCTTCTCCAGCACCGTCACGCGGGCGCCCGGCGCGGCGCGGCTGATCGCGTGCGCCGTCGACAGACCGACGATGCCGCCCCCGATCACCAGCACGTCGCAGTCGTAGCCGATCGCCCGCACCTGCACCACCTCCCGGCTTCGATAGTGCACTGCGCCACTGACAATGCCTTCAAACCCGTGCGGCGCCACCGGCGCGGATCTAGGGCGTGTTTCGAAAGTCCCGTCTGCCCGGCGACGCCTGGCACGCACGCTCGCCGCGTTGTCGGGATCGCCCCGATACAACCAGTATCGGG
>NZ_JBFBCB010000123.1:0-3746 GCF_040682975.1 Streptomyces sp. NPDC051051
CCGCGGGGGGGTGTCGGGGCGCGCCGGGGTCGTGGCGCCCGTGGTGGGCGGGGGGGCTTAGTTCATGGGGGGCCGCGCAGCCATGGCTGCGCGACCCCTGATCTGTTGAGGCGGAGGCGGAGGCGGGTGCGACCTCGGCCGAACTTCCTGACCTCGGTTGCTTCGAGCGTCGTCGGGTTCGGGTGCCGCATGCCCGGCGCCTCTGTTCGCGCACTTCGGAGCAGCGGACGGTCAGGAGCCCGTCCAGGCGGCGAGGAAGGCTTGCCGTCCATCCGGATCGTCCCATCTGCGGTCCGCATGCAGAACGCGCCAGGCGGTGAGCTCGAGATCTCGGAGCCACAACTCGCCGATGACCTGTGTCTTGAGGTCGGGCAGACGGTCGGACTCGGCGAGGGCTTGACCGATCACCTCCCCGGCCGCCACGCGTTGGGGCGGAGTCATCTCATCGACGGCCGAGAGGATCTGCCTGGCCAGGGCGGTTCCCTCTCCTTCCAGAGAACGCAGCACCTGGGCCTTCAAGTTGACGGGTAGCAGGTACGCGGTGCCCGACGACCTCCACAGGTCCGACCAGAAGCGTTCTCCTGCCTCGATGGGAGCGGGCAGCGCGGCCAGCAGCCCGAGGAGATGGCCGGTGGCCGCATAGCCGTCGGAGTGGGCGGCTGCGACGACCGCGATGCCGGCGACGCCCTCCACATCGAGCCGGCCGGCCTCGAGATGCGGAGCCAGGTCCAGTTGGTGTTCCAACTGGTCTGTGAGGGCGGTGGATACGTGGGGGCGGACCTCAGGAAGCATCGGCGATCCTTGCGCGTAGGCGAGCGGAGATGCCCGTTCGTAAGCCTTGATCTTTCCCATGGCCGGCCGTTCTACTCGGCTTCGGCAGGCCCGATTGGCGGGAGGAGCAACGGGGCTGGAGTTCACGCGGTGGCGAGCCGGCCCGGGCCCGGCGACGTGGCTCTGGACCGACCTTCCATGAACGCCGCCGGAATGAGGTCTTTTAGCATTACCGCATTGCTGCCAGTGACGCCCAGTCGCCCGAGGGAGAACGAGAAGCTGTGTCCCGTGATGCCGCTGAAGTCGAATACGGTCACGTCGCCTCAGCGCGTGGAGAACGCCGTGAGGACGGGCTACCCGACGGATCGCAAGGCGGACATGCAGGGGAGAAGGCTCACTCGATCTCCGCCCTGGTGGAGCGGGCGGCCGACCTGGCCGAACCGATCAAGCCGAAATTGCGTGGCTGGCTCCATGCCGGAATGGTCCCCGCCGCACTGATCGCGGGCGTCGTACTCATCTGCCTGGCCCGTACTCCGCAAGCAGTCCTGGCCTGCGCCGTGTACTCGGTCACCGCCTGGCTGCTGTTCGCGACGAGCGCCGTCTACCACCGCGGCACCTGGGGACCGCTGGGCGAGGCTCTTCTGCGACGACTCGACCACGCCAACATCTTCCTGATCATCGCCGGCACCTGCACCCCCCTGGCCGTGCTCCTCCTCCGGCCGGAACAGCGGTCCACGCTGCTGTGGATCGTATGGACCGGGGCATTGGCCGGCATCGTGTTCCGGGTCCTGTGGGTCGGAGCTCCGCGCTGGCTGTACACCCCGTGTTATCTGGCCCTGGGGTGGGCACCGGTGCGCTACCTGCCCGACTTCCTGCACACCGGCGGAGCGGCCGTAGTCGTCCTGATCGTTGTCGGCGGTCTCCTCTACAGCGCGGGCGCGGTCGTCTACGCCCTGCAGCGGCCCGACCCCTCACCCCGCTGGTTCGGTTACCACGAGGTCTTCCACGCCCTGACCGTGGCAGCCTTCACCGCGCACTACATCGCCATCTCCCTGGCCACCTACTGAGGGCGACGGCATCCGGGTTTGCGCCGCTGGTCACACGCGTTGCCGCGTGCTGCACCGCGAACGGGTCGGGCGGGGCCGAGGCGTCGGTCCGTAGCTGACCCGCGACGGAGGAGTCTCGAGTTCGAGGACCAGATCGCTGTCGACGGCTCGATCACCAAAGCCCCCGGAGGCGGCGAGGCGGCCGGGCGTTCCCCGGTCGACCGCGGCAGAACCGGCCTGGAAGCTCGGGCATGACGGACGGTTACGGCATTCCGCTGGGCCGCCTCCTGGCCGGGGCCGACCGACACGACTCCCCGTTGCCCGCGCCGACCCTGGACCGCCTGGATGACCTTCGATACCAGGGCCTCCTGATGCTCGGTGATTCGACACCAGCGAGCTGTTCAGGAGGCCCTCCTCGCATGCACCGAGCACCCGACGACTACCCATGCGAGGCGTCTGTTCGATCACCAAGTCCCAAGAGCCTTACGACAACAGCTGCTTACGCGTCGGGATGTTCCGGCAGGGCGAGCCAGTCCGACCAGGAGATCTCGCGGCCGAGGAAGCGCGGCTGCTCGAACGGCCAGTCGGCGGCGATCCACTGCGGCACCAGCGCGTCGAGGGCTTGCTCGACCTTGCTGCCCACCAGCTCGTCCACCACCCACCAGGAGATCTCGCCGTCGGCGCCGGCCCTCTCCGGTGGGTCGATGTAGACGCAGCCGAGCAGAGCTGTCTCCGCCGCGTCGAACAGCGCGTAGTTGAAGGACTGGTGTGCGGCGATCTCCTTCTCGTGCCGCAACAGGTCGGCCTGGTCGCCCTCGTAGGTCATGGTGGGCGCGGGCCAGCCCCAGGCCGGGCCGAAGATGGTCCACAGCCGCTCGCGCGAACCCATCACAGCCGGATAGTCGAGCGGGGTGTCCGCCTCCCGGATCGGCCGCAGGTGATGACCGCCGCCCCGCAGCGGTACCAGGACGGGGTGGACGAAGTCATCGGGAAGCCAGCTCATGGCGCCCGACCGTAGCAGCGCGCGGCCGTCCGCTCCCCCGAATTCTCCCCGTACCGCCAAGCCCTGCTCTCATGCCGGGCAGGGCCCGCGATCAACCGATCGAGACTCCCGTTCGATCGACGGACTCCGTGATCGGTAGGGCAACGGCTTCTGGGCCAGGGCGTGCGCGGGCTCGCCGATCTCCCGCATCACCTCCGCGTCCGGCGCCGCGGGCAGGAACAGTTCGAGGAGCCCGATGGCGTCCCCGCGGTTGGTCACCGGGGGCGACGATCCGCAACAGCGCGCCCTCGCCCTTGTCCTCCATGCTCGGGCGCTGGGTGCGGATCACGTCGTCGTACAGGGTGCCGCGCAGCGTGATGCGCCGGGCGGGTTCATCGGTGTCGACGCTGCCCGCCGCCGCCAGCGTCCCCGCCAAGGTCATCGCCCTGCCCCGGCCACGCCCGTTCTCCGGAGTACGACTGGTCGGCCCACCGCCTCCAGGCTCGCATACGGCCACCGTTGCTCCTTGCCGCTCGCCGGCACTCAGAGGTTCGGTCCCGGCGGCGCGAGGGCCCGCGCCAAAAGCCCTGTGCCGAGCAGGTGGTAGGGCACCACGGTGCCCTTGGACGGTGTTCCACTCGGCCAAGCGCCCGTTCCTTCTCGCTGGCTGCTTGCTCGTTCTGGTCGATGAGGTGGTGCTTTACGGCGTCGGCGAACGTGGTCGCCTCGGTCGTGCCCGGTGGTCTTGTCGCTGGTGTCGGCGTACAGGTGGGTGGCTGCCGACTCCCGTGCCCGGCCGCGATGCCGGCGAGACCGCGAGCGGAACCGGCGGCCGGGCTGCCGGGCCGTGACTCAGGCGTCGATGATGACGGGGATGATGAGGGGTTTGCGGCGGTGGGTGCGGAAGGCCCAGTTGGCCACGGCGCGGGCGATGAGTTGTTCGAGTT
>NZ_JBFBCB010000124.1:0-3721 GCF_040682975.1 Streptomyces sp. NPDC051051
CGAACACCGGCGAAGAATCGAGGAGTTCCACCGCCATACCCGCCCACTGCGCCCCCTGACCCGGAAACACGAACACCGGGTCGACGCTCTCGCCGATGCGCTGGGTGGTGCCTCGGGCGAGGCCGGGCGTGGTGGTGCCGGTGGCGAGGGCCTGGAGTCCGGCGAGGAGGGTGTCACTGTCGGCGCCGACGACCACCGCGCGCTCCTCCAGGGCGGCGCGGCCCGTGAGGAGGGAGTGCGCCACGTCGGCGCGGTCGGGGGCGGAGTCCGTCAGGTGGGACAGCAGTTGTTCGGCCTGGGCGCGCAGCGCGTCTGCGGAACGGGCGGAGACCAGCCACGGCACGACGGTTCCGGTCGGGGTCGGAGTGGTGGACTCCGGCTCGGGAGCGGGCTGTTCGAGGATGACGTGGGCGTTGGTGCCGCTGACGCCGAAGGAGGAGACGGCGGCACGACGTGGACGGTCGTCGGTGTTCCAGGGGCGGGACTCGGTGAGAACCTCGACGTGCCCGGTCGACCAGTCGACGAACGGGGAGATCGCGTCGGCGTGCAGCGTTCTGGGCAGGGTGCCGTACCGCATGGCCTGCACCATCTTGATGACCCCGGCGATGCCGGAGGCGGCCTGCGTGTGGCCGATGTTGGACTTCACCGAGCCCAGCCAGAGCGGCCGGTCGGCGTCGTGCTCCTGGCCGTAGGTGGCGAGCAGGGCCTGCGCCTCGATCGGGTCACCCAGCTTGGTGCCGGTGCCGTGGGCCTCGACCGCGTCGACGTCCGCGGCGGAGAGTCCGGCGTCGGCCAGCGCGGCGCGGATGACGCGCTGCTGGGAGCGGCCGTTGGGTGCGGTGAGGCCGTTGGAGGCGCCGTCCTGGTTGATGGCCGAGCCGCGTACGACGGCCAACACCTGATGTCCGTTGGCCCGGGCGTCCGACAGCCGCTCCAGGAGCAGCACGCCCACGCCCTCGGCCATGCCCATGCCGTCGGCGCCGGCTCCGAACGCCTTGCAGCGGCCGTCGGCCGCCAGGCCCCGCTGGCGGCTGAAGCCCACCAGGCCGATCGGTTCGCCCATGACGGCGGCGCCGCCGGCCAGGGCGAGGGAGCACTCGCGGGAGCGCAGTGAACGGATGGCCAGGTGCAGGGCGACGAGCGCGGAGGAGCAGCCGGTGTCCAGGGTCACGGCCGGGCCCTCCAGGCCCAGCGTGTAGGAGACCCGGCCGGAGGCGATGCTCGTGACGGTGCCGGTGATCAGGTGCCCTTCGAGTCCTTCGGGCACCTCGCCGCTCGCGCCGTAGCCCTGGTGGGACGCGCCGACGAAGACGCCGGTGTCGCTGCCGCGCAGGCTGTCGGGAGCGATACCACCCCGTTCCAGGGTCTCCCAGCTCGTCTCGAGCAGCAGCCGCTGCTGCGGGTCCATGGCCGTCGCCTCACGCGGCGAGATACCGAAGAAACCGGCGTCGAACCCGGCGGCGTCGTGCAGGAATCCGCCCTCACGGGCGTACGTGGTGCCGGGCCGGTCCGGGTCGGCATCGTAGAGGTTCGCCACGTCCCAGCCGCGGTCGACGGGCAGCTGCGTGATGGCGTCGGTCTCGTCGAGGACGAGGCGCCAGAAATCGTCGGGCGAGTGCACTCCGCCGGGGAAGCGGCAGCCCATCGAGACGATGGCGATGGGTTCGTCCTCGTGGGCCGGACGGCTCGTCGGCGTGGAGGGCAGAACGGCGGCCCGGTCGTCCGGCGTGTCCTCGACGAGGTGCTCCAGCAGGTGCCGTACGAGCTCGTGGACGTTCGGGTGGTCGAAGACGATGGTGGCGGGCAGGCTCAGTCCGGTCGCCGCGTTGAGACGGTTGCGCAGTTCGACGGCGGTCAGGGAGTCGAAGCCGAGTTCCCGGAAGGCGCGCTGGGGTGCGATCTCGTGGCCGTCGGCGTGACCGAGGACGGCGGCGACCTGATGACGCACGAGGTCGGTGAGGGTCCGGACGCGGTCGGCGCCGGGCAGGGCGGCGAGTTCCGCGCGCAGGCCCCCGAGCCGGTCGGCGGTCTGCGTCCCGTCGGGCTCGTCGGCCCGCATGGCCTCGGCCACCTCGGGGACCTCGTGCAGCAGCGGCCGGGGATGCGCGGCCGTGAAGACGGGGACGAAGCGTTCCCAGTCGATGTCGGCGACGGCGAGGAAGGTCTCGTCGTGGTCGAGGGCCTGCTGGAGCCCGGCGACGGCCAGTTCGGCGTCCATGAAGGGGATGCCGCGCCACCGCAGCTGCTCGCGCACGACGTTGACGGCCATACCGCCGCCCTCTGGGCTCCAGATGCCCCACGCGATGGACGTCCCGGTCAGACCGCGGGCCCGGCGGTGCTCGGCGAGGGCGTCGACGTAGGCGTTGGAGGCCGAGTACGCGCCGTGGTCGCCGCTGCCCCAGGTGCCGGCGACGGACGAGTAGAGCACGAAGGCGTCCAGCCGGTCGTGGTCGAAGACGGCGTCGAGGTTCACCGCGCCGAGCAGCTTGGCGCGGGCACCCTCGGCGAAGAAGTCGAGATCGGTCTCGGCGAGGGGGGCGAGCATGCCGACACCGGCGGTGTGCACGACGGTCCGGATGGCAGGCCCGTCCGACTCGACCTCCGCCACCAGACGTTCCAGGGCCTCGCGGTCGGCGACGTCACAGGCCGCGATGGTGACCCGGCACCCCAGGGCGGTGAGTTCATCCCGCAGTTCGGCTGCGCCGGGGGCGTCCGGGCCGCGACGGCTGGTCAGCACCAGGTGCTCGGCGCCCTTGCGGGCCAGCAGCCGGGCGGTGTGGGCGCCGAGGCCGCCGGTTCCGCCCGTGACGAGCGCGGCACCGCTGGTGCGCCAGGCGCGCGGTGCGGCCCGTCCGGCGAGCGGGGCCCGGACCAGGCGGCGGATGTGGGCGGTCCGGCCGCGAAGGGCCGTCTGGTCCTCGTCGGCGCGGGCGGCGAGGACGGCGACGAGCCCGCGCGCGGTGTCCTCGTCCAGTTCGGCGGGCAGGTCCACGAGTCCGCCCCAGCGCCGGGGCTGCTCAAGGGCGACGACCCGTCCGAAGCCCCACAGGGCTCCCTGGAGCGGGTGGCGGACGGCGTCTCCGGTGCCGGTGGTGACGGCTTCGCTGGTCAGGATCCACAGCCGGGCGTCCAGGTCGGTGTCCAGCAGTCCCTGGAGCAGGACGAGCGAGGAGGTCATGCCGGCGGTGGCACCCGGGTGACCGGGAGCGGCCCGCTCGTCGAGGGCGAGCAGGGAGACCACGCCCTGGACGGGCGTCGGCCCGGTGACGGACACGGCGTCCGCGAGCCGTGCGGCGACCCGTTCGCGGTCCAGGTCACCGGCGTCCATGACGAGGGTGAGCGTGGTCGCGCCCGCCTGGCCGAGGGCCCGGGCCACCTCGGCGACCAGGGGGGACCGCAGGTGGGTTTCGGGTACGGCGAGGAGCCAGGTGCCGTTCAGGGTGCCGACGGCGGGCAGCTCGTAGGGCCGCCAGACCACCCGGTAGCGCCAGCCGTCCACGGTGGCACGGTCCCGGCCCGCCTGCCGCCACGCGGACAGCGCCGGAACGATCTCGCCGAGTCCCTCGGTGGCCTCCGCTCCCAGTCCCAGGGTCCGGGCGAGTTCCTGGAGATCGCCCTCCTGGACGGTGCGCCAGAACTGTTCCTCCACCGGATCGGCCGCCTGCTGCCCGCCCTTCGGCGTCTCCAGCCAGTACCGCCGCCGCTGGAAGGCGTAGGTCGG
>NZ_JBFBCB010000125.1:0-3683 GCF_040682975.1 Streptomyces sp. NPDC051051
GACGTCGCCGTTCTTCCGCGTCCGCACCTCGTGCGCCAGACCGCCCAGCCAGGCCAGGTCGTCCGACTCGTACAACGCGATGCCGTCCTCGCGGGACAGCCGCTCACCGGAGAAGACCTTGTCCTCCAGCTCGCGCTTGAGCCCAGCGTCCATGGCCGGGAACCTCCTCGGTCAGTGCCTCGTGGCACACGTAGTGGGTCCGAGCACACGCAGCACGTTGCTCGTCGGCGGCCCCGGAACGGAACGAACTCCCGCGGACCGTGGACCGGCCGTCCCGCCCGGGGACGGCCGGGCGGGACGAATCACAGCCGCACCATCCGGCGCTTGAGCCGAACCGCCGGCCGGAGCCCGCGGACCCGGCCGACGAGCCGAACGCCACAGGCCCCCGGCCGGACGACGGGCATCGACACCGCGCCGAGTGGGGCCCTCCCATCCTTGCGGAGGGCAGTCTGGGGAAAACCCCATACCCGCAACGGATTTGCTGAGGGCGACGGCCCCGTGCCGCCCGGAACATCCCCGCCCGAACGGCAGACAAGGAAGCCCCAGCCCATGACGTCACCGCTGACCCTGGCGCACTCCCCGTGCCCCAACGACACGTTCGTCTTCCACGCCTGGACGGAGGGGCTGCTGCCCGACGCCCCCGAGGTGCGGCTCACCTTCGCCGACATCGACGTCACCAACGGCATGGCCGCACGCGGCGAACTGGACGTGCTGAAGATCTCCTACGCGGCCCTGCCGCACGTCCTTGAGGACTACGCCCTGCTGCCGTGCGGCGGCGCCCTCGGACACGGCTGCGGCCCGCTCGTCCTGTCCGCCGGACCCGCGGTGCCCGCCGCACTGACCGGAGCCCGGATCGCCGTCCCCAGCATCAGTTCGACGGCCTACCTGCTGTTCCGGCTGTGGGCCGCCGAAGCCGTACCGGGTGGCGTCGGGGACATCACCGTCCTGCCGTTCCACGAGATCATGCCGGCCGTCCGCGACGGCCGTGTCGACGCCGGCCTGGTCATCCACGAGGCGCGCTTCACCTACGACCGCTACGGCCTGCACCGCGTCGCCGACATGGGTGAGGAATGGGAGAAGCGGACGGGCGTGCCGATCCCCCTCGGCGCCATCGTCGCCCGCCGCTCCTTCGAAGAGCCCCTGCTGCACCGGATCGCCGAAACCGTACGCGCTTCCCTGCGCGCCGCCCGGCACGACCCCACCGCCTCCCGCGGCCACATCCTCGAACACGCACAGGAGATGGAGCCGGACGTCGTCGACCAGCACATCGACCTCTACGTCAACGAGTTCACCGTCGACCTCGGCCACGACGGCCTGCACGCCGTCCGTACCCTGCTGGACCGCTCCGCCGAACTGGGGCTGCTGCCGCCGTTGCCGGCCGGAGCGCTGGAGGTGACCAGCCGCCTGTGAGACGCGGCCCCGCGCCGCATGATCCGGCGGACGGGGCAGTGGCGGTCGGGCCCCGAGGGGTCGGACCTCCAGCGGTGAGGAACCGGTGCGGTCGCATTCCCAGAGGGCGGGCCCCAAGACGGGGGTGAGCGGGCCGGGTCCGGGACGGACGAAGACGGGCGGTCACCGCCCAGGAGGACATGTCCGCGCCCGGAGGACCACCCGGCAACGCTAGAAGTTCTCTTAGAGCCGCCGGTCAGGACTCCGAAACCGTCCCGGACCCTCCCCATAATCGCCCTGGAGGACGGCCCGGCACCGGGAGCGCCGGGGCCGTCCGTACCGAGGGAACCGGCCCCCGAGCCCGCCCTCACCGGTCCCGGCACCCACGGTGCCGGGACCGACACCGATGGCCCGTGCCCCACCGGCGAGCCGCCGCGCCCGCCGCCGAAGGGAGACCGATCCGTGAGCTCCGTGAGCGAGGACAGGCTTCGCGACCTTCTGACCCGAGTCTCCAACGACCTCCAGCGCACCCGCACCAGGCTGCGCCAGGTCGAGGCCAAGGCAACGGAACCCATCGCCGTCGTCTCCATGAGCTGCCGCTACCCCGGCGGAGTACGCACCCCCGAAGACCTGTGGCATCTCGTCGACACCGGCACGGACGGCATCTCCGGCTTCCCCGACGACCGGGGCTGGGACCTGGACGCCCTCTACCACCCCGACCCCGCCCACCCCGGGACCTGCTACACGCGGGAGGGGGGATTCCTGCACGACGCCGCCGACTTCGACCCCGCCTTCTTCGGCATGTCCCCCCGCGAGGCACTCGCCACCGACCCGCAGCAGCGGCTGCTGCTCGAACTGACCTGGGAAGCCCTCGAACGCGCCGGACTGCGCCCTTCGGAGCTGCGCGGCAGCGCCACCGGAGTGTTCGCCGGCGTCATGTACAACGACTACGCCACCCGCTTCCCCGAGCCGCCCGCCGGGGTCGAGGGCCACCTCGGCAACGGCAGCGCGGCCAGCATCGCCTCCGGCCGCATCTCCTACACCTTCGGTTTCGAAGGCCCGGCCCTGACCGTCGACACCGCTTGCTCCTCCTCGCTCGTCGCCCTGCACCTGGCCGTCCAGGCCCTGCGCGCCGAGGAATGCGACCTGGCCCTGGCCGGCGGCGTCGCCGTCATGTCGACCCCTGTCACCTTCCTGGAGTTCAGCCGGCAGCGCGGACTCGCGCCCGACGGGCGCTGCAAGTCCTTCGCCGAGGCGACCGACGGCACCGGCTGGGGCGAGGGCGCCGGCCTGGTCCTGCTCGAACGGCTCTCCGACGCCCGTCGCAACGGCCACCAAATCCTCGCCCTCATCCGCGGCTCCGCCGTCAACCAGGACGGCGCGAGCAGCGGCCTCACCGCCCCCAACGGCCCCGCACAGCAGCGCGTCATCCGCGCCGCGCTCGCCTCCGCCCGACTTTCCCCGGCCGACGTCGACGCCGTCGAGGCGCACGGCACCGGCACGACCCTCGGCGACCCCATCGAGGCCCAGGCCCTCCTCGCCACCTACGGCCAGGACCGCACCGAGGACCGGCCGCTGTGGCTCGGCTCGCTGAAGTCCAACATCGGCCACACCCAGGCCGCCGCCGGCGTCGGCGGCGTCATCAAGATGGTCCAGGCACTGCGCCACAAACGCCTGCCGCGCACCCTGCACGTCGACACCCCCACCACCAAGGTCGACTGGACCGAGGGCGACGTGCGCCTGCTCACCGAACCGGTCGCCTGGCCGCAGGCCGAACGACCGCGCCGTACCGGCGTCTCCGCGTTCGGCGTCTCCGGCACCAACGCCCACCTCATCCTGGAGCAGGCACCGCCCACCGACCCGGACGGCGACACCACCACCGCGCCGGACGACGACACGGCCGACAGCCGGTCCCTCGCCCGCACATCGCCGGTGCTGCCGTGGATCCTGTCCGCGCGCACCACCGATTCCCTCAAGGCGCAGGCCCGCGCCCTGCTGGACCACATCGAAACCCACCCCGACGCGGACGACCCGGCCATCGCCCACACCCTGGCCACCGCACGCACCCACTTCGAACACCGCGCCGTCGTGCTCGGCACCGACCGGGAGACCCTCCTCGCCGGCCTACGCGACCTCGGCGCCGGTCAGTCCCCCACGAGCACGGTGACCGGCACCGTACGCCGCGGCGGCAAGGTCGCCTTCTTGTTCTCGGGTCAGGGTGCGCAGCGTGCGGGGATGGGGCGGGAGTTGTATGAGGTGTTCCCGGTGTTCGCGGACGCGTTCGATGCGGTGTG
>NZ_JBFBCB010000126.1:0-3593 GCF_040682975.1 Streptomyces sp. NPDC051051
CCTCCGCGAACGCCTTGCACCGACCATCCCCCGCCAACCCACCCTGACGACCGAACTCCACGAACGCACCCGGCGTCGACATCACCGTCACACCGGCGACCAGGGCCATCGTGCACTCGCCCGAGGTGAGGGAGCGCATGGCCCAGTGCAGGGCGACGAGCGAGGAGGAGCAGGCGGTGTCGACCGTCACCGCAGGGCCCTCCAGGCCCAGGACATAGGCCAGCCGACCGGTGATGACACTCGCCGCGTTGCCGGTGCCGACGTATCCGCCGAAGTCACCCTCCGACATGCTCAGCAGGGCCGGGTAGTCCTGGCCGTTGGTGCCCGTGAACACACCCACCCGTGAGCCGCGCAGCGATCGCGGGTCGATGCCCGCTCGCTCCACCGCCTCCCACGAGGTCTCCAGCAGCAACCGCTGCTGCGGATCCATCGCCAACGCCTCACGCGGAGAGATGCCGAAGAAGTCCGCGTCGAACCCGGCTACATCGTCCAGGAAGCCGCCCACACGGACGTAGTCGAGGTCCGGTGTGCCAGGCAGGTCCACTTCGGACCAGCCGCGGTCGGTGGGGAACTCACCGATGGTGTCCTCGCCTCGCAGGAGTACGTCCCAGAGTTGTTCGGGACTCTCCACTCCGCCGGGGAAGCGGCAGCCCATTCCGACGATGACGATCGGGTCGTCGGCCGGTGTGCCGCTTCCCCCGTGCGGGGCCGTGGAGAACGTGGGGACTCTCTCCTCCGCCAGTGGGCTGAGCGCTGCCAGCAGGTGGTCCGCGACCGCTCGGGGCGTGGGGCAGTCGAAGGCGAGTGTGGCCGGCAGGGGGAGGCCGGTCTCCCTGCTGAGGTTGTTGCGCAGTTCCAGGGAGGTCAGGGAGTCCAGGCCCAGCTGGGTGAACGGCAGGTCGAGCCCGATCGGTGTGCCCGGCGCGTGTCCCAGCACGGTGGACAGGGTGCTGCGCACGAGATCGGTCACGGCGTCGCGGCGCCTGGGCCCCGGCAGGTGCGCGAAGCCCTCGGGGGCGGAGGTCCCGAGAGCGGGCGCGGCTGCCGTGCGCAGGATCGGCCGTCCCGTCAGGGAACGCAGCAGGGGCGGCAGCCGGTCGGCGGTGCGACGCAGCGCGGTGCGGTCGACGCGCAGCGGGACAGGGGTGTTGCCGGTGTGGGTCAGGGCCCGATCGAACAGGGCCAGGGCGTCATCAGTGGGCAGGGCGATGATGCCGTTGCGCGCGGCCCTGTCGTGCGTGGTGTCGGCCAGGTCCCGGGTCATGGCGCTGTCGGCCTCCCACAGCCCCCAGGCGACGGACAGCGCGGGGCGGCCCTCGGCGCGCAGGGCGGAGGCGAGGGCGTCGAGGAAGCTGTTCGCGGCCACGTAGTTGCCCTGGCCGGCGCTTGCCAGGGTGGCGGCGGCCGAGGAGAACATCACGAACGCCGACAGTCGCTGGTCTTCGGTGAGTTCGCGCAGGTTGCACGCGGCGTCGACCTTGGGGCGCAGCACGGTGGAGAGCCGGGCCGGGGTGAGGGAGGTGATGACGCCGTCGTCGAGGAGGCCGGCGGCGTGGACCACGGCGCCGAGCGGGTGGTCCTCCGGGATCATGCGGATGGCCTCGGCGAGGGCGTCGCGGTCGGCGGCGTCACAGCTCACGACCGCGGTCCGGGCTCCGTGGGCGGCCAGCTCGGCGATCAGCTCGGTGGTTCCGGGAGCATCCGTTCCGCGGCGTGTCACCAGCAGGAGGTGTCGGACGCCGTGGTGGGTGACGAGATGGCGGACGACGGCCGCGCCGACGGTTCCCGTGCCGCCCGTGACGAGGACGGTCCGGTCCGGGTCGAACGTCACGGCGGCATCGCCGCTGGGCGGTGCGGTCTCGGCGCGCGTGGGAGCGGGCGTGTGCCGCGGGCCGTCCGCCCGGGTGAGGGAGGGCACGAGGAGTCGGCCCTCGCGGAGGGCGAGGTCGTCCTGGTCGAGACGGGCGCCGAGGGCGATCTCGTCGTCCGAGGGGGCGACGTCGGTGTCGAGGAGCAGGAAGCGGCCCGGGTTCTCGGACTGGGCCGACTTGACGAGCCCGCGCACCGCGGCGGCCGCGAGATCGGCGACGGCCTCGTCTCCGGTCACGGCCACCGCGCGCCGGGTGACGACGAGCAGGCGCGACCGCGCCGCACGGGGGTCGGTGAGCCAGCGCTGGAGCAGGGCCAGGGCGTGCGCCGTGGACGTGTGCACGTCGAGTGCCGTGACAGCGTCGGGGTCGGGGTCGGCCGGGTTCCACGGGACGACGACCAGTTCGCCGTACGGGGTGTCGGAGACGTCTTCGAGTACGTCGTCGGGGCCGGTGAGGAGAGTGGTCGAAGAGGGCGCCGGCCGGGAGGCCGGCCCGGCGGGGTTCCATGTGACGGTGTAGAGGTCACCGACGTGGCCGGGCGCGCCTGTCGGGAGGTCTCCGATGTGGTGGGGTGTGACCGAGACCGCCTGCGCGGTCAGTACGGGAGCGCCGCTGCCGTCCAGCAGCCGGAGCACGGCCCCGGCGTCGGGCGACGGGGTGATGTGGACGCGGACCGACGTCGCCGCACGCGCGTGCAGGGTGACACCGGACCAGGTGAGCAGCCGGGGTGCGGGGTGGCCGAGCGCGGTCAGCGCGACCATCGCCCCGTCCAGCAGGGCGGGGTGCACGGCGAACCGCGCGGCACCCGCCTCCTGGTTCTCGTCGAGAACGACCTCGGCGTGGATCTCGTCGCCCAGACGCCAGGCCGCCTTGAGGGAGCGCGCAGCGGGATGCGCGCCGTCCGCCGCGTCGAGGGCGGCGTACAGCTCTTCGGGGTCGATCGCGACCGCGCCAGGAGGTGGCCAGGCCTCCTCCCCCACGGCGGCGTCGGCGGCCGGTTCGTCGTTGCGGACACGGACCAGCGTGCCGTGGGCGTGCCGCGTCCAGGGCCGGAGTTCGTCGGTCCGGTCGGTGTCGGGGTCGAGGGGCCGTGCGTAGAGCGCGAAGCTCCAGCGGTCCTCGCCGTCGCTCGCCTCGGTGACGGTCTGCACCTCGGTCTCACCAGCCGCCGGGAGCGGCAACGGTACGTCGATGTGCAACTCGTCGAGGTGATAGGCGCCGAGGGCGCGTCCGGCGTGCAGGGCGAGGTCGGTGAGGACGGCTCCGGGTATGAGGGCGCCGCCACTGGTGGCGAGGTCGGCGAGCCACGGGTGGACGCGCCGGGAGAGGCGGCCGGTCGCCATGACGGTGCTCGAGTCGGCGAGATTGATGCCGGTCGACAGCAGGGGGTGGTCGCCGCGGTGCCCGGAGTGGTTGATGACCGGGTCGAGCCAGTAGCGGTGTCGTTCGAAGGCGTAGGTGGGCAGTTCGACGAGTGGGTGGGGTCCCGGGAGCAGGGCGTTCCAGTCGACGGCCAGTCCCGTCGTGTGCAGGGAGGCGAGGGCGGAGACGGCTGTGTCCACCTCGTCGCGGTGCTTGCGGAGGGTGGGCACGAACAGTATCCCGTCGGCGTCCGGAAGGCAGTTCTGGGTGAGGGCGGTGAGGGTGGCGTCGGGGCCGAGTTCGACGAAGCGGGTCACGCCCTGCGCGGCCAGGGTGGTGACGCCGTCGGCGAACCGGACG
>NZ_JBFBCB010000127.1:0-3264 GCF_040682975.1 Streptomyces sp. NPDC051051
TCGCCGATCTCGCCCATGCGGCCCACGGGGTGCAGTTCGGCAAGTGCCGTGTGGTGTTCCTGGGGGTGCATCGGGGTCTTGATCGTGCCGAGGGCCACTGAGGGGGCATCCTCGGCGCTCCCGGTTTCACCGACCCGGTCAAGTTCGCCGACGGCAACCCGTACGGCACGTCGCACGTGGACGGGCAGGGCACGAACCCGGTGGACGACACCACCCGCGCCGCGGCCCGGCACCAGGCGGAACGCGTCGTGAAGATCGCCGGGAAGCTCAAGGCCGCCGTGTAGCGGGACAGGTCCTGTCCGACCCGCTTCGGTGCCCGGCGAAAGTGCTGGACGACCGGTTTCCTTCCGAACTAGTCGAATGGTCGTATACTGAAGCCATGGGACGGACGAGCGATGCCAAGGGCAAGATCCTCGATGCCGCGCGGTCTCTCATCGAACTGCGGGGCTACTCGGCCCTCGGTGTGGCCGAGATCTGCAAGACGGCCGCAGTGCCCAAGGGCAGCTTCTACTACTTCTTCGAGTCCAAGGAAGCCCTGGCGCTGGCCGTGCTCGACGAGCAGTGGGCCGCCCAGCGGCGCGACTGGGAGCGCGTGCTGCGCAGCGACCGGGAGCCCCTGGAGCGGCTCCGGCGGCTGTTCGAGGAGACCGAGGCCGCTCAGCGCGCCGGACAGGCCTCGTGCGGAACCGTCTCCGGGTGCATGTTCGGCAACCTCACGCTGGAACTGAGCAACCAGACGGAGGCCATCCGCAGCCGTCTGCAGGAGATCTTCGACGCCCAGGTCGACATGGTCGAAGAGGTGATCTCGGCCGCCCTGGAGCGCGGTGACGTGACGGTCACCGACACCCGCGAGGCCGCCCGTTCCGTCGTGGCCCAGCTCGAGGGACAGGTGCTGTTCGCCAAGCTCTACAACAACACCGCCCAGCTCGATGCCCTCTGGCGCAACTGCCTCGCCCTCCTGGGAGCGCGCGCCCCGGAACCGGGTGCGGCCGTGGTCTGACCGGGGTCGCCCGGCGTCGGCTGTGAACTCCGGACCGAGCGGGATGCGTGCCGACGCGGATTCATGACACTCACCCCTCGGCCTTCTCGAAGGCCGAGGGGTGAGCCGTCCGGATGACCGGTTCACCTGCCGTTGAGCAAGTGCTCGAACGGCTCCGGGTCGGCGTAGGGACGGGGGAGGACCGGTGTCTCCCGCCGCTTCATCTCGTGGGCCAGTTCCCTGGCGTCCCGGGTGATGCGTCCGACGAGGGACCCTTGGCCGTGGTCTGCGCCCCGGTCCTCAGGCGCGGCGAACACCGCGGTGGGCATGACCACGGCGTGCAGGCAGGCGAACATCGGTCGCAGTGCATGGTCCAGGACGAGTGAGTGCCGTCCGGTGCCGCCGGTGGCGGCGATCAGCACCGGTTTGGCCTCCAGCGCCGTGTCTCCGAGACAGTCGAAGAACATCTTGAACATGCCGTTCGAACTCCCCGGCGACCAGAACCAGCTGATCTCAGCCGTCGCGGCCGCCAACCCCCGAACGATCGTCGTCCTCAACACCGACGGCCCCGTCACCACCCCCTGGCTCGACGACGTGGAAGCCGTGATCCAGGCATGGTACGGAGGCCGCGGCATGGGCACCGCCCTCGCCGCCGTCCTCTTCGGCGACAGCGACCCCTCCGGCCGCCTCCCCGTCACCTTCCCCGCCGACGCGACCCAGGGACCGGGCACCACTCCCGCGACCTACCCCGGCACGAACGCCACCGTCTCCCACGACGAGGGCATCGCCGTCGGCTACCGCTACTACGACGCCGAGGGGCAGCAGCCCCGCTTCCCCTTCGGCCACGGCCTGTCGTACACCACCTTCGCCCACGGCTCCCTCGAAGCCGCCTGGGACCGGACGGCCAAGCACGTCACCCTCGGCGTCACGGTCACCAACACGGGCCGACGCCAGGGCACCGACGTCGTCCAGGTCTACGCCACCCTGCCGGCAGCCGCGGAGGCCGAACCCCGCCGCCTGGTCGCCTTCCAGAAGGTCACCCTCCCCGCCGCGGGGTCCAAGCGGCTCACCCTCACCGTCCCCGCGCAGGACCTCACCGTGTGGAAGGCGGGCGCCTGGACGCTCGTACCCGGTTCCTACACCTTCGCGACCGCGCGTTCGTCCCGCGGTCTGACGGCACGGCGGACCCTGACCATCGGCTGACCTCGGCTCGATCCCCGCGCTTGTGCCTCCGACCGCCCGGGGGTGTGGGCGCGGCAGTCCCGCACCCCTCGGCTCACGCCGGTGGTGAGCCCCGCCCTCTCTTCCGGAGTCCGTCCGTGCCCATCACCAAGCGCCTGTCCCGTTCAGCCCTCGCACTCGGCTGCGCCTCCGCACTGCTGGCCGGTCGTTCCCTCCTGGACGCGTCCGACGGACGGGACACGGAGATCACCGTCATGGCCGACGTCACCGACGGATTCTCCGTGAACGGCGTCGGCGGGGCCTTCCACGTCGCGACGCTCACGTGACGCCCCGAGAGTCGTGTGTTCACCCCCTGAACCGTCTCTGAGATGCCCCTCGTGAACCCTGACGCATCGTCAGTCAAGTCGGCACCTGATCAGCATCACTCCCCGGACATTCCGAGACGGCTGTCCGAACAGACGCCTGGTCGGCGGCGTCATGGCGGCTTCGTTCGCGCGGGAACGCAGGCAAGGAGCCTCCTCCTCGGAGTGGAGCGGTGTTCCTCACAACCTTCGAGTCGAGCGCGTGCCAGTTGTACGGTGAAGACCGCCCTTGACCTGCACAAAGCAGGCAGGGAGCCGTCTTCCGGGAGTGGAAGATGCCGCGCACCATGTTCAAGTCCAACAGAAGTAGCAAAAGCGCCTCGACCGCCGATGCGCCGCGCCCCTCGGGCGCCCGTTGGGGATCGACCGGAACAGCAGCACGTTCGTGTCCGATTCCGTAGCCAATCCCCGGGAACGACCCAGCAGGGCCGACATCTGGGCGGAGAAGGTGCCGACCCGACGGGCTGGACGTGGGCGCGGACCCGGCCGATGCCGCCCAGGGGACAGGGGACAGGGGACAGGGGACGGCGTCGAGGCTCTCCTGTCCTCGTGGGGGAAGTGTCGCTCTGACCGGTGCAGCGCAGCGTTCAGTACTGCTCGGTCTCGACGAAGCCGGCGTCCGCGTCGTCGTCCGCGCCGAAGGCGTCGGCGGCGGTCGGGTCGAATCCGGGCGGGCTGTCCTTGAGGGCCAGGCCCATGCCGGCCAGCTTCGCCTTGACCTCGTCGATCGACTTCGCACCG
>NZ_JBFBCB010000128.1:0-3167 GCF_040682975.1 Streptomyces sp. NPDC051051
GCCGCAACTCGCCGCCACGCTCGGTGTCTCCGACCAGGACGGCCTGCACGCCGTCGTACCGGCACTGGCCGCCTGGCGGCGGTCACACCGGGAGCAGGGCCTCGTGGACGGCTGGCGGCATCGTGTCGAGTGGCGGGCCCTTCCGGCTCCCGACCCGGGCGACATGGAAGGCACCTGGTTGCTCGTCGTTCCGGCGACGACCGAGGACGAGAGCGCGATCTCCGCGGTGCTGGCCGCTCTGGAGGACCGAGGCGTCCGCACCCGTACTCTCACCGTCGCACCCGAGGACATGAACCGGGCGGATCTTCAGGCGCTGCTCGGCCGGACCACCGGTGTCGAGGCGGTCACCGTCGTTCTGTCCCTGCTGCCTCTCGACACGCGGCCGCATCCGCAGCAACCGGCCGTTCCGCTGGGACTCGCGGGCAGCCTCGCACTCGTCCAGGCCCTCGGTGACGCGGGGATCGAGGCACCTTTGTGGTGCGTGACCCAGGGTGCCGTAGGCACCGGTTCGCACGACGCTCCGACATCTCCCGTACAGGCCGGAGTCTGGGGCCTGGGCCGGGCCGCCGCTCTGGAACACCCCCAGCGGTGGGGCGGGCTCGTCGATCTCCCCGCAGCCCTCGCACCGGGCACCGTGGCCCTCCTGCCCGCCGTCGTCGGCGGAAGTGCGGAGGAGGACCAGGTCGCCCTGCGCGAGGGCAAGGCGTACGGCCGTCGGCTCGTCCACGCGCCCACTGGCGGCAAGGCGGCTCCGCGTGCCTGGAAGCCGCGTGGCACCGTTCTCGTCACCGGCGGTACCGGTGCGCTGGGCGCTCACGTCACCCGCTGGCTGGCGGACAACGGCGCCGAACACGTCGTCCTCACCGGACGGACCGGGGACGGTCCGCAGGTCGAGGAACTGCGTGCCGAATTCCGGTCGCGCGGCACCCGGCTCACGGTCGCCGCCTGTGACACGGCCGACCGTGCGGCGATGGCCGACCTGGTCACCCGTCTCGCCGAGGACGGCACCCCGGTGCGGTCCGTCGTGCACGCGGCGGGCGTCAGCGTGCTCGGACCGATAGCGGAGACCGGAGTGGAGGACCTCGCGGCCACCTTCTCCGGGAAGGTGCTGGGCGCGGAACACCTCGACGCGGTCCTCGACACCGAGCGACTGGACGCCGTGGTCTACTTCTCGTCCATCTCCGGCACCTGGGGCGTCGCGGACCATGCCGCGTACGGCGCCGCCAACGCGATCCTCGACGCCCGAGCCGAACGCCGCCGCGCCGACGGTGCGCCCGTCCTGTCCATCGCCTGGGGGCCGTGGGCCGGCGGCGGCATGATCGCCGAGTCGGTGCAGGGCAAACTCCGGCGCAGGGGCGTCCCCGTGATCGAGCCCGCCGCCGCGATCGCCGGACTCCAGCAGGCCCTGGACCACGACGACACGTGCGTCGCCGTCGCCGACGTCGACTGGAAGCGATTCGCCGAGGTCTTCACCTCCGTACGAGGCAGCGCACTTCTGCGGGAGCTGCCCGGCGCCATGACGTCCACGGACGGGGACCGCGACGGCGGCGACGCCACCGGCACCGCCGGTGCGCTGCGGGAGATCGCGGCGCTGGAACCCGCCCGCCGACCGGCCGCACTGCGCGCGCTGGTGGGCGCCAACGTCGCCGCCGTACTCGGGCACACCTCCGCCGACGCCGGCGCACTCGGGGACGAGACCGCCTTCAAGGACATGGGTTTCGACTCCCTGACCGCCGTGTCCCTACGCGACCGGCTCAACCGCGCCACCGGCCTCACGCTGCCCACCACAGTCGTCTTCGACCACCCCAGCATCACGGCCCTGGCCGCCTACATCGACGAGCGCGCGTTCGGCCGACCGGAGCGGGATCAGCGGCCGATGACCGCCGATGCCGCCGACGTCGGCGGCCCGGACTTCGCCCGCGCGGACGATCCCATCGCGATCGTGTCCATGGGCTGCCGCCTCCCCGGTGGGGTGCGCAGCCCCGAGGACCTGTGGCGGCTCGTCAGCGACGAAGTGGACGCCATCACGCCGCTGCCGACCGACCGCGGCTGGGACCTGAACGCCCTGTACGACGCCGATCCCGACCACCTCGGCACCGGTTACGTCCGGGAGAGCGGGTTCCTGGACGGGGCGGCCGAGTTCGACGCCGGGTTCTTCGGTATCTCGCCGCGTGAGGCGACGGCGATGGACCCGCAGCAGCGGCTGCTGCTGGAGACCGCCTGGGAGACCCTCGAACGCGCCGGCATCGATCCCAAGGCGCTGCGCGGCAGTTCCACGGGTGTCTACATCGGCCTCACGGACCAGGAGTACGCCACCCGACTGCGCGCCGCCTCCGGCGACAACGAGGGCTACCTCGCCACCGGAGCCGCAGCCAGTGTGGCGTCCGGTCGGATCGCCTACGCGCTGGGTCTGGAGGGTCCGGCGGTGACGGTCGACACCGCCTGTTCGTCGTCGCTGGTCGCGCTGCACCTGGCGGTGCGCGCCCTGCGCAACGGCGAGTGCTCCCTCGCCCTGGCCGGCGCGGCCACGGTGATGTCGGGCCCGGGCGCGTTCGTCGCCTTCAGCCGCCAACGGGCACTCGCGCCCGACGGCCGCTGCAAGCCTTTCGCCGCCGACGCGGACGGCTTCGCCCTCTCCGAAGGGGTGGGTGTGGTCCTGCTGGAGCGGCTGTCGGACGCGCGGGCGCACGGACATCAGGTGCTCGCGGTGGTGCGCGGCAGCGCGGTCAACCAGGACGGTGCGTCCAACGGGCTGACGGCACCGAACGGTCCGTCGCAGCAGCGTGTGATCCGGGCGGCGCTGGCGGATGCCGGGGTGTCGGCGGCGGACGTGGACGTGGTCGAGGCGCACGGCACCGGCACCAAGCTGGGTGACCCGATCGAGGCACAGGCCCTGCTCGCCACCTACGGCCAGGACCGCGACGCGGACCGGCCGCTGTGGCTGGGCTCGGTGAAGTCCAACATCGGTCACACGCAGGCCGCCTCCGGCATCGCCGGGGTCATCAAGATGGTGCAGGCCATGCGTGCGAAGGCACTGCCCAAGTCACTCAGGGCCGAGCAGCCCAGCACGATCGTGGACTGGTCGTCGGGTTCGGTGGAGTTGCTGGCGCAGGCTCGGGAGTGGGAGGCGCGGGACGGGCGTCCGCGCCGGGCCGGTGTGTCGTCGT
>NZ_JBFBCB010000129.1:0-3137 GCF_040682975.1 Streptomyces sp. NPDC051051
GAGCTGGTGAATCGTCGCCGTGTCCGGATACGGACCCGACACCCCGTTCCACTCGACCAGAACCTCCCGCCGCTCCCCCACCGTCAACATGTTCAAGTCGCCGATGCGTGCCCCGGGCGAGTCCACCACGGAGGCCAGCAGGCTCTCGAGGTGGCCTGTCATGCGTTCGACCGTCTCCGCGTCGAACCTGCTCCGGTCGTAGACGAAGCGGAACTCCAGGGCCCGGCCCGCCGACACGACGAGGGTGAGCGGGTACCCGGTGCGTTCCACACAGTTCACCAGGCGCCGGGTCAGTCCCTCGGGGAAGTCCGACGGCTTTTGCACCACCGGGTAGTTCTCGAAGACGAGGATGGACCGAAACAGCGGCTCGCCGCGCGGGATCCTGCTGTGCTTCTGCACGTCGACCAGGTGGCAGTACTCCCACTGCCGCATGTCCAGTTGCTCGTCCTGGAGATCCCGCAGCCACTCGGAGACGACCAGGTCACCCGTGAGCCGGCCGCGCACCGGCAGCGTGTTGATGAAAAGGCCCATCATCGACTCGACGCCGGGCAGATCGATCGAGCGGCCCGAGATCGTCGAGCCGAACAGCACCTCGTCCTGGCGGCTGTACCGTGAAAGCAGGATCGACCACAGGCCCTGTACCAAAGTGTTCATCGTGATGCGCTGGGACTTGGCGTAGTCCCGGGCCCGCGCGAACAGCTCCGCGGAGGCGCACGTCTCGAACTCGCCGACTCCCGTGTTCCCGGTGTCCCGGTCGACGTGCAGGGCGGTGGGCTCGGTGACGCCCGCCAGGTAGTCGGACCAGAACGCCGCGGAGCTGTCGTCCCGACGGGAGTTCAGCCACTCGATGTACCGGCGGTACGGGACCGTCGGCGGCAGCTCGGCGGGAGTGCCGTCGAGCAACGCGCGGTAGAGGGCGAACAGCTCCTTCTGAAGGATCTGCACACTCCAGCCGTCGAGGAGGATGTGGTGGAACGACCAGACGACGATCCGGCGTTCCTCCGACATTCGCAGCACGGTGACCCGCACCAGTGGGGCTCGTGACAGGTCGAACCCACGGTCCCAGTCCTCCGCCATGAAGGCGTTGAGCCGCTCCTCGCGATCGGACAGGCCGCGCAGATCCCTCACCTCGAAGGGGAGGGGAGCCCTGCGCTGCACCACCTGAACCGGCTCCGACACCCCCTCCCACACGAACGCGCTGCGGAGGATCGAGTGCCGGTCGATGAGCTGCTGCCAGGCGGTGCCGAACAGCGTCTCGTCGAAGGGCCCTTCGACCTCCTCCGTCATCTGCACCATGTAAGGGCGCGTGTCGGAGGTGTCCTCCAGCGAGTGGTACAGCATGCCGAACTGCAGGGGCGAGAGTCCGTAGACGTCTTCCACGTTGTGCGCGCTCATATCGAGAACCTCTTCAGGATCGCGGCCATGTCGGCGTCACCGACATCGGTGAGGGGAACACCGGGGGACTCCCGGCGGGCGTCGGCAGTTCCGTCGGCGCTACCGGCGATCAGCTCGCGCAGGTGGCCGAGGACGCCGTCGGCCAGGTACTCGACGGTGCGCCGGTCGTGCAGCGCGGTCGAGTAGTTGATGTACAGGCCGAACGTGTCGCCCTCGACGGCGGCGGTCACGTCCAGCACGTTCCACCGCATGCCGTCCGGGCTGATCGAGTGGCCCTTGGGTCCTTCGGGACCGGCGTACCGCCCGATCCCCGGCAGGTCTCTGGTGTACTGCCCCAGGTAGTTGAAGTTCACTTCCGGAGTGGGCTGCCGGCGCAGCACTGAGGCCACGTCCGGGGCGCCGAGATGGCGCAGGATGCCGTAGCCCACCCCCTTGTTGGGGATTCCCGCCAACTGCTCGCGGACGGAGTCGAGCGAGGCCACCGCACTGGTGGCTCCTGGCGCCAGCCGCAGGGCGACGGGGAAGACAGACGTGAACCATCCCACCGTCCGCGACAGGTCCACGTCGGGGAACAGATCCTCACGGCCGTGTCCCTCCAGACCGACCAGCGTCTCGTCGTCCCCGGTCCAGTCTCGCAGGGCGTGCGCCAGCGCGGTGAGCAACGCGTCGTTGATCTGGGTGTTGAAGACCTTCGGCACGTCCCGCAGCAGAGCACGAGTCTCCTCGGGGCTGAGCGTCGCCACGACGGCGGCGGCGGATCCCAGGTCGTTGCGGCCGTCCCGGTCACGCGGCACCCGGCCGGCCGGCTTGGGCTCGGCCCAGTAGGCGAACTCCGCCCGTGCCTGATCGGAGTCTGCGAAGCCGTGCAGCCGCTGAGCCCACGACCGGAACGACGTCGTCTTCGCCGGCAACAGGGGCGCGAGCCCGGCAGCCCGGCGCTCGTAGCAACTGCCCAGGTCCTCCAGCAGGATCCGCCAGGACACACCGTCGACCGCCAGGTGGTGTACGACGATGAGCAGCCGCTGCCCACGCGTGGGCCCCGACTCCAGCAGGGCGGCCCGCAGCAACGGGCCCTTGGCCAGGTCGAGGCTCTGCTGCGTCTCCTCCGCGATGTCCAGCGACACCGACGCCAGGGACTCGTCCGCGACAGCGGACAGGTCGTGCACGTCGAGGACGCCGGTGTCCACAGTTTCGTCCAGGTACTGCCGCCAGCCGTCGGCCCCGTCCGCGCAGCGCAGGCGCAGCGCATCGTGGTGCTCGATCAGGTCGACCAGGGCGAGCCGCAGCACGTCGGCGTCGAGTCCGTCGGTGACGAGGAGTTCCGCCTGATTGAAGTGGTCGAACGCCGGCAGGTCCTTCTCGAAGAACCAGTGCTGGATCGGTGTCAGCGGGACCTCGCCCACCACGAGGCCCTGTTCCGCGTCCACCTGCGTGGCCGTACCGGCGTGGACCGTGATCTCGGCGATCGTCTGGTTCTTGAAGATCAGCCGCGGAGTGAGGTGCACACCGAACTTCTTGGCGCGGGCGATCATCTGGATGCTGATGATGGAATCCCCGCCGAGTTCGAAGAAGTTGTCGTGGATGCCGATGGTGTCGATGCCGAGGATCTCGGACCAGATCGCGGCGAGGGTGCGCTCGGTGTCCGTCCGGGGTGGGGTGTAGGTGGTGGTGAGGTCGGGTCGGTGGTGGTCGGGGGCGGGGAGGGCTTTGGTGTCGACTTTTCCGTTGGGGGTGAGGGGGAG
>NZ_JBFBCB010000130.1:0-2969 GCF_040682975.1 Streptomyces sp. NPDC051051
GACGGCGTCACCACCCTGGCCGCGCAGGGCGTGACCCGCTTCGTCGAACTCGGCCCCGACGCCACCCTCACCGCCCTCACCCAGAACTGCCTTCCCGACGTGTCCGGTTCACTGTTCTTGTCGGTCCTGCGCAAGGACGACCCGGAACGGCTTGCCGTCCTACGGGCCGTTGCACGCCTGCACGTCGACGGCGGTGAGGTCGACTGGACCGCGGTGCTGGGCGGCGAGGGCGTACCCGTGGTGGATCTGCCCACCTATCCCTTCCAGCGCAGCCGCTACTGGCTGGGTCCGAACGAGTCCGCCAAGGGTGCCCCGGCCGGTCCCGCCCGACCCTCTGCCGTCATCGACGCGGCCTTCTGGTCCGCCGTCGAACGACAGGACGTGACAAGTCTCGCCGCGGACCTCGACCTCACGCCGGGCACCCTCGACACGGTGGTTCCCGCCCTGTCGGACTGGTATCGGCGCCAACAGCGGCAGGCGGAACTGGACGCCCTGTGCCACGAGGTCTCCTGGAGTCCTCTGACGGGCGAGGACGAGGTGCCTGCCGCAGCCGGGGCCGCACATGTGGATCGCTGGACGGTACTGATTCCTGACGATGCGGACGCCTCGGTCAAGGCCTTGGCCGACGACCTCGTGGAAGGACTGCGCGCCCAAGGGCTGACGGTAGAGGCCGGGGAGGTCGACGCCGCCGATCCCGATGCCTGCGCCTCTTCTCTCCGGACCGTCGCGGAAGTGGGCGGAGTCAGGCACGGCATCCTTTCCTTGCTCGGTTTCTCCACGTCCACCGACGCTGTCGTAGCGACTCTCACCGCGGTCCAGGCGCTGGCCCGGAGGATTCCTGGTGCGAAGCTGTGGGCGATCACTCAGGGAGCCGTCGCCGTCGGCGGCCCGGACCGCGTCACCCGCGTCTCCCACAGTGCCGTCTGGGGGCTGGGCCGGGTGGCCGCGCTGGAACTCCCGGACCTTTGGGGCGGTTTGATCGACCTCCCCGCGCGGACGGATCAGCGTGTCTGGACGCGTCTGGTGTCGGCGCTGACACGTCTGAAGCCCGGCGAGGACCAGATCGCCCTGCGTTCCCACGGCATGTTCGGACGTCGGCTGAAGCCCGCCGCGCCGCGTACGCCCTCCGCCGGCTGGACACCGGGCGACGGCACCGTGCTCATCACCGGCGGAACAGGCGCCCTGGGGGCTCAGGTGGCACGCTGGGCCGTCCAGCGGGGCGCTCGCCGTCTCCTTCTGGTCAGCCGCCGGGGCGAACACGCGCCCGGGGCAGTGGAACTGCGTGACGAGCTGGAACAGTCCGGCGCCCGCGTGACCATGGCGGCCCTGGACGTCTCCGTACGAGAGGATCTGGCGACCCTCCTCGCCGAACATTCCGTCGACGCGGTGTTCCACACGGCCGGAACCCTGGACGACGCGACGGTCCTCACCACCGGTCCCGACCAGGTGCGGCGCGTGATGGGCCCCAAGGCCGGGGCTGCGTTGCTGTTGGACGAGCTGACCAGGGGGACCGACCTCACCGCGTTCGTCCTGTTCTCCTCCTTGGCCGGGACCGTCGGCGGTCCCGGCCAAGGCGCCTACGCGGCCGCCAACGCCGTGCTGGACGCGCTGGCCGAGCGTCGGCGGGCCGAGGGCCTGCCGGCGACGTCCCTCGCGTGGGGACCCTGGGCAGGCGCCGGAATGGCCGCGACCGCCGGCGGCAGGCGCCGCGCACAGGGGGCGGTCACCCCGCTCGATCCCGAGACCGCGGTGTCGGCGCTCGGAGCGCTGATCGAAGCCGGAGCCGCCACCCGACTGGTCGTCGCGGCCGACTGGGGCCGCTTCGTGCCGGCGTTCACCGCGGCTCGTCCCAGCGCACTCCTCGCACCGCTGTGCCCGGCATCGACGACCGCTCCGGGCCAGGCAGTCGTCCGTGCCGCCGGTACCGCCACGGACAGTTTCCGCCTCCGCGTCAACTCCCTGTCCCGTGAGGCCGCACAGCGTCTTGTCCTGGACGAGGTGTGCGAGCGTGCTGCCGCCGTCCTGGGTTACAGCGGGCCCGAACAGGTGGGCCCGGAGCGGGCGTTCCGCGATCTCGGCGTCGACTCGCTCATCGCCGTGGAACTGCGCAACGTCCTGGCGGCGGCCTGCGGCGTCGCGTTGCCGGCCACGGCCGTCTTCGACCATCCGACCCCGCAGGATCTCGCGGCTCACGTCTACGGTGAACTGCGCGAGGACACCGTGCCCGGGGAGGCGACCGTCGCCCGCCCTGCGGGCCCGGCCGACGAGCCGGTGGCGATCGTCGGGATGGCCTGCCGTTTCCCTGGGGGTGTCGACTCCCCGGAGAGTCTGTGGGCGCTGCTGGAGGAAGGGCGCGACGGCATCACCGCCTTCCCCACCGACCGCGGCTGGAGCGGCCTGACCGAGCTCTATGAACGCTACGTACGCCCGGACAACGGTGCGCCGCACTCCGACTACGTCCGTGTGGGCGGCTTCCTCGACGATGTAGCCGGGTTCGACGCGGACTTCTTCGGCATCTCTCCGCGTGAGGCGTTGGCGATGGATCCGCAGCAGCGGTTGCTGCTGGAGACCTCGTGGGAGGCGGTGGAGCGGGCGGGGCTGGATCCGCGGTCGTTGCGTGGTCGGCAGGTCGGGGTCTTCGCGGGCACCAACGGGCAGGATTATCCGGCTTTGTTGAGTAGGTCGGAGGGTGACTTCGGGGGGTATGTCGGCACGGGTGGTGCGGCGAGTGTGCTGTCGGGTCGGCTGGCTTATGTGCTGGGTCTGGAGGGCCCGGCGGTGACGGTGGACACGGCGTGCTCCTCTTCGCTGGTGGCGCTGCATCTGGCGGTGCGGTCGTTGCGGTCGGGGGAGTGTGATCTCGCGCTGGCCGGTGGTGTGACGGTGATGTCGACGCCGGGTGCGTTCGTGGAGTTCGGTCGTCAGGGTGGGTTGGCGGGGGATGGTCGGTGCAAGGCGTTCGCGGAGGG
>NZ_JBFBCB010000131.1:0-2930 GCF_040682975.1 Streptomyces sp. NPDC051051
CTGCTGGCGTCCGTCCCGGCCGACCGGCCCCTGAGGGCCGTGGTCCACACGGCCGGAATCCTCGACGACACCGTGCTCACCGACCTGACCCCCGAGCGCCTGGACGCCGTGCTCAAGCCGAAGACCGAAGCGGCGTGGAACCTGCACGAGGCCACCCTCGGCGACGAACTCGACGCGTTCGTCGTCTACTCCTCGATCGCGGGCCTGATCGGCAACGCCGGCCAGGCCAACTACGCCGCCGCCAACACCTACCTGGACGCCCTCGCCCAGCACCGCGCGGCCCTCGGGCTGCCCGGCGTGTCACTCGCCTGGGGCCTGTGGAACCAGACCAGCACCATCAGCGGCGAACTGAACGAGACGGACCTGCGCCGCCTGGCCCGTATCGGCCTCAAGCCCTTGGCCACGGACGAGGCGATGGCGCTGTTCGACTCCGCCCTGGCGGGAACCGAGCCGGTCCTCGCCGTCAGCGGCCTGGACCTCGCCGCACTGCGCAAGGCGGGTGACGGCCTGCCACCGCTGCTGCGCGACCTGGTCCCGGCCGGTCGCCGCCGCACAGCCGCCTCGGCCGGCCGGTCCGGCGGCCAGGACGCGGGCCCCTCGCTGGCCCAGCGCCTGGGCGCCCTCTCCCCGGAGGAACGCGAACAGACCCTCGTCGACCTCGTACGCACCCAGGTGGCCGCGGTCCTCGGACACACCGACGCCCACGCCGTCGACCCCCAACGCGCCTTCCAGGAAATCGGCTTCGACTCACTGACCGCGGTCGAACTCCGCAACCAACTCAACAACGCCACCGGACTGCGCCTGCCGAGCACGCTGGTCTTCGACCACCCCAGCCCCGCCGCCCTCGCCGCGCACCTGCATCGGCAGATCAAGGTGGAGACGGCGTCGCCCGCGGACTCGCTGGTCGAGGAGCTCGGCCGGCTCAGGGCCGCCGTCCGGTCGGCAGCCGCCGATCCCGCGGCCTACGAAAGCGTCGCCGGGCAGCTGCGCGAGCTGCTGGGCGTCGCCGAGCAGGCGAGCGGCCGCACGCCCGCCGACGAGCTGCTGGCTGCCGACGACCTGGACGAGGCGAGCGACGAGGAACTGTTCGCGCTCCTCGACGACCTGAACTGACCGGGCGACCGCTCCCGGAGCCGACGAGGGGGTCGGCTCCGGGGCGGTCCCGCGCGCCCGGCGGTCACCGCTGCGGCACACCACTGCACGAACCACCAGACCGAGCACGAGCCACATGACGACGGGGAGCTGAGATCAGTGGCGAACGAGCAGGAACTCCGCGAGTACCTCAAGAAGGCCATCGCCGACGCGCGCGAGGCGCGCAGGCAGCTGCGCGAGGTCGAGGACAAGGCGCAGGAGCCGATCGCGATCGTCGGCATGGCGTGCCGCTACCCCGGCGGTGTGTCCTCTCCCGAAGACCTGTGGGACCTGGTGGCGAACGGGGTCGACGCCGTCAGCGAGTTCCCCTCCAACCGCGGCTGGGACGTCGAGAAGCTGTACGACCCGGACCCCGACCGGCCGGGCACGTCGTACGTCCGCGAGGGCGGCTTCCTGCACGACGCGGACCTGTTCGACCGCGAATTCTTCGGCATGTCACCGCGCGAGGCGCTCGCCATCGACCCGCAGCAGCGCCTGCTGCTGGAGACCGCCTGGGAGACGCTGGAGAACGCGGGCATCCTGCCGGCCGCCCTGCGCGGCAGCCGCACCGGCGTCTTCACCGGTGTGATGTACAACGACTACGGCTCCCGCCCCGGCCTGCCCGCCGAGGGCAACGAGGGTTATCTCTTCAGCGGCAGCGCGGGCTCCATCGCGTCGGGCCGGATGGCGTACACCTTCGGTCTGGAGGGCCCGGCCGTCACGGTCGACACGGCCTGCTCCTCCTCGCTCGTCGCCATGCACATGGCCGTCAACGCGCTGCGCAACGGCGAGTGCGACCTCGCGCTCGCGGGCGGCGTCGCCGTCATGTCGACGCCGACGGCGTTCGTGGAGTTCTCCCGGCTGCGTGGTCTGTCCGCCGACGGCCGCTGCCGGTCCTTCTCCGAGGACGCGGACGGCACCGGCTGGTCGGAGGGCGTGGGCCTCCTCCTCGTGGAGCGGTTGTCCGACGCGCGGAAGAACGGCCACCGGGTCCTGGCGGTGATCCGGGGCAGCGCGGTCAACCAGGACGGAGCGAGCAACGGGCTGACGGCCCCCAACGGCCCCTCCCAGGAGCGCGTGATCCTCGCCGCCCTGGCGAATGCCGGTCTGAGCACGGCCGACGTGGACGCCGTGGAGGCGCACGGCACGGGCACCCGCCTGGGTGATCCCATCGAGGCGCAGGCCCTCCTCGCCACCTACGGTCAGGGCCGGCCGGCCGGGCACCCGCTGTATCTGGGCTCGCTCAAGTCGAACATCGGCCACTCGCAGGCGGCCGCCGGCGTCGGCGGCGTCATCAAGATGATCGAGGCGATGCGGCACGAGGTGTTGCCCAGAACGCTCCACGTGGGAGAACCGTCCAGTCACGTGGACTGGGACGCGGGCGCGGTCGAGCTGCTGACCGAGGCGCGCGAGTGGCCCGCGACCGACGGCCGCCCGCGTCGCGCTGGTGTCTCGTCCTTCGGTTTCGGTGGCACCAACGCCCACGTCGTCATCGAGGAGCCCCCGGCCGCCCCCGAGGAGCAGGACACCACCGAACGCGGCGAACTGCCTCTGATTCCGTGGGTGTTGTCGGGCAAGAGCGTGCAGGCGGTCCGTGACCAGGCCGCACGGCTGCTCGCCCACCTGGACACCCACCCCGCACTCGCCGCACAGGACATCGCCCTGTCACTGGCCACCGAACGGACGGCGTTCGACCACCGCGCAGTGGTCACGGGCACCGACCGCACCGAACTCACCGACGCCGTACGAGCCTTGGCGGAGGGTGGCGGTGCGGAGCCGTCACGGGTGCACGCCTCGAG
>NZ_JBFBCB010000132.1:0-2605 GCF_040682975.1 Streptomyces sp. NPDC051051
GGCTTCCGCCCGGTGGAGCGCAACACCCGCTACGAGATCATCCGCGAGTACGACGCCCCGGACCCCGCCCGCAGGGACTCCCCCCAGCCGATGCGGGTGTGACCCGGCGGCCGGCACCGTGACTTCTTTTCCCCTCACCTTCCCCCGCGCTCCGCAAACCCGAGACGACTCCGCCAGGCAGGTGTGAATGTCCCCCCAGACGACGAACAACGAGGACCTGGAAGTCTGGATCGACCAGGACCTGTGCACCGGTGACGGCATCTGCGCCCAGTACGCGCCCGAGGTGTTCGAACTGGACATCGACGGGCTGGCCTATGTGAAGAGCGAGCAGGACGAACTGCTCCAGGAGCCCGGCGCGACGACGAGGATTCCGCTGGAGGTGCTCACCGACGTGGTCGACTCCGCCAAGGAGTGCCCCGGCGAGTGCATTCACGTCCGCCGCGTCGCCGACGGCGTCGAGATCCACGGCCCCGACGCCGTGGACGCCTGACAACCCGTCACCCACGAACGGGCGGGGCAGCCCGACCGGTGTCGCCTGCGCCGCCCCGCCCCCTCCTCTCCACACCCCCGCGACCCCACGCCCGAGGTCCCCTCCGAAGAGAGCGGGCACGTCGACACCCGGGAAGGACATCCACGTCCCATGAGCACCACCCCTTCCGACGACCTGTGGATCCGCAGGTTCCGCCCCTCTCCCGACGCGGCCGAACGTCTCGTGTGCTTTCCGCACGCCGGCGGGTCGGCCAGTTTCTACGTGCCCGTCGCCGCCGCCCTGAGCCCCGGAGTCGATGTCCTCGCGATCCAGTACCCCGGACGCCAGGACCGCCGCAGCGAACCGGCGCCCGCCTCCGTCGCCGAACTCGCGGACGGGGTCACGGCCGCCCTGGCCGGCTGGGACGACCGTCCGCTGACCTTCTTCGGACACAGCATGGGAGCCCTGGTCGCCTTCGAGACGGCCCGGCGCATGGAGCGGGCCGGGGGCGGACCGGTCCGGCTGTTCGCCTCCGGCCGTCGCGCCCCCTCCAGGACCCGTGACGAGCACGTGCACACGCTCGACGACGACGGGGTCGTCGCCGAACTGCGGGCCCTGGCCGGCACGGACGCCCAGGTCCTCCAGGACGAGGAGCTGCTGCGCATGGTGCTGCCCGCCATCCGCAGCGACTACCGGGCCGTGGAGACCTACCGCTGCGAGCCCGGCGCACGGGTGCGCTGCCCCGTCACCGTCCTGACTGGGGACGCGGACCCCCGCACCTCGCCGGAGGAGGCCCGCGCCTGGAGCGGGCACACCGAGGCCGACTACGACCTGCGCGTCTTCTCCGGCGGCCACTTCTTCCTGTCGGAACGGCCCGCGGAGGTACTGGCCGTGCTGACCGAGCACTTCACCGCCGCCAACGCCATGAGCCGGCCATGATCCCGGCGGCCCGCTTCCCCCTGCCCGCCCCCTCCCCCTCCACCCGTTACGGGAGTTGTGCACCATGACCGAGCAACTCGCCCCCGCGGCACCGGCGCCGGCCCCCGTACGCCGACGTAGGCCCAGGGTGGGACACATCCAGTTCCTCAACTGCCTGCCGCTGTTCTGGGGGCTGGCCCGTACAGGCACCCTCCTCGACATGGAGCTGCGCACCGACACCCCGGACGGTCTCAACGACGCGCTGGCCGCGGGCGACCTCGACATCGGCCCCATCAGCCTGCTGGAGTTCCTGCGGCACGCGGACGACCTGGTGGCTCTGCCGGACATCGCGGTCGGCAGCGACGGTGACGTGATGTCCTGCCTGATCGTCAGCCAGGTGCCGCTGGCGGACCTCGACGGCCGGCGCGTCGCCCTCGGCTCGACCAGCCGCACCTCCGTGCGCCTGGCCCAGCTGCTGCTGGCCGAGCGCGTCGGAGTACGTCCCGACTACTACGTCTGCCCGCCCGACCTGCGCACCATGATGTCCGAGGCGGAGGCCGCCGTCGTCATCGGTGACGCGGCGCTGCGCGCGGCCCTGCACGAGGCCCCCAGGATGGGGCTGCACGTGCACGACCTGGGCCGCATGTGGAAGGACTGGACGGGTCTGCCCTTCGTCTTCGCCTTGTTCGCCGCACGCCGCGACTTCCTGGCCCGCGAACCGGAGCTGGTGCACCAGGTCCACACCGACCTGCTCGCCTCCCGCGACCTGTCGCTCGCCGAGGTGACCAAGGTGTGCGAACAGGCCTCCCGGTGGGAGGAGTTCGACGCCACGACGCTGGAGCGCTACTACACCACCGCCCTCGACTTCAGCCTCGGCGAGGCCCAGCTCGCCGGCATCGCCGAGTTCGCCCGCCGGGTCGGCGGCGACGACGCGGGCTTCCCGCCCGACGTCGAAGTCCGGCTGCTCGAACGCGCTGCTTCCTGATCCCGCCCCCGACCACGCCCCCCTCCCGGAAAGGCCCGCCCCATGTCCCGACCACCGCACCACCGACTCCAGTCCGTCCTCGACCGTGCCGCCGAGGGTGGGCGGATCACCCCCGAGGAGGCGCTCGCCCTCTACCGTGACGCGCCCCTGCACGCGCTGGGCGCCGCCGCCGACGCCGTGCGCCGCCGTCGGTACGCCGGCATCGAGCACATCGCGACGTACATCATCGAGCG
>NZ_JBFBCB010000133.1:0-2531 GCF_040682975.1 Streptomyces sp. NPDC051051
CACCACCACGTCACCCTCGTCACCGCCGCTCAGGCATTCCTCACCCTCCGGCGGCTCGGCCCAAAAGTCCGCACACCGGCCTAACTCTCTACCAAATCCTTGACGTTCTTCAGGACCTGCTGAGGTGCTGGACCGGTACCTGCACCACCTGCGGACGCCCCCTACCCCGCCCTCGGAGCAGCCGCAGACAGCCCACAACCTAACGAAGCACCACTAGGCAGTTTCGTTTGGATCACCGAGCGGACCAGAGGAAGATGCCCGCGATGTGGAGTCCTCGGCCGACGGGCTCTCACTCGCACCTGAGACAATGGCGATCAGTCACAGCGGGGACGGCGCGCTGGGCGCTCAGTTTGATCGCGGGTCGCGCTCAGCAGAGCTCGCCAGCGCGGTAGCTCGGTGAACGGCACGACCAGGCACAGGACAGTCACCGTTGCGGCGATCCACGTTCCCCACAGTGCCCACGCAGACACTGCCGCCGCCACCAGATGGAGCACGACCAGCAAGATGGTGACGATGCCCGGCACCGCAACGGGCGCGTCTGCGCCGGGCCGGTCGCCCGGGGTGCTGAAGACGGCAGGCAGCCCGATCAGCAGCAGAACGGCGCCGATCGCCAGCGGGACGGAGTGCGACCACAGGGCCCACGGGCTGCCCACCCAAGCAATTACCTCAGCGGCCACGCGCACGCCGCCTCGGACATAGTCGTGCCCCGGCCGTTGCGTCCTGGTCCTCACGGTGCTTGATGCCTGTGGAGGGGATGGGGAGGGATCGGTGGCGGCCATGTCATCTTTCGGAGGCGCGGTCAGGAGGGTCGGCCTGGAAGCCGGCGATCAGGGTGTCGATGAGGAAGTGGAAACTCCGTGTGACGTCGCGGGGCATCTGGAAGCCGCCGGCGGCCTCAAGGGTGACGAACCCGTGGAGTGCTGATCGCAGCGCCCGTGCGGAGTCGACCACGCGCGCGTGGGGCAGGCCGAAACCGGCGAGGACGTCGAGCAGAACCTGCAACGCCGCTTCGCTGACGAGGCGGTCCTCCTCGTCACCGGCTACCGGAGCGGGGACGGTGGCGGCGTAGCGGCCGGGATGCTCCAGGGCCCAGTGGCGGTAGCTGTCGGCGAACGCCCGGACCGCGTTAGGGCCGGAACGGCCGACGGAATCCCGGGCCAGCTGATGGGCGAATTCGCGCTTGGCCTGGACGGAGATGCCGTGCCGCAGTTCGTGCAGGGAGCCGATGTGCTTGTACAGGGACGGCGGCCGTACGCCGAGCCTGTCGGCCAGCAGACCCATGGTCAGACCTGACAGACCGACCTCGTCGGCGAGCGCCGCTCCCGCCGCGACGACGGCGCTCGTGTCGAGGCCCGCCCTAGGCACGGGCGTGTGCTTCCAGGAAGGCCAGCATGAGGGACACCGTCTCCTCGGGGTACTGGTCGTGCGGGTAGTGGCCGGCTCCCTCGACCACCGCGAGCTCTCCGACACCGGCTGGCATCGCGGCCACGATCGCCTCGCCCTCGGCGCGCGGATCGACCCAGTCGGGGTCGAGCGAGCCCTGCACGATCAGGGCAGGGCACCGTACGTTGCCCAACTGCGCGCCGGCGTCGGTCGGCGCCGACTGCCCCATTTTCTGCAACGCCCGCATCCGGCCGGGCTCGCCCAGCATCGCCTCGATGCGGGCCAGCCGGTCGGTCCAGTCGGCCGGCTTGCGGCCCGGGTAGGCGTGGTCGAGATAGCGGGACCACAGTCCCACGCTGCCGAACAGGCTGGCGCCGAGCAGCCGGAAGGCACCCTGGCGGTAGCTCTTCGAGCGGAAGTCGCCGAGCTTGATCGACTGGGCGCGCGTGAAGGGGCCCAGCTCGATGATGGCCCTGACCAGATCGGGATCCTGGGCGGCCGCGATGGTGGCGGCGCCGCCGGAGATCGAGTGGCCGACCAGGACGGCCGGGCCGCTGTCGATGTGGCGGATCACCGAGAGCAGATCGCCCGCAATGTCGGTGCGCGAGTAGGAGGGCCATTGCGCGCTCGACTCGCCACAGCCCCGCAGGTCGACCGCGGCCACTTGATACCCCGCCGCCACCAGACGCGGCAGGACGAACCTGTACGCCGTGCGGCTGTCCCCCATGCCGTGGGCCAGGGCGACCAGCGGGCCTTCTCCAGCGGCCTCGTAGGCGATGGTGCCGCCCGGGACGGAGACGAACTCAGCCATGACATCTCCCTGCTCGTTAAGCGCAATAGCTATAAGCTAATGCGACTAGCTAAAAGCTAATGCCCATAGTCAACAGTGTCAACTCTGGCCGGGTACCGGGTGAGAGCGAGCGAGAGGAAAGTGTGAGTGGGCGTGTTGGTGGCAGCGGGTGTGCGTCAGCTGGGTTCGGTTGTTGATTGCCTGGTCATGCGCTGTGGGCGTGGGCTGGTCTGCTGTCATGAGGTGACCAAGTAGCTGCCGTTTAGTACTGCAACGGTGCTTGTGCTGATTGCTGACCAGTTTCAGGGACTGTGTCCGCGCCGTTTGTAGTGACTGATGCGGGCCTGGTGTTGTCGTC
>NZ_JBFBCB010000134.1:0-2500 GCF_040682975.1 Streptomyces sp. NPDC051051
GATACTGGTTGTATCGGGGCGATCCCGACAACGCGGCGAGCGTGCGTGCCAGGCGTCGCCGGGCAGACGGGACTTTCGAAACACGCCCTAGGCGGGCGGGACGAACCCGGTGGCGGACCGCTCACCCGACGGCGGCGCCACCGGCTCCACCGGAGCCGCCGGATACCTGCTCTCCGGCGCCGCAGCCGGCGCCCGACCGGCCCCGGCTCCCCCCTGCACGACCGGCGGACCGGGGACCGGCGCGCCCGACGGCCCGGCCCAGGCCGCCGAGCCCTGCCCCGCCACCACCGAGCCCTGGCCCGCCACCGGTCCTCCGCCGAACGCCCGCCGCGCCTCCCGCACCTGCCGTTCCTGCACCACCGCGGCCACATACGCGGCCGGCGGCACCCCCGGCGGCACCGCGGCCCCCGTACGCTCCGCGAGATCACCGGCCAGACGCTCCGCCATCGCCCACCCCACCTGCGGATCCAACTGGTTCATCCGCCCCAGGTACTGCCGGGCCGCCAACCACAGCCCGTCCGGCACCGCCGACAGGTCGAGCCCCGAGAACCTCCCGGCCAGCCACGGCGGAGGAGGCGGAACGAAACCCACCCGCGCCGCGGGCACCCGCTCCCGCACCACAAGCGTCCCCGCGAACACATCACCCAGCCGACGCCCGCGCGCCGACACCAGCGAGGCGACGCACGCCACCACCCCGGCCGTCAGCAGAATCTCCACCACCCCGAGCGCACCCCGCACCAGCGCATGCCGGAACCGGATCGGCCCCCCGTCGTCCCGCACCACCCGCAGCCCACAGGCCGCCTTCCCCAGAGACCGCCCATGGCTGAGGGTCTCCACCGCTATCGGACCCCCCACCAGCACCAGCAGGAACGTGGCGATCGACACCGCCGTCCGCGCCGCCTCGTCCAGGGACGCCGTCGCCACCAGCAACGCGACACTCACCGCCGCATAGGCCACCAGGGCCACGGTCAGATCCAGCAACACGGCCAGCGCCCTGCTGGGCAGCCTGGCAGGCTGCAGCTCCAACGCCACCGCCTCACCCGTCACCAGCTCATTCACGCCCGCGCCCCTTCCCCGACCTGCCGCCACACCGGCCAGTCTGCCAAGCTGAGAACGCATCGCGCCGCAGTACGACAAGCTGATCCCGACCGGTCCGCCGACGAACAGCCGAGGAGCAGGCACCCCGATGGACCTCGACGTCTTCGTCTCCGCCCACCGAGCCGAATGGGACCGCCTCGACGCCCTGCTCCGCCGCCGCAGCCTCACCGGCACCGAGGCCGACGAACTCGTCACCCTCTACCAGCGCACCGCCACGCACCTCTCCCTCATCCGGTCCAGCGCACCCGACCCGCAGCTCACCGGCCGGCTGAGCCAACTGGTGGCACGCGCCCGCAGCGCCGTCACGGGCACCCGCAAAGCCTCCTGGCGCGACGTCACCCGCTTCCTCAGCCGGAGCTTCCCCGCGGCGGTCTACCGCTCCCGCCACTGGTGGGTCCCCACCGCCCTGGCCTCCACGGCACTCGCGGCGCTCCTGGGCTGGTGGATCGGCACCCACCCGGAAGTCCGGTCCTCCATCGCGGCCCCGGACGAACTCCATGCGCTCACCCGCCCCGGCGGCCAGTACGAGACCTACTACTCCAGCCACCCCGCAGCGTCCTTCGCCGCCCAGGTGTGGACGAACAACGCCCAGGCCGCCGCGATGTGCCTGGTCCTCGGAGTCTTCCTCGGCCTCCCGGTCCTCTGGATCCTCTTCCAGAACATGCTCAACCTCGGCGTCGGCATCGGACTGATGTCCTCGGTGGGCCGGCTCGACACCTTCCTCGGCCTGGTCCTCCCACACGGCCTGCTCGAACTGACCGCGGTCTTCGTAGCCGCGGGAACCGGCCTCCGGCTCGGCTGGAGCGTCATCGATCCCGGCCCCCGCCCCCGCCGCACGGCCCTGGCCGAGGAGGGCCGGGCCGCCCTCGGCATGGCGATCGGCCTGGCCCTGGTCCTCTTCGTCTCCGGCGCCATCGAAGGCTTCGTCACCCCGTCGGACCTGCCCACCTGGTCCCGCATCACCATCGGCATCACCGCCGAGCTGGTCTTCCTCGCCTACGTCTACGTCCTGGGCGGCAGGGCGGCCCGAGCCGGCGACACGGGCGACCTCGAAGCAGCCGAACGCAGCGCCACGGTGCCGACCGCCGCCTGATGTGCATGTACGGCGGATGAACTGCTAGTCTCCTCTTCGCCCCGCAAAACCTGTTGACACAGGTCGTGTGGGGAGGTAGATTTGAACAGTTGCCTGGACTGGACTGAACCGGTCGGCGGCAAGGTTAGTATCTATAGAGCCTCTCGGAACTCGATTCCGCAGAAGCACTCCGAATGCATCGGAAATGAGTGGCCGGTCAGATCGGCCCGGAACTTCTGATAAAGTCGGAACCGCCGGAAAGGAAGCCGCGAAAGAAAAGCGGGGGCCTGGAAAGCGCCGAGGAAATCGGATCGGGAAACGGTCTGATAG
>NZ_JBFBCB010000135.1:0-2373 GCF_040682975.1 Streptomyces sp. NPDC051051
CGTCACCACCCTGGCCGCGCAGGGCGTGACCCGCTTCGTCGAACTCGGCCCCGACGCCACCCTCACCGCCCTCACCCAGAACTGCCTTCCCGACGACCGTGGGTCGCTCTTCCTGCCCGCCCAGCGCAAGCAGGGCACCGAAGCCCGCAACCTGGTCGCTGCCTTCGCCCGTCTGCACCTGCATGGGGCCGCGGTGTCGTGGCCCGCGCTGCTCCCGGGCGCCCGTGTCGTCGAACTGCCGACCTACGCCTTCCGTCGTGACCGCTACTGGTTGGAGCGTTCCTACACCGAGGACGGTGCCGCCGCCCCGGCCGGGCCACATCACCGCATCATCTGGATCCCGGCCCAGGGCCTGCCGGAAACGGCGCGGCTGTCCGGCCGCTGGCTGCTCGTGCGGCCCACGTCCCTCGACGGCGACGACGGATGGCACGGCGCGCTGACCGCCGCGCTGCTCGACGCGGGAGCCGAAGTGGTCCCGGTGGACCACGAGCAGCACGACACGCGTACCGAGTTCGCCCGCCGTATCACCGCCGCTGTCGAGGACGGTCCGATCACCGGGATCCTCTCCGTGCTGGCGCTCAGTGGCGCGGGAGACGACGTACCCGCGGGTGTGCCCGCCACCGCGGTCCTCCTCCAAGCTCTTGGCGATGCCGGTGTCCGGGCCCCGCTGTGGACGCTCACGCGCGGCGCCGTGACCGCCGACGCGCACGATCCGGCACCTGATCCGGCCCAGGCCGCCGTCTGGGGTCTGGGCCGCGTCGCCGCCCTGGAACACCCCGACCGCTGGGGCGGTCTCGCGGACCTCCCGCCGACCCTGGACCGGAGTTCCGCCGCACGCCTCGTCGCTCTGATCGCCGACAGCACGGTCGGCCCGTACCCGCACGAGGACCAGGTTGCCGTCCGCCCCGGCAACGCCTTCGCCCGCCGGGTGGTTGCCGCCGCCCCGTCCACGGAAGCCGCCTGGCAGCCGGCCGGGACCGTGCTGGTGACCGGCGGCACCGGCGCGCTGGGCGCTCGGGTGGCCCGCTGGGCCGCGCAGCAGGGAGCCGCTCACCTCGTCCTCGTCAGCCGACGAGGTGCCCAGGCGCCGGGTGCGGAGGCGCTGAGCGAAGACCTGCGCCGCATGGGCGCCGAAGTGACCTTCGCCGCACTGGACCTGACGGACCGTGAGGCAGTCCGCGAGCTACTCGACGCCCACCCGGTGGACGCCGTGGTCCACACGGCCGGCGTCATCGACGACGGGGTGCTCGAAGGTCTTGCTCCGCAGGCCTTCCGTTCCGTGTTCGCGGCCAAGGTCACGGGAGCGCGACACCTCGACGAGCTGACGCGCGGCCGTGACCTGTCCGCCTTCGTCCTGTTCTCCTCCTTCGCGGGAACGGTCGGCTCCGCCGGGCAGGGCAACTACGCCGCCGCCAACGCGGCGTTGGACGCGCTGGCCGAGCGGCGGCGGGCCGAGGGCCTGCCGGCGACGTCCCTCGCGTGGGGACCCTGGGCAGGCGGCGGCATGGCCGCCGACGCCGACGCCGAAGGCCGCCAGGTGCGTGGCGGGGTCGGCCTGCTCGACCCCGACCGGGCCCTGGACGCCCTCGCCGCGCTCGCTTCCACGGACACTGCCACCTCCCTGGTCGCCGACGTCGACTGGGACCGTTTCGGCGCCGCCTTCACCGCCGTCCGCCCGAGTCCGCTGCTCTCCCAGATGTACGGCGGGCAGGCCGAGGACCGCGTTGCCCCGGCCGCGAGCGGCCTGCGCGACCGCCTCGCCGGCCTGCCCGTCGAGCGGCGTCAGCAGGAACTGCTGGCCGAAGTGCGCTCCCGTGCCGCCGCAGCCCTCGGCTACCCCGGGCGCGAACAGGTGGGCCCGGAGCGGGCGTTCCGCGATCTCGGCGTCGACTCGCTGATCGCGGTCGAGCTGCGCAACGCCCTGGCCGCCGCCTGCGGCGTCACCCTCCCGACGACTGTCGTGTTCGACCATCCGACGCCCCAAGCGCTCGCCGCCCACCTGCACGACGAGCTCTTCGGCGGCACCGCCGTCACGGTCACCCCTGCCCTGGCAGTCGTCAGCGACGAGCCGGTGGCCATCGTCGGGATGGCCTGCCGTTTCCCCGGGGGTGTCGACTCCCCGGAGAGTCTGTGGGCGCTGCTGGAGGAAGGGCGCGACGGCATCACCGACTTCCCCACCGACCGCGGCTGGGACCTCGACCGCCTCTTCACACCGGACCCTGACAACCCCTACGCAAGCCACACCGCACGCGGCGGCTTCCTCGACGGCGTCGGCGCCTTCGACGCGGACTTCTTCGGCATCTCTCCGCGTGAGGCGTTGGCGATGGATCCGCAGCAGCGGTTGCTGCTGGAGACCTCGTGGGAGGCGGTGGA
>NZ_JBFBCB010000136.1:0-2205 GCF_040682975.1 Streptomyces sp. NPDC051051
CACCTGACGGTGGATCTGGTGGGCCGGGACCGGGCGATGGACCAGGTGTCGTGGTGGGCGGATGCCGCCCCGGTGCAGTTGGTGCACGAGCTGACGCACCAGTTGGGTCTGCGGGACGAGTACCGGGAGGCCGACGCCCCGCACCGCCCGCACGTTCCCGGCAGCCTGCTCGGCGACCTGGACGCGGCCCCGGAGGAGGCCTCCCTGGTCACGGCCGGTCTCCGCGACCGGCACCTGGCCCTGCTGGGAGCGCTGATCGGGGACGTGGCCCCGGCGCCCGAGGAGGTCGGCCGGAACTGGGAGGAGGCCCGCAGCGCGGCCGTCCCCGACACACGCGAGGCGGTGTGGGTGGACCCGGTCTCCCTGCCCCGGCACACCGATGACACGGCGTCCCCCGGCGACACGACACTCACCGACGACACGACGCCTGCAGACGGCACGACGCTCGCCGGTGTCCCCGCCCGCATGCCGCAGGACGCGAGCCAGCCTCCCGGCGAGTCGGCGGCGCCGACCCACGTGCCCTTCACCTCCGGGAACTTCGAGTTCACCAACCTCAAGCACACGAACGAGAACTACCGCGACAAGGCGATCCGCATCATCGAGACGCTGCGCGGGCACGACACCATCCGCGAGTACGTCGGTGGCCGGCCGGTCCGCATCACCCTGCACGTGCGGACCACGGAAACGCCCGCCGACGTGATCGACCGCGGTGCGGACGGTGTCGACATCAACCTGGCGAGCTACTACTTCGAGAAGTACGACATCGGCTACGTGATGGGCATGCTGGCCCACGAGATCGGCCTGCACCCGCTGGCCTCGCGGGACCGGAACATCCCCGACGAGGAGGCGATGTTCGCGAACTTCCCGCTGACCGTGCCGGGGCTGGAGGAGTCGAGCCCGCCGCGCACCATGAGCACGGAGGGCGCCGGCCAGGCCGACCACGTCATGGCCGCCTACCCGAGCAGCACCCGGCACCGTATCTACCGCGACATCGTCCTGGAGATGGGCCGTGTCCTGGCCGAGGACGCACGCAACGGGGAGGAGGGCGCCAGGACCACGGACGTCACCGACCTTTTCGACACCTACCTCATGGACCTGGCCACGATCGCCGTCACCAACGACCGGCGTAAGGACGCGGCTTGGGAACCCCGCAACACGGCGAAGGTCTACAACGCCTACCGGACGCGGCTCATCGCCCAGTTGGCGCAGGACAGCCCGCTCCGGAACCTCGTGCCGCCGGAGAAGGTCTGGTGGAAGGTGACGGGTGGTTTCCTCGGCCTCGGCGCCAGCTTCACCTTCACCAACAAGGGCGACAGCATTCAGACCGCCGCGCCGGAGCCCGCCGGCGGCCCGGCCGAAGCCCGGCCCCGCCTGCGGCAGGCCGACCCGGACCCCTCGCCCCACGATCCGTCCCTCCCGGCACGTCCGCACGGGGCCCGTGACGGCCGTCCCCGGTTCGTGGTGCGCTCGGGCTTCGACGCCCGCCGGTTCATGCACGCCGGTGATCCGGTCACCGATCTCACGGTGCGGGTCGCGCTGCGCGGCACGGAGGATCAGAGCGCGCGCGTACGTGAACAACTGAGCCTGGGTGTCGAGGAGTTCCTGAACGGCCGCGCCTATCGGCTGCCGAGCGGCGACCGTCTGCACGTGACGGTGGAGTTCGTCGACCCGGCCGGTTCGCCGCATCTGACGGTGGATCTGGTGGGCCGTGATGTGGCGATGGACCAGGTGTCGTGGTGGGCGGATGCCGATCCGGTGCAGTTGGTGCACGAGCTGACGCACCAGTTGGGTCTGCGGGACGAGTACCGGGACGCCGACTCCCCGCACCGCCCGCACATCCTCGGCAGCCTGCTCGGCGACCTCGACGCGGCCCCGGAGGACTCCTCCCTCGTCGCGGCCGGTCTGCGCGATCGCCACCTCGCCCTGCTCGGCGCACTGATCGGGGAGGACGTGACCCCGGCGCCGGAGGAGACCGACCTCAGCTTCGCGGAGGCCCGCAGCGCGGCCGTCCCCGACACGCGCGAGGCGGTGTGGGTGGACCCGGTGTCCCTGCCCCGGACCGCGGACGACACGACGGTCACCGAGGTCCCCGCTCACATGCCGCAGGGCGCGGATGTGGTGCCGGTGCCGCCGGGGCCGGTGCTGCGTCCGTTCAAGTTGGGGAATTTCGAGTTCACGAATTTGAATCAGACGGACCGGTATGTC
>NZ_JBFBCB010000137.1:0-1965 GCF_040682975.1 Streptomyces sp. NPDC051051
CGCCGACCGTACCGACCGCTCTCCGGCCGTCGTTCCCGAACGGTCCTCGGCCGACGGTCCCTCACTCGCACCTGAAACAATGGCGATCAGTCACAGCGGGGCGGCGCGATCGGTTGCGCACCGTTCTTGCCGCGGCTGGGGAGGACGGTGCTCGGCGACGGTGTGGCTGAGGGCGGCGATGCCGTCGGAAGACGGGCTGAGGATACGGAGTGCTGCTGTTCATGCGGTTTCGAAAGAGCGCTGTCATCGCGGTTGTGTGTGCCTTGGTCGCTGGTGTCTCGGGGGACCGTGCCGGCACCTCCGCGCCCGCGGGGGGACCTGTGGAGGACCTCCTGAACGGCAGGGACTGGGCTCACTTCGCCGGCGCGAAGCCCACGCACACAGGAGTACGGGTCACACCCCTCGACCGGCGCATCACACGCCAGGACGGTACCGGCGGACAGCCGAACCCACCGGTGAACCTGCGCGGTCCCCACATGGTGTTCCGAGGGGATGTCCGGATCGAAGCCGGCCTGCGGCGCACGGATGACACGGATGCCTACCTGCATCTGTACGGTGAGACGCCGGTCATCTACGACGAATGGCGCTACGAACGGCGCGGCGTGCGCATCGGCGTGGTCGGCGGGAGGCTCCGGATCGACCGCTGGGACGGAGACTCCGACAGACCTGCGATGACCCGGACCTTCGGGAGCGGCCTGGGGCTCGGAGTCCGCCTCGCCGTCGAAGTCCGCGCGAACAGGCTTGTGCTGGAGGCCGACGGCAGGGTCGTGGGGACCGTTCCCGCGCGGGACGTCTTCGGCCACGGCCGCATTTGGTTCGGCGCGGATGCGGGAGCCCGCGGGAAGGGCTGGACCCTCAGCGATCTCCACGCGCGGTCACTGGGACGGGGCCGGATGTCCGTCGTGGACGCGCCTGGTCTGCGAGTGCCCCGGTCCAGCGATGCGATGCGTGATCTGGCGGCGGTTCTCCCACGCCCGATCCGTATGGGAACCGCCCTGGCCGCGGGCCCCTTGCTGACTGACAGCGCCTACCGCCGGACGGCGGGTGAGGAGTTCTCCATGCTTACGCCGGAGAACGACTTCAAGCCGCAGTTCGTCCAGCCTCGACGCGGCGTGTTCGCGTTCGCGGAAGGCGATGCCTTGGTGGACTTCGCCGAAGCCAACAGGATGAAGGTGCACGGCCACACCCTCGTCTGGTTCGAAGCCCTGCCCGCATGGATGCGTGCCGAGATGACGCACGAGCAACGCAGACGCGTCATGGTGGAGCACATACGCGCGGTAGCGGGCCACTTCCGGGAGAAGGTGGCGGAATGGGACGTGGTGAACGAGCCCATGTCCGACGAGGACGAGGACTACTCCAACGGCAACCGGGGCGTGCGGCCACAGTTGTGGTTCGAAGCGATGGGTGAGCAATACATCGACATCGCCTTCCATGCTGCCCGCGAGGCCGACCCGCACGCGGTGCTGTACCTCAACGAGTATGGGGTGGAGGAGGACGGTCCACGCTGGGATGCCCTCTACGCGCTGCTGATCCGGTTGAAGGAGCGGGGCGTTCCGATCGATGGCGTCGGTTTCCAGGACCACGAATACGCCGTCGGTGACCGTACCGACCCCGAGGTCTTCCGACGCAAGGTCCGGGCTTTGGCCGGGCTCGGCCTGAAGGCCCGGATCTCGGAGGCGGACGTCCTCGTCGACGAGGACGAAGAGGACATCCAGGCCCGCCAGTTGGCGGGGAAACTCGCCGTCTGCGGCGAAGAACCCAACTGCACCTCGTTCTCGACCTGGGGTTTCACCGACATGTACGGCTCCACGGCTGACCTGCGACACTATCCCCCGAGTCCGGGAAACGCTCTTCCCTGGGACGCGACGTACGAGGTGAAACCCGCCTACTGGGCACTGCGTGACGTCCTGGACGACGCTCGCCGCTCAGGTACTGGATAGGTACGGCGAACACCGCGAACGACCA
>NZ_JBFBCB010000138.1:0-1827 GCF_040682975.1 Streptomyces sp. NPDC051051
GCCCGCCACCGACGGCCGCCCGCGCCGCGCGGGCATCTCCTCCTTCGGCATCAGCGGCACCAACGCCCACGTCCTCATCGAGGAACCCCCGGCCGAACCGCACCCGGCCAGAAGGTCCGGTGCGTCAGGCGCGTCCGGTGCGTCAGGCGCGCCCTCCCGCGTCCTGCCGTGGATCATCACCGGCAGGACCGAGAAGTCGCTGCGCGACCAGGCCGAGCGCCTGCGCCGGTTCGTCGAGGCGAGGCCCGGGCTGGAGGCGGCCGACGTCGCCTACTCGCTGGCCACCGGACGCGCCCTGCTCGACCAGGGCGTCGCCGTCCTCGGCGACAGCCGCGAAACGCTCCTCGAGGGCCTGGCCGCGCTCGCCGGTTCGACCGACGACCGGCAGGTCCCCGGCGTGGTCGGCACCCGCACGGCCCGCCCCGGCAGGACCGCCTTCCTGTTCACCGGCCAGGGCGCCCAACGGCTCGGCATGGGGCGCGAGTTGTACGAGACCAATCCGGTGTTCGCCGAGGCGCTGGACCGGGTGTGCGCCCATCTCGACCCGGAGCTGGTCCGTCCCGTGAAGGGAGTGCTCTTCGCACCGGAGACGTCCGCCGACGCCGCGCTGATCGACCAGACGGCCTTCACCCAGGCCGCGCTGTTCGCCGTCGAAGTCGCTCTGTACCGCCTCTTCGAGCACTACGGCGTGCGGCCGGACTACCTGCTCGGCCACTCCCTCGGCGAGGTCACCGCGGCCCATCTGGCCGGCGTTCTCGACCTCACCGACGCCTGTGTCCTGGTCGCCGAGCGCGGACGGCTGATGCAGGCCGCCCGCGAGGGCGGCGCGATGGCCTCGGTCCAGGCCGCGGAGGACGAGGTCCGCGCCTCCCTGCTGCCGTACGGCGAGGAGCGGGTCTCCGTCGCCGCCGTCAACGGCCCCCGCGCCACGGTGATCTCCGGTGACGAGGACGCCGTCACCGAGATCATGGAGGACTGGCGGGCCAAGGGCGCCCGGGTCAGGCTCCTGACCGTCTCCCACGCCTTCCACTCCCCGCACATGGAGGAGATCCTCGACGAGTTCCGCGACATCATCTCGGACCTGACCTTCAGGGCCCCCGAGATCCCCGTCGTCTCCAACGTGACCGGTGTCCTCGCCACCGACGAGGAACTGATGTCACCGGACTACTGGGTCCGCCACATCCGGGGCACCGTCCGGTTCCACGACGGTGTGCGGTTCCTGGAGTCCGAGGGGGTCACCGAATACCTGGAGCTGGGGCCCGACGGCGTCCTGACCGCGCTCGCCGCGGCATGCCTGACCGAGCAGGCCGGGGTGCTCACCCCGGCACTGCGACGCGGGCGGTCCGAGGCGGAGTCCGTGGCGGCGGCACTGGCCCTGCTGCGGCTGCGCGGAGCCTGCCCCGACTGGACCAGGGTCCTCCCCGGCGCCCGCAGGGTCGACCTCCCCACGTACGCCTTCCAGCGCGAGCGGTACTGGCTGGACGGCCCGGACGCCCCGCTGGACGCCGCCGGCCTGGGCCTGACGTCCGCCCGGCACCCGCTGCTCGGCGCGGCCGTGGGCCTGGCCGACCGGGACACCCACGTCTTCACCGGACGGATGTCGTCGCACACCCACGGCTGGCTGGCCGAACACGCCGTCGACGGCAAGATCCTGCTGCCGGCCACCGCCCTGGTGGAACTGGTGATGCGCGCCGGCGAACAGACCGGCACCGAGGCACTCGACGAACTGCTGCTGTCGGCACCGTTGGTGCTGCCGGCGCGGGGTGGTGTGCAGGTGCAGGTCGTCGTCGGGGAGGCCGACGGCGTCGGACACCGTGGGGTGGAGGT
>NZ_JBFBCB010000139.1:0-1671 GCF_040682975.1 Streptomyces sp. NPDC051051
TCAGGCGTCGATGATGACGGGGATGATGAGGGGTTTGCGGCGGTGGGTGCGGAAGGCCCAGTTGGCCACGGCGCGGGCGATGAGTTGTTCGAGTTGGTGTGCGTCGCCGACGCCTTCCTGGGCGGCGGTGGCCAGGGTCTTCTCGATGACGGGGACGACCGGGTCGAAGGTGGTGTCGTCGTGGACGAAGCCGCGGGCCAGGAAGTCGGGGGTCTCGGCGAGGGCGCCGGTGTCGGCGTCGACGATGGCCACCACGGTGACCACGCCTTCCTCCGCGAGGGTGAGGCGGTCCTTCAGGGACGCCTCGGTGGCGCCGCCGACCTCCATGCCGTCGACGTAGACGTTGCCGGCGGGCACCTTGCCGGTGATGGACGCGCGTCCGTCGACGAGGTCGACGACGACGCCGTCCTCGGCGATGACGACGCGGTCGGGGTCGACGCCGGTACGGATGGCGAGGTCGGCGTTGGCCCGCAGATGGCGCCACTCGCCGTGCACGGGCATGACGTTGCGGGGCTTGACGATGTTGTAGCAGTACACGAGCTCGCCGGCGCTGGCGTGTCCGGAGACGTGCACCTTGGCGTTGCCCTTGTGGACCACGTGGGCGCCCCACCGGGTCAGTCCGTTGATCACCCGGTAGATGGCGTTCTCGTTGCCGGGGATGAGGGAACTGGCGAGCAGGACGGTGTCGCCCTGGCCGATGCGGATCACATGGTCGCGGTTGGCCATCCGCGACAGCGCCGCCATCGGCTCGCCCTGGGACCCGGTGCACACCAGGGTGATCTTGTGGTCGGGGAGCTTCTCCAGCTCCTTGGTGCTCACGACCAGACCGGAGGGGACCTTCAGATAGCCCAGGTCGCGGGCGATGCCCATGTTGCGGACCATCGACCGGCCCACGAAGGCGACCTTGCGGCCGTGCTGGTGGGCGGCGTCCAGGACCTGCTGGATGCGGTGCACATGGCTGGCGAAACTGGAGACGATCACCCGGCGCGGCGCGGTGCGCATCACCTGCTCGATCGCCGGGTTCAGCTCCCGCTCGGAGGTGGTGAAGCCGGGCACCTCGGCGTTGGTGGAGTCGGTGAGGAACAGGTCCACGCCCTCCTCGCCCAGGCGGGCGAAGGCGCGCAGGTCGGTGATGCGGTCGTCGAGGGGGAACTGGTCCATCTTGAAGTCGCCGGTGTGCAGCACCATCCCGGCGCCGGTGCGGATCGCGACCGCGAGGCTGTCCGGGATGGAGTGGTTGACCGCCACGAACTCGCAGTCGAAGGGGCCGAAGCGGCGCCGGTCGCCCTCCCGCACCCGCACCGTGCGCGGCCGGATGCCGTGCTCCTTGAGCTTGGCCTCCAGGAACGCCAGCGTCAGCTTCGAGCCCACGACGGGGATGTCGCGCCGCTCGCGCAGCAGGTACGGCACGCCGCCGATGTGGTCCTCGTGGCCGTGGGTGAGGACGACGGCCACGATGTCGTCCAGCCGGTCCCGGATCGAGGTGAAGTCCGGCAGGATCACGTCCACGCCGGGCTGGGTCTCCTCGGGGAACAGCACGCCGCAGTCGACGATGAGCAGTTTGCCGGCGTGCTCGAAGACGGTCATGTTGCGGCCGATCTCACCCAGACCGCCCAGGGCGATGACTCGCAGCCCTCCTTCGGGCAGGGGAGGGGCGGCTTTCAGTTCGGG
>NZ_JBFBCB010000140.1:0-1628 GCF_040682975.1 Streptomyces sp. NPDC051051
GAGGCGGGGGATGGCCTGGTGGTGGTCGCGGACGTGGAGTGGGAGCGGTTCGTTCCCGCGTTCACCGGCCGCCGGCCCAGCCCGCTGCTGAGCACTCTTCGCCCCCACGGCTCCGCCGGAAGCGAAGGCACGACAGGGACGGGGGCGGAGAGCGAGTCGGCGCGTGCGACCGAGAGTGCGCGTGACCGCCTGGTGCGGCGCCTGGCTGACCGGCCCGAGACGGAACGGCGCCGGGCCCTGCGCGAGCTCGTGCGGGAACGGGCGACACTCGTGCTCGGCCGGTCCGCCGACCGTGCCGTACACGTCGACCGGCCCTTCAAGGACGTCGGGTTCGACTCCCTCACCGCGGTCGAACTCCGTAACGCGCTGAGCACGGAAACGGGCCTGCGGCTGCCGCCGTCCCTCGTCTTCGACCACCCGACCCCGCGTCACCTCGCCGATCACCTCCATGACGAACTCTTCGCGGGATCCAAGTCGGCCACCGGTCAGCGACCGGCGGCGACCGAGCCGGACGAGGCCCGCCTCCGAGACCTCCTCATGACCATTCCCTACGCCACATGGCGGCAGAGCGGCCTGCTCACGACCGTGCTCGCCCTGGCCGAAACCGAGGACCGCGCGCCGAGCACACCGCCGCAGGACGACGCCGACGCCGAAGCCATCGGCGCCATGGACGTCGATGCCCTCGTTCAGCTGGCCCTCGGCGACACCTCGTCCTGAGACCCCGCACTGCCCTGCCGTCGGTGCCGCCCGCCTTCCGCGCTGTGCCGCCGAGTCACCCGCGCCGCATCCGGCCGGCGTGATGCCCGCCCCGTTCCCGTCCGCCCGAGTACGGACCACCCACCAGTGGAGATGAGCATGTCCACCTCCGAGGAGCGCGTCGTCGCCGCGCTGCGCGCGTCCCTGCTCGAGAACGAGCGCCTTCGCCGGCACAACGAGGAACTCCTCCGGGCGGCGAACGAACCGATAGCCATCGTCGGCATGGCCTGCCGCTACCCCGGTGACGTCACCAGCCCGGAAGACCTCTGGCGGCTGGTCGACGCCGGCATCGACGCGATGACCCCGTTCCCCGCGGACCGCGGCTGGGACACCGCGGGCCACGCGCCGTCAGACACGACGGACCACGGCGGCTTCGTCTCCACGGCAACCGACTTCGACGCCGGGTTCTTCGGCATCTCGCCACGCGAGGCGCTGGCCATGGACCCGCAGCAGCGGCTCGTCCTGGAGACTTCCTGGGAGGCGCTCGAACGCGCGGGCTTCACCGCCGCGTCCGTACGCGGAAGCCGCACCGGCGTGTTCATCGGCTCCAGCAACCAGAACTATGGCGCCGACACGGGCGAAGAACTTCCCGAAGGGATCGAAGGACACCTCCTCACCGGCAACGCGGCCAGCGTCGTGTCGGGCCGGGTGTCCTACGTCCTCGGTCTGGAAGGACCGGCTGTCACGGTCGACACCGCCTGTTCGTCGTCCCTGGTGGCGCTGCATCTGGCGGCCCAGTCCCTCAGAGGGGGGGAATGCGACCTCGCGCTCGCGGGCGGTGTGACGGTGATGTCGACGCCGGGTGCGTTCGTGGAGTTCGGTCGTCAGGGTGGGTTGGCGGGGGATGGTCGGTGCAAGGCGTTCGCGGAGGG
>NZ_JBFBCB010000141.1:0-1623 GCF_040682975.1 Streptomyces sp. NPDC051051
CCACGGACCCCACGCCACCGACAAACCCACCTCACCCCGCGCACGACGCGCCTCCACCACCGCATCAGCACACGCGTTCGCCGCCGCATACACGCCCTGTCCTCCGCTGCCCCACACACCGGCAACGGACGAGAACACCACGAACGCCTCCAGTTCCCATCCCCGCGTCAGCTCATCCAGATGCACCGCACCCAAAGCCTTCGCCCGCAGCACGCGTTCCACCCGCTCGGGGACCATGACGTCGATCAGGTCGTCGTCCAGGACGCCTGCCACGTGGGCGATTCCGTCGACCCGGTGAGCGGCCAGCAGTGCCGCCACTTCGGACCGCTCGGCGACATCGCACGCGACAACCTCGACTCGCTCCGCTCCCGCCGCACGCAGTCGTGCCACGAGGTCGGATGCACCGGGCGAGGCGACCCCGCCGCGGCTCGTCAGGACGAGTTCCCTGGTGCCGTGCTCGGCGAACCACTGGGCCAGCCGCCCGCCGAGCGCACCGGTGCCGCCCGTGACAAGCATCCGGGCAGGAGCCCTCCAGGTGCCGTCCGGTGCGGTGTCGGCCAGGGGGGCCGGGCGCAGTCGCCGTGCGGACACCGCTGTGCCGCGCAGGGACACCTGGTCCTCGTCGGCACGCGTCAACACTGCTGCCAGAGAACCGAGTTCGGAGCGACCCGCGCGCCGCGGGACATGCACCAGCCCACCCCACCGATCAGGATGCTCCAGCGCGGCCACCCGTCCCAAGCCCCACACGGCGGCCTGCGCCGGGCCCGGGTTCCCGAGCGCGCCGTCCGGCCCGGGACCGGCCTGCGTGACCACCCACAGCGGAGCACTCACGGAGACATCACCGAGGGCCTGGACCAGGGCCATGATGTCCACCACCGCGGGGACCATGCCGGGAGCGCCGTCGTCGGCGGTGGACGCACCCCTCGTCAGGCAGGAGAGCACGCCGGCCGGCACCTCGCCCTCGGCGAACACCTTTTCGAGTAGATGGGTCAGCCCTTTGCGATCCCGCACGTCGCAGTCCACACGCTCCAGGCACGGAACGAACTCCTCAAGCCCCTCAAGGGCGACGCCACCGGGCGGTTGCAGCAAGAGCCAACGCCCCGATACCGGCCGGGCCGCGCCCACGTCGACCGGCTCCCAGTCCACGCGGTACCGCCACCCGTCGACCTGCCCGCGTTCGACCTGCTCACGCCGCAGCGACGTCAACGCGGGCAGTACCGCGTCGAGAGCGTCCTCCGGCACGCCGAGCCGGCCTGCCAGACCATGGGTGCTCTCCTGCTCGACGATCGACCAGAAGGCGTCGTCCGCAGAGGGTACCCGCGAGGCCGATGCCGACGCGGCGGCGCGCGAGTCGGCGGCAGCGGGCCAGTACCGGGTGCGCTGGAAGGCGTAGGTGGGCAGGTCCACTTGGACGTGCGTACGGACGCCTGGCAGCGCCTTCCAGTCGACGGTGCCGCCGCTGACATGGAAGGCGGCCAGTCCACGCAGCAGGGTGACGCCCTCGGCCGCGTCCCGGCGCATCAACTGGACGCAGACCGGGTCGGCGGTGTCGCCGAGCGTGGTGCGGGTGAGGGCGGTGAGGGTGGCGTCGGGGCCGAGTTCGACGAAGCGGGTCACGCCCTG
>NZ_JBFBCB010000142.1:0-1566 GCF_040682975.1 Streptomyces sp. NPDC051051
GCCACCCTCACCGCCCTCACCCAGAACTGCCTTCCGGACGCCGACGGGATACTGTTCGTGCCCACCCTCCGCAAGCACCGCGACGAGGTGGACACCGTCCTGGAAGGTGTCGCCGCCGGTCACACGACGGGGATGGTGGTCGACTGGGCGTCGATGATCGGCTCCCGGGCCACGGAGGGTGTGGAACTTCCGACCTACGCCTTCCGGCATGAGCGCTTCTGGCCGCAGACGAAGCGGGTGCGGACGGCAGAGCACACCGAGGACACCGCGATCGTTGGTGGCGCCGAGTCCTGGGACATGGTCGATCCCGTCGAGTCCCTCGAACTTGCGAACTCTCTCGGCGTCGGCGCGGAGGTCGTCGAGGAGATCGTGTCAGGACTCGCCGCACAGCGGCGGGAGCGGGCCCTGCGCGCCGAGGAGGACTACTGGCGGTACCGCGTCACATGGGAGCCGGTCAGCCTGCCCCCGGCGGCCAGCGGGACAGGACGATGGCTGGTGCTTTACCCGGAGAGCGGATCGGCAGGACTCGATACCGTCGTAGAAGCGCTGCCCGGCTGCATGCCGTTCGCCGTCCCCGCGAACACCGACCGGGTTTCCCTGGCTCGCGCACTCGTCATGGCGGTCCGCGGCGGCACAGTAGCCGGAGCGGCCGTCCTGCCCGACTCGTTGGCCGGGGCCATCACCGCCGTTCAAGCGCTCGGCGACACCGGCACAACGTGTCCCGTCTGGTGCGTCACCACGGGTGCCGTGGCCACCGGGTCGCCCACGGAGGGCCCCTTGAGCCCCGAACAGGCCGCCGTCTGGGGGTTCGGCCGGGTGGCGGCCCTGGAACTCCCCGACCGATGGGGCGGATTGATCGACCTGCCACCGGTGTCCGACGCGCAGACGGTCGGCTTGCTCGCCGCAGCGATCACCTCCTCGGACGAGGACCAGCTCGCGCTGAGGGCCGACGGCACCTTCGCACGTCGCCTCCGCGAACATCCGGCCCTTCTGCCCCGGACCGCCGAGACCGGCCGGACCGCCGAGACCGGCCGGAGGTCGCCGCAGCGCGTCCTCGTCACCGGCGGCACCGGAGCTCTCGGCGGGCATCTGGCCCGTTGGCTCGCCGAGCGGGGTGCGCGGGAGATCGTCCTCACCAGCCGACGCGGCGCCGACGCGCCGGACGCGAGCCGGCTCGTGGAGGAGATACGTGCCGCGGGAGCGGAGCACGTGCATGTCGAACGGTGCGACATGGCCGACCGTGGCGCGGTCGCCACGCTGCTCGGACAACACCGCGTCGACGCCGTCTTCCACGTCGCCGGTATGCCGGACCACATGCCCGTCGACGAGGTCGACGACGCCCACCTGACCGAGGTGTGGTCCGCGAAGGCTTTGGGTGCGGTGCATCTGGATGAGCTGACGCGGGGGTGGGAACTGGAGGCGTTCGTGGTGTTCTCGTCCGTTGCCGGTGTGTGGGGCAGCGGACGGCAGAGCGTGTATGCGGCGGCGAACGCGTGTGCTGATGCGGTGGTGGAGGCGCGTCGTGCGCGGGGTGAGGTGGGTTTGTCGGTGGCGTGGGGTCCGTGG
>NZ_JBFBCB010000143.1:0-1549 GCF_040682975.1 Streptomyces sp. NPDC051051
GACCGAGCGGCCGATCTTTGGCACGGATATGGCACAGACGCCCGCCACGGTCCGCTGCCGGCCGGACACAGCCGGACACACGAGTAAGGCCCCTGACCGGGTTCTCCCTGGTCAGGGGCCTTTTTGTGCTGGATACCGACCCCGCCCCGCTGGCCGGGTGGCTGGCCGGGCTGCTCACTCCGGCGCCGCTACCGCCGCAACGCCCGGTGGTGGTCGACTTGCCGACCGACCGCAGCGGCGCGTACGTGCGGGCCGCGATCCGCCGGGAAGTCGACCGGGTGACCACCGCGCCGGCAGGGGAGCGTAACCGCTGCCTGTACATCGCCGCCGTGGCGCTCGGGCAACTCGCGGCCGGTGGGTCACTCACCGAGAACGACGCGCAGAGCGTGCTGGAACAGGCGGGGGTGACGGCCGGGCTGAGCTGCGCCGAGGCGTACCGCACCATCCGATCCGGCCTTGCTGCCGGCAGCAAGCGCCCCCGGCAGGTGGCCGCATGAGCGCCGCCCGACTGCACCTCGTCACCGACCAGCCCAACGGCACCGACGCACCGGCCTCGGGCGGGCCGCTGTGGGATGTTCCAGTGCCCTTGACCGGGCCGAGCACCGCGCCGCCGCCGTTCCCGGTCGACGTGTTCCCCGCGTGGCTGGGCGACATGGTGACCGGCGTTGCCCGGTTTACCCAGACCGATCCGGCGATGGCCGGCACCCTCGCCGTAGCCGTGCTCTCCGCGTGCGCGGGTGGCCGGTTGGAGGTGGAACCGGTCGCCGGGTGGCGCGAGCCGGTCAACGTGTTCGCCGCCGTCATCGCCGGCCCCGGCGAGCGGAAGTCACCCGTGCACCGGGCGATGACCGCGCCACTGTTCGCCGCACAGTCGACGTTGGGCGAGGCGATGCGACCTCGGATCGCCGAGGCTGCCGCGCTGCGGGACATCGCCGACCGGCACGCCGAACAAGCCAAGACCCAAGCGGCGAAGGCCAGCGACCCCGGCAAGCGTGACGAGGCCGCCGCCGAGGCCGTCGCGGCTGCGATCGCGGCCGAGGCGATCACCGTTCCCGGCCTGCCCCGCCTGATCGTGGACGACGCCACCCCGGAAGCCCTCATCGGGTTGATGGCGGCCAACGGCGGACGCATGGCGATCATCTCGGATGAAGGCGGGATCTTCGACACCCTCGCCGGCCGGTACTCCGGTGCCCCCAACCTTGATCCCTACCTGAAAGGCCATGCCGGGCAGCCAATGAGCAACGAACGGCAGACCCGCGAGGGTGCCTCGGTCGACAAACCCGCGCTGACCGTGTGCGTGATGGCGCAACCGACCGTGCTGCGGAAATTCGGCGGCAACGCCGACCTCGCCGGCCGAGGGCTGCCGGCCCGGTTCCTGTTCGCCCTGCCCCGATCCCTGGCCGGATATCGGCTGGTAGACACCGAGCCGGTGCCCGAGGCAGTGACCGCCGGCTACCGGCACCGGGTGCACGACCTGGCCGCCACCCTCGCCGAGTGGGAAGACCCCGCCGTGGTCACCCTCACCCCGGAAGCGGGGCGGATGCGGTTG
>NZ_JBFBCB010000144.1:0-1472 GCF_040682975.1 Streptomyces sp. NPDC051051
ATCGGCCGGCAACTCATCCGCAACGCCCGGGCGGCGTCCCTGCTGTACCTCGGCGACGCCGACATGGACCCGCTGCGCGCCGTACTGGGCGAACTGGCCGAACACCGCGACGCCGCCGCCCACCTGGCCGGCATCGTCAGCGGGCTGGGCATCCGCTACGACATGGGGCCCGGGCAGCACCCGCTGCTGGGCCGGCGCATGCCCCCCGACCAGGTGCTGGTGAGGCCCGACGGCAGCCGGGCCCGCATCGCCGACCTGCTCCATGCCGCGCGCGGTGTCCTCATCGCCACCGACGCCGCCGCCCCGGCCGCCCGGCTCGCCCAGGACTGGGCGGACCGCGTCGACATCGTCACCGCCGCCTGGGCACCCGCTCCCGGCCCCGCACCCGAGGCGGTCCTCATCCGCCCCGACGGCTACGTCGCCTGGACCAGCCCCGGCAGCGACCACGACCTCACCGACACCCTCACCCGCTGGTTCGGCCACCCCCACCCCACCACCACCGCCCCTCCCGCCACCGCCGGCGCCCGCCCGGCCTGACCACCGCGCCCCCGCACCGCTTCGGCCGGCGGCCACCACCGGCCGAAGCACCGCGCACCGCCGGCGCCCGCCCGCCCGCACCACGGCCTTGGCCCCGCGCACGGCAAGACACCCGCACGGCACCCGCGGCCACACCCGCCGCACGCCACGACGACCACCGACCCCCCAGGAGACACCCGTGACGACCGCGGCCACCGTCTGGCTCACCGGTCTGCCCAGCGCCGGCAAGACCACCATCGCCCACGAGCTGGCCGCCCGGCTGCGCGCGGAGGGCCACCGCGTCGAGATCCTGGACGGCGACGAGATCCGCGAGGCGCTCTCCGCCGGCCTCGGCTTCTCCCGCGCGGACCGCGACACCCACGTGCGGCGCATCGGCTACGTCGCCGAACTCCTCGCCCGCAACGGCGTACTGGCCCTGGTCCCGGTGATCGCGCCGTACGCCGACAGCCGCGAAGCGGTCCGCAAGCACCACGACAGCAACCGCACCCCCTACGTCGAGGCGCACGTCGCCACCCCCCTGCAGGTGTGCAGCGCACGGGACGTCAAGGGCCTGTACGCCAAGCAGGCCGCGGGCGAGCTGACCGGGCTCACCGGGGTCGACGACCCCTACGAGGAACCCGCCTCACCGGACCTGCGCATCCCCTCCCAGCACCAGAGTGTCCAGGAGTCCGCCGCCGCGGTGTACGCCGTGCTCACCGAAAGGGGACTGTTATGACGCCGACCGGCCACCCGCAGACGGCGGACGAAGAGGGCACGCACATCCGCTACGCCCTCAGCCACCCCGACGCCCTGGAGTCGGAGGCGGTCCACATCCTGCGCGAGGTGGCGGGCGAGTTCGACAACCCGGTGATCCTGTTCTCCGGCGGCAAGGACTCCATCGTCATGCTGCACCTGGCGCTGAAGGCGTTCACGCCGGCGCCGGTGCCGTTCGCGCT
>NZ_JBFBCB010000145.1:0-1451 GCF_040682975.1 Streptomyces sp. NPDC051051
CGGGCGGGGAGCGGAACCTCGTTCTGGGCGTCCTCGGACTGCCGAGCAGTGCTCTGCGGAAGCCGGGGGCGGGCTTCGTAGGCCGGGGCCGGCCGCTGGATGCTGTCGCCGCGGTTGTTCGTCCCCACACTCGCGGTGAGCTGGGCGAAGTCACCCAGCACACCCCACCGGCTCTTGTCGGGGGGCAGGAGTGCCTGAAGCGCGGGGGCGCCCGCCAGCTGTTCGCGCAGCAGCTCCTTGTAGGCGTTGTAGACCCTGGCCGTGTTGGCGGGCTCCCAGGCAGCTCGTGCCCGGTGGTCATTGGTCACCGCGATCGTCGCCACGTCCATCAGATACGTGTCGAACAGATCCGTGACGTCCTTCGCGACGGCACTGTTCTGGCGCTTGTCGGCCTGCTGCGCCAGGACACGCGCCATCTCCACCACCACATCACGGTAGATCCGGTGCCGCATCCGCTCCGGGGAAGCCGCCATGACGTGGTCCGCCTGCCCCGCATCCACCGTGTTCATCACACGGTTCGCCGGCAGACCCGGCACCCGCTGCGCCACCCCCCTGTTGTCGGCCTCGTCCCTGCCCAGACCGTCCCGCGCCGAAGCCAACGGATGCAGACCGATCTCATGCGCCAGCATCCCCATGATGTAACCGATGTCGTACTTCTCGAAGTAGTAACTCGCCAGATTGATCTCGACCCCGCGCATCTCCGCCGCAGGCCTGTCCGCCAGAGCATCCGCCAGCTCCCGCTGGGCGGCCCCGGCCGCCTCGTCATCACCCGAGACGGCCGCAGCCTCCAGAGCACGCATCGCCGCACTCTGCCGAGCCACGTCCAGATCGATCACATCCGCCGGCGTCTCCGTCGTCCGCACGTGCAACGTGATCCGCACCGGACGGCCACCGACGTACTCACGGATGATGGCATGAACGCGCAACGCCTCGATGACACGAACCGCCTTGCCCAGGTACGCCTCATTGTCATAGTTCAGGTTGGTGAACGTGAAATTATCCGACCCGAACGGACTCAGACCCTCACCCCGCAGCATCCGGGCGGGAACGTCTGCCCCGGTGGTGGCGTCGTCGGCGGACCGGGGCAGGGACACCGGATCCACCCACACCGCCTCACGCGTGTCGGGGACGGCCGCGCCCCGCGCCTCCGCGAAGCTGAGACCGGCCTGCTCCGGCGCCTGGGTCACGTCCCCTATCAGCGCACCCAGCAGGGCCAGGTGCCGGTCGCGCAGACCGGCCGCGGCCGGCGAGGATTCCTCCGGGTCCGCGTCGAGGTCGCCGAGCAGGCTGCCGAGAATGTGCGGGCGGTGCGGGGAGTCGGCGTCCCGGTACTCGTCGCGCAGGCCCAGCTGATGGGTCAGCTCGTGCACCAACTGCACCGGGGCGGCATCCGCCCACCACGACACCTGGTCCATCGCCCGGTCCCGGCCCACCAGATCCACCGTCAGGTG
>NZ_JBFBCB010000146.1:0-1431 GCF_040682975.1 Streptomyces sp. NPDC051051
GAAGACCAGGGCCTCGGGTCCGATCACCGCCTCCATCCGCCAGGCAAGCTGGGCCCGGATGTGTGCCGGGTCCCAGGGGCTGGTGGTGATGAAGTTGGCCAGCGCCTGACGATTGCCGTCCTCCCCGAGCCGGGCGGCCATCGGCTCGACCGACTTACGCTGCCCGTCGGTCAGCAGCCCCCGCAGATACACCTGCCCCCACCGACGCTGATCCTTGCGCGCGAACGGCTCGAACACCTCCGCCGCGAACGCCTCCAACTCACCACGCACCGCAGCAATCTCGTCCGGAGTCACACACTCTCAACGCCACACCGGCCCGACAGGACACGCATCACCACAACCGACCTGACCAAGCCCTACTAGGTCTTCGCTCAGTCCTTCGGCGAGGACGGTCCGGTAGAGCGTCATGCGGGACTTCGGACGGTCCAGGCTGTAGCTCGTCCGCCCGGACCAGACGATGTGGAGCGGCAGGTCCACGCTGCCCTCGACGGGGCCGGCCAGCTCCTGCAAGCGCTCGGGCAGTCGGCTGCGGTAGCGGTCCCGCAGCACCTCGGCGCGGGGGGCGGTGATCGTCGCATCCATGCATCCAGTATCGCTGCTGGGAGGCGGCGGCATGGCGGATACGGGGGTCCCCCATCGTACGTACACAAGTCGGGCGGCCGCCCGCCCTTCCCTCTGACATATCACCCAGTGGGTGCTTAGCGCATCATCGCCTACCCGCGCAGGCCCCCAGGTGGCGCGGCAACCGGCTGCCCTGCCGACCCGGGACCAGCCCCGCTCGCGAGCACGGGTGATCATGACACAGCAGGTCACGCGGAGGGCCGCCGCGGTGGAGTCGGCTGCGGCGTCGGGAATGACGACGGTACCGAAGCCGAGGCCTCATGGCGCCGGGGCAGCGGACGAGAAGGACACCAGGCGGGCGCAGGATCCGGCGGGCGCGGGCGGTGCAGGCGTCGCGGCGCAGCAGGCAGGTCAGCGGGGCGCGGCGAGGGGCGCCGAGCCGTCGCGCCGCACCATAGAAGTTGAGCCAGAACCCGAGAAGCGACAGCACTGAGCCTCGGTCCGGAGAGGGACGCGGTGCGGGCTCCCGGTAGCGTCACGGGGACAGTCGCATCGAAGGGGAGGGCATCCACTCGTGGACCTGGGCATCATCGGGCAGGCCGTCGGGTTGTTCGCCGTCACCAACATCGATGACATCGTGGTCCTGGCGCTGTTCTTCGCCCAGGGAGCCGGGCACCGCGGCTCCACTCGCCGCATCGTGCTGGGTCAGTGAGCCCTTTCCAACCTGACGCTCTTGTCCGGCTGTTGGGCTGACAACATGGCGAAGCCCCTGGTGGATGGGTTTTCGACCAAGAAATCCGTCTCCACCAGAGGCTTCGTGTGCTTGTCTACCCGTCGGGCGTCGACGTGTCCAGTTCTGCCCTGCGCTTC
>NZ_JBFBCB010000147.1:0-1402 GCF_040682975.1 Streptomyces sp. NPDC051051
TACTGCAACGGTGCTTGCCGTGACTGCTGACCAGTTCGTTCGTTGGTTTGGTCATGGGTGGGGACCTTGCTGATGTCAGGTTGTGGGCGAGTGAACTCGAGGCGGTGCATGGGCGGTTCGTGCACCGGTTCAGCAGGTCGGAGCCGAGGGAGTCGGCGCTGGCGTATATGCAGGGCCTGATTGCTCCGCTGCAGCGCAAGAACGGCTGGACGCTGGCGGAGGAGGCCGGCCACGACGGTCCGGACCGTATCCAGCGGATGCTGAACCGGATCGACTGGGACGCCGACGAGGTTCTCGATGACGTACGCCGGTACGTGGTCGACAACCTGGGTGACCGGGACGCCGTCCTGATCGTGGACGACACCGGCTTCCTGAAGAAGGGGATGCGGTCGGCCGGCGTGCAGCGGCAGTACTCCGGCACCGCCGGGCGGACGGAGAACTGCCAGATCGGTGTCTTCCTCGCCTACGCCACCAGCCGCGGGCGGACACTGATCGACCGGCGGCTGTATCTGCCTACCTCCTGGACGGATGACCGGGAACGGTGCCGCCGGGCCGGCATCGACGACGCGGTCGCCTTCGCCACGAAGGTGGCCATGGCCAAGGCGATGGTCCGCAAAGCGATCGCCGACAAGATGCCCTTCCGGTGGGTGACCGCGGACGCCGCCTACGGCTTCTCCAAAGGCTGGCGCTACGAGCTCGAGCAGGCGGACGTCTTCCACGTCATGGCCACCACCCGCCACGACACCGTCGTCACCCGCTTCGCCCTCGACCACCCCGTCCACGACCTGTTCCCCGACCTGCCCCGGCAGAAGTGGAAACGCCGCTCCTGCGGCGACGGCGTCCACGGCCGGCGGATCTACGACTGGGCGCGGGTTGAGGTCCGGCCCTGGCACCGGCCCGATCGCCGACACTGGGTCCTCGCCCGCCGCAGCGTCCACCGGCCCGAGGAGATCTCCTACTACATCGCCTACTGCCCCGCCGGCACCACCCTCGATGAGCTGATCCGCATCGCGGGCAGCCGCTGGGCCGTGGAGGAATGCTTCCAGACCGCGAAACAGGAGTGCGGCCTGGACGACTACCAGGTCCGCCGCTATCCCGGCTGGCACCGCCACATGACCCTGGCCATGGCCGCCCACGCCTGCCTGACCGTCCTGCGGGCTCGAGAGCTGGATGCGGACAAAGCAGAAACGGATCCTCCCCGCTCATCCACCTCAGCCTCGCCGAGATCAGACGCCTGATCACCCGCCTCACCAACCGCCGCCCCACACCCGTCGACCACATCCTGCACTGGTCGACATGGCGCCGCAGACGACAACACCAGGCCCGCATCAGTCACTACAAACGGCGCGGACACAGTCCCTGAAACTGGTCAGCAATCAGCACAAGCACCGTTGCAGTACTA
>NZ_JBFBCB010000148.1:0-1375 GCF_040682975.1 Streptomyces sp. NPDC051051
AGGTCGCCGAGCAGGCTGCCGGGAACGTGCGGGCGGTGCGGGGCATCGGCGTCCCGGTACTCGTCCCGCAGACCCAGCTGATGCGTCAGCTCGTGCACCAACTGCACCGGATCGGCATCCGCCCACCACGACACCTGGTCCATCGCCCGGTCCCGGCCCACCAGATCCACCGTCAGATGCGGCGAACCGGCCGGGTCGACGTATTCCACCGTCACGTGCAACCGGTCACCGTTCGGCAACCGGTAACCGGGATCGTTCAGGAACTGGGCCACGCCCGCGTCGAGCCGCTCGCGCACCCGCGCGCCCTGCTCCCCCGTGCCACGGAACGCGACCCTGACGGTCAGGTCGGTGACGGGATCACCGGCGTGCGTGAACCGGCGGGCGTCGAAGCCCGACCGCACCACGAATCGCGGACGGCCGTCACGCGCACCTTGCGGCAGCGGCAGGACCTGCCCGTTCACGGTTTCTTCGGTCTGCTGGTCGCCGGTGCTTCCCTGTGGGAGTCGGGGGCGGGCCTCGCCGGTGGGGGCGGGTTGCTGGATGCTGTCGCCGCGGTTGTTCGTCCCCACGCTGGTGGCGAGCTGGGCGAAGTCGCCCAGCACACCCCACCGGCCCTTGTCGGCGGGCAGCAGGGCACGCAGGCGACCGTCCTGCGGCAGATGCGCGTCCAGCAGGGCCTTGTACGCGTTGTACGACCTCGCCGTGTACGCCGGGTCCGTCACCGCCCGACCCCGATGGTCGTTCGTCACCGCGATGGACGCCAGATCCATCAGGTACGTGTCGAACAGGTCCGTGACGTCCTTCGCCTTGGCACCCTGCACACCCACCCGCGCACGCTGCTCCAGCACCCGCGCCATCTCCACCACCGCGTCACGGTAAATACCGTGCCGGATCGACTCCGGCAGCGCCGCCATGATGTGATCCGCCTGACCCGAACCCACCGTGTTCATGAAACGCGGCGTCTTCAACGACTCCAGACCCGGCACCTGGAACGGCATCCCCGCGAACAGATCCTCCTCCTTCGCGATGTTCCCGTTCCGCGAGGCCAGCGGATGCAGAGCGATCTCATGCGCCAACATGCCCATGACGTAACCGGTGTCGTACTTCTCGAAGTAGTAACTCGCCAGGTTGATGTCGACACCCTCGGCACCCCGGTCGACCACATCGGCCGGCGCCTCCGTCGTCCGCAGACGCAACGTGACACGCACCGGACGACCACCGACGTAGTCCCTGATCGTGGCGTGCTCGTCGAGCAACTCGACGATCCGGGCCGCCTTCTCGACATACCGGTCCGTCTGATTCAAATTCGTGAACTCGAAATTCCCCAACTTGAACGGACGCAGCACCGGCCCCGGCGGCACCGGCACCACATCCG
>NZ_JBFBCB010000149.1:0-1367 GCF_040682975.1 Streptomyces sp. NPDC051051
CGGGCGGGGAGCGGAACCTCGTTCTGGGCGTCCTCGGACTGCCGAGCAGTGCTCTGCGGAAGCCGGGGGCGGGCTTCGTAGGCCGGGGCCGGCCGTTGGATGCTGTCGCCGACATTGCGGGTCACGATGTTGGTGCCAAGTCGTGTGAAGTTCGCCGCGACGCCGCGCCAACCCTTGTCGGGGGGCAGGAGTGCCTGAAGCGCGGGGGCGTCCGCCAACTGTTCGCGCAGCAGCTCCTTGTAGGCGTTGTAGACCCTGGCCGTGTTGACGGGCTCCCAGGCAGCTCGTGCCCGGTGGTCATTGGTCACCGCGATCGTCGCCACGTCCATCAGATACGTGTCGAACAGGTCCGTGACGTCCTTGGTGCCGGCCCCCTCGTCGCCGTTCTCCGCCTGCTGCGCCAGGACATGCGCCATCTCCACCACCACATCACGGTAGATCCGGTGCCGCATCCGCTCCGGGGAAGCCGCCATGACGTGGTCCGCCTGCCCCGCATCCACCGTGTTCATCACACGGTTCGCCGGCAGACCCGGCACCCGCTGCGCCACCCCCCTGTTGTCGGCCTCGTCCTGGCCCAGCTCCTCTCGCGCCGAGGCCAGCGGATGCAGACCGATCTCATGCGCCAGCATCCCCATGATGTAACCGATGTCGTACTTCTCGAAGTAGTAGCTCGCCAGATTGATCTCGACCCCGCGCATCTGCGCCGCAGGCCTGTCCGCCAGAGCGTCCGCCAGTTCCCGCTGGGCGGCCCCGGCCGCCTCGTCATCACCGGAGTCGGCCGCAGCCTGCAGAGCACGCATCGCCGCACTCTGCCGAGCCACGTCCAGATCGATCACATCCGCCGGCGTCTCCGTCGTCCGCACGTGCAACGTGATCCGCACCGGACGGCCACCGACGTACTCACGGATGATGGCGTGCCTGCTCAGCGCCTGAATGACACGAACCGCCTTTTTCTGGTACGCATCCCTCTCATAGTTCAGGTTGGTGAACATGAAATTGCCCGACCCGAACGGAAGCAGGCCCTCCCCCCGCAGCATCCGGGCGGGAACGTCTGCCCCGGTGGTGGCGTCATCGGCGGTCCGGGGCAGGGACACCGGATCCACCCACACCGCCTCGCGCGTGTCCGCAACGGCAGCGCCCCGCGCCTCCGCGAAGCTGAGGCCGGCCTGCTCCGGCGCCTGGGTCACGTCCCCGATGAGTGCGCCGAGCAGGGCGAGGTGGCGGTCGCGCAGACCGGCCGCGACGAGGGAGGAGTCCTCCGGGGCCGCGTCGAGGTCGCCGAGCAGGCTGCCGGGAACGTGCGGGCGGTGCGGGGCATCGGCGTCCCGGTACTCGTCCCGCAGACCCAGCTGATGCGTCAGCTCGTG
>NZ_JBFBCB010000150.1:0-1363 GCF_040682975.1 Streptomyces sp. NPDC051051
CCTCGGACCAGCCGGTGCCGTCGGCGTCGTCGGAGAAGGACTTGCAGCGGCCGTCGGCGGACAGGCCGCGCTGGCGGGAGAACTCCACGAACGTGGCGGGTGTCGCCATGACCGTGGCACCACCCGCGAGTGCGAGGTCGCACTCGCCGTTGCGCAGCGCGCCCGCGGCCATGTGCAGGGCCACCAGCGAGGAGGAGCACGCCGTGTCGACCGTGATCGCCGGACCTTCGAGACCGAAGGTGTACGACAGCCGGCCGGAGGCGACACTGCCCGCGCTGCCCGCGGCGAGATAGCCCTCCAGTTCCTCCGGGACGGTCCCGGTGGCGGTGGCGTAGTCGTGGTACATCACACCGGTGAAGACGCCGGTGCGGCTGCCGCGCAGGGTGGCCGGGACGATGCCCGCGTTCTCCAGCGTCTCCCAGGCGGTCTCCAGCAGCAGGCGCTGCTGCGGGTCGGTGGCGGTCGCCTCGCGCGGTGACATGCCGAAGAACTCGCGGTCGAACAGGTCCGCGTCGTGCAGGAAGCCGCCCTCGCGGACGTACGACGTGCCCGGCCGGTCGGGGTCCGGGTCGTACAGCTTCTCGACGTCCCAGCCGCGGTTGGAGGGGAACTCGCTGACGGCGTCGACTTCACCGGCGACCAGGTCCCACAGGTCCTCCGGGGAGGACACACCGCCCGGATAGCGGCACGCCATGCCGACGATCGCGATCGGTTCCATGGAGGCGGAGTCCGCGGTGACGGCGACGGACTCCTCCTCGCCGAACAGCTCGGAGGCCAGGTGCGCGGCGAGGGCGGCGGGGCTGGGGTGGTCGAAGACCAGCGTGCTCGGCAGGCGCAGTCCGGTCGTGCTGTTGAGCTGGTTGCGCAGTTCGACGGCGGTCAGTGAGTCGAAGCCGATTTCCTGGAAGGCGCGTTGGGGGTCGACGGCGTGGGCGTCGGCGTGGCCGAGGACCATGGCGACCTGGGTGCGTACCAGGTCGACGAGGGCCTGTTCGCGCTCTTCCCGGGACAGGGTGCCCAGGCGCTGGGTCAGTGAGGCGGCGGCATCACTCCGCGTGTCGTTCGCGCGTCGCGGGCCGGCCGGGACCAGGGCGCGCAGGAGCGGGGTGGGCGCCTGGGGCTGTGCGCGCAGGGCCGCGGTGTCGATGCGGCTGACGGCGAGGACCGGTTCGGTTCCCGCCACGGCGGAGTCGAACAGCGCCATCGCCTCGTCCGTGGCGAGGGGCAGCAGCCCCAGGCGCTTGATGCGCTGGAGGTCCGCGTCGCCGAGTTCGCCGCTGATGGTGCTGGTCTGGTTCCACAGGCCCCAGGCGAGTGACACGCCGGGCAGCCCGAGGGCCGCGCGGTGCTGGGCGAGGGCGTC
>NZ_JBFBCB010000151.1:0-1313 GCF_040682975.1 Streptomyces sp. NPDC051051
TCCGCCCCGACGGCTACGTCGCCTGGACCAGCCCCGGCAGCGACCACGACCTCACCGACACCCTCACCCGCTGGTTCGGCCACCCCCACCCCACCCCCGCCATCGCCGGGCCGGCGGCCGGCGGCACCCACCGGACAGGAGCGTGAGCATGAGCTGGGACGTGATAGTCGTCGGCGCCGGCCCTGTCGGGCTGATGACGGCCTGCGAACTGCGCCTGGGCGGCGTCGACGTCGTCGTCTACGAGAAGCTGCCCGCCCCGCCCCGCGAGTCCCGCGGCGCCAGCTTCACCCGGCGCACCGCCGAGAGCTTCGACCAGCGCGGGCTGCTCGCCAGGCTCGGCGCGACCGAACCCGCCGACAGCCACTTCGGCGGCGTGGCCATCGACCTGTCCCTGCTGGAGGAGGACCACCGCGGCGCCCGGGGCGTCTCCCAGTTCCGCACCGAACGGATGCTGGAGGAACGGGCCGCCGAACTCGGCGTCACGGTGCGCCGCGGCCACGAGGTCACCGGCGTGCGCGAGACGCCCGACGCCGTCGTCGTCGACCTCGACGGCCCCGACGGCCCCGCCCACGACAGCGCCCGCTACCTGGTCGGCTGCGACGGCGGACGCAGCACCGTACGCCGACTGGCCGGCATCGGCTTCCCCGGCCCGAAGCCCACCCGCGGCTTCTACACCGCCGACGTCACCGGCATCGAAACCCGCCGCCGCCGCATCGGCGAGAACCTGCCCGACGGCAGCATGATCATGGCGATGGACCTGGAGAACGGCGTCACCCGCATCGTCGCCTACGAGCGGGGCATGCGGCCCAAGGACCGCGACGCCCTGTCCTACACCGAACTCGCCGACGCCTGGCAGCGCCTGACCGGCGAGTCCATCCACCACGGGCAGTGCCGCTGGATCAGCTGCTTCACCGACGCCTCCCGGGTCGCCGACGCCTACCGGCGCGGCCGGATCTTCCTCGCCGGCGACGCCACCCACGTCCAGCCGCCGGCGATGGCGCAGGGCCTGAGCGTGGGCGTGCAGGACGCGGTCAACCTCGGCTGGAAACTCGCCGCGGCCGTCAACGGCTGGGCCCCCGAAGAACTGCTGGACACCTACCACGCCGAACGCCACCCCATCGGCCGGCAACTGGCCCGCAACGCCCGCGCCGCGATCGAACTGCGCCTCACCGGCGAGGACACCGCCCCGCTGCGCGCCGTACTGGGCGAACTCATGACACACCGCGACGCCGCCGCCCACCTGGCCGGCATCGTCAGCGGGCTGGGCATCCGCTACGACATGGGGCCCGGGCAGCACCCGCTGCTGGGCCGGC
>NZ_JBFBCB010000152.1:0-1233 GCF_040682975.1 Streptomyces sp. NPDC051051
GGCGGAGTGTAGCGCGGCTTCGATCGTGTGGGGGCGGTCTTACGGGGACCGCCCCTCGATCGTGCGACAACGCCGCTGGTAGTGACAGCGGCGGGCGACTGCTTGGCGTCGGCGGCGCCAGTTCGACCAGCTCAGCGCGTGGTGTCGTCCGTGGTGTCCGCTCAGGTGCGGGGGCTGGGCACGACAAGTTGCCAGGAGCCGCCGAACCTCCGCCACTGTGAGCCCGACGACCCCGGCCGTCCCACCTGTTGCGCCCCCTTTTCCCGGGCCTGGTGTGTCGTGGCGGCCAGGAAGGCGTGCGCGAGCATGGCCGGCGTGATGTGCCGATACCAGCCGACGTAGCGGCGGACCTCGTACTGGTCCAGGCCGCACTCGTTCTTCGCGGCCTGGAAGCACTCCTCGATCGCCCAGCGCGTCCCGGCGACCCGCACCAGTTCCTGGACCGTGGTCTGAAGGGCTGCGTAGGCGAGGTAGTAGGCGATCTCGTCGGGTTTGCTGATGCTGCGCCGGGCCAGGGCCCACCGCATCCGGTGGGGGACCTCGCCCTGGTAGTCGAACTCGGCGACGGCCGGCAGCCGCACCGCTGCCCAGTGGTAGACACGGGGCCCCTTCGCGCCGTCGCCGCAGGAGATCTTCTCCCACGCTTCGTCCGGGGCCTGCGCGAACAGGCCCTCGATCCGTGAACAGCCCACGCTGAACTGTGACTTGGGGACGGCCAGTACGTAGCCGACACCCGACTGTTCCAGCAGCCGGCGGAAGCGGTTGTCCTGGCCGTAGGCGGAGTCCGCGGTGACCCAGGCGATAGGCAGCGGCGAGGCGAGGGCCCGCAGCACGAGGTGCCGGGCCAGTTCGCCCCTTGGTGGCGAACTCCCGCTCGTCGGGGACCCTTGCGGTGCGGCAGCGTTCCCGGTCCTCGGTCCAAGACTTCGGGAGATAGAGCTCGCGGTCGACCAGAGCCCGGCCGCGGGCGGAGGCGTAGGCGGCGAAGACGCCGATCTGGCAGTTCTCCGTCCGGCCGGCGGTTCCGGAGTACCGGCGCTGGACCCCGGCTGAGGTGGTGCCCTTCTTGATGAACCCGGTGTCGTCGATGACCAGGACGCCGCTGGCCTCGCCGAGCTTGTCGGCGACGTATTCCTGCAGGTCGTCGCGGATGTCATCGGGCTCCCACTTCGATCCGGCGAGGAGGTGCTGCAGCCCGTCGGGCGTGCGGTGGCCGGCCTGTTCGGCCAGCTG
>NZ_JBFBCB010000153.1:0-1228 GCF_040682975.1 Streptomyces sp. NPDC051051
TTCGCGGCTGATCAGCCGGTTCGCTTCCTTCTCGGCATCGGTGAGTTGGTGGTTCCGGGTGGCCTTGCGGCCGGTGATGATCACGGGGTCGTCGTCGGGCTGGTCGTCCAGGCCGACGAAGCCGAGGTCGGCCAGGGCGCCGAGGCCGGCCTCTCGGAGATGCGCGGTGATCTTGTCGTGGCGGGCGGCGGTGATCTCGCTGGACCGGCCGGGCCGGGCGGAGGAGATACCGGCCAGCTCCGTGCGCAACAGCTCCGCACGTTCCTCCAGCTCAAGCCACTGCTGCACCGTCCACGTCAGCACATCCGTCATGCCGCGGAACCTACGCGGCCAGCCGCCGAGCCCGCCTCAGAACGCCTGACCTCACCCGTGACAGACGATCACGTGTTGACGATCTCGCCCCCGACCAGCCGGAGCCCACCAGCCACGACCCACACTAGGGCCCATGACCTGCGATTTTCAGGATGGAACGCGCTCAATGGGAGATGCCCGAGGGAGGAGTGTGCGGCGCCCGACTCGTACGTACGACAGCTGATCCCCGTATCCACCATGCCGCCGCCTCCCAGCAGCGATACTGGATGCATGGACACGACGATCGCCCCCCGCGCCGAGGTGCTGCGGGACCGCTACCGCAGTCGGCTGCCCGAGCGCTTGCAGGAGCTGGCCGGCCCCGTCGAGGGCGATGTGGATCTGCCGCTTCACATCGTCTGGTCCGGGCGGACGAGCTACAGCCTGGACCGTCCGAAGTCCCGCATGACGCTCTACCGGACCGTCCTCGCAGAAGGACTGAGTGAGGACCTGGTGGCCCTCCTGCACCACCGGCTGCTCACCGAGCAGTGGCCCGTTCTGCGGCGCTTGATCAGTCCCTGCATCCGCGAGGTCTGGGAGGACGCCTTCCCCGAGCTGCTCCGCACCGCTCCGGCCGACACGACCGCCGCGTGAAGCTCACTCCGCTCCACGAGCGTCTCCTCGCCGACATCCTCGACCTCGGCTCCCCCTACCCTCTGGTCCTCACCGGCGGATACGCCGTGCAGGCCCACGGCCTGGTCGAACGCTTCAGCCGTGACCTCGACGTCGCCACCGAGAACCCCGCTCCGATGCAGGAGATCGTCGCCTCACTCACAGCAGGTCTCAGAGGGCGTTAAGTCCCGTTCCTGATGATGTGGTGTCGCCCGTTCGTGGGTGATGGGACGGTTCTGCCGTCGCTTCATGTCGTGTGCATGATGGG
>NZ_JBFBCB010000154.1:0-1142 GCF_040682975.1 Streptomyces sp. NPDC051051
TCGCCGGATGATCTGGCTTATGTGATCTACACGTCGGGTTCGACGGGCAGGCCGAAGGGGGTGGCTCTGGAGCATCGTGGGGTGGTCAACTACCTGCACTGGTGCGACCGGAACTATCCGGTGCAGGTTCCCGGTGGGATCGGCAGCATCCTGTATTCGTCGGTGACGTTCGATCTGACGATCACGGCACTGTTCCTGCCGCTGATCCAGGGCCAGCAGCTGGCGATCCCCGCGGCCGGAGCCGATCAGACGGCGTTCGACGCGGCGATCGATCTGATCTGCACCGACACCCCGATCAGCTTCCTGAAGGCCACCCCCTCCCACCTGGAGGTCCTGGCCGCGCATCTGGAGGCCCGCGGCGCCCGCCACCACATCGGCACCATCGTCGCCGGGGGTGAGAACCTCACCCCCCGGCTCGTCTCCCGCCTCCTGGACGCCGCCGGCACGCAGACCACGATCAGCAACGAGTACGGGGCGACCGAGGGCTCGGTGGCGAACGTGATGAGCCTGACCACCGCACCCGACCCGCACGGCGGCACCACCACCCTGGGCCGGCCCATCACCAACACCACCGCCTACGTCGTCGACCACCACAACCAGCCCGCACCCGTCGGCGTCCCCGGCCACGCCCTGCTGGGAGGCATCTGCCTGGCCCGGCACTACCACAACCGGCCCGACCTCACCGGGCAGCGCTTCACCCCCAACCCCCTCACCCCGCCCCACCCCGACCCCCGCGTCTACCACACCGGCGACCTGGTCAAATGGCGTCCCGACGGCACGCTGGAGTTCATCGGCCGCATCGACAACCAGGTCAAACTGCGCGGCTACCGCATCGAACTCGGCGAGATCGAGAACGCCCTGACCACCCACCCCCACATCCACACCACCGCCGTCACCGTCCGCGAGGACACCCCCGGCAACAAACAACTCACCGCCTACACCGTCCCCACCACCGGCCACCAGCCCACCGCCGGCGAACTGCGCACCCACCTCCAGCAACAACTGCCCGACTACATGATCCCCAGCCTCTACGTCACCCTCGACCACCTCCCCCTCACCCCCAACGGAAAAGTCGACACCAAAGCCCTCCCCGCCCCCGACCACCACCGACCCGACCTCACCACCACCTACACCCCACCCCG